>CACJSY010000001.1 GCA_902596205.1 uncultured Pelagibacteraceae bacterium
GTTATCTCATTAGGGTAACTTTTAAATTTTTTAAAATATTTATTATTATATTTTTTGAATTCTTTGTAGTTTACAGAAGGATAATACAGGTCTTTAATTGTATTTTCGTAAAATATACTTTCATCAAACCACTGGTTAATAGTAGTAAATAAAACATTTTTCTGGTCAACATCAGTATAAACAAGTGAAGTTAATACGCTTTTCAAGGTATTCCCAAAATCAATTATGATTACTGAGTCAAAATTAACAGCACCTAATGTATACAGTTGTTCTAGACGCTCTAATTCTTTAATTGATTGCTCATCTTCCTTGTCTTCAAACATTTTCTTCCTTAAAGCAAGATTTCTTTTTCTTTGGGAATAATTAGTTAAAATTTCGATCTCTCCTGTTAGAACTTCTGGATTAGGACTATAAGTAAAAGTTTTTGTATTTTTCAAATTTAAACTGTTTAATTTTTGCTCAATTAATTCTAAATATTCATTTTTTGGGTACATAATTATTGTCTTTGTTTTGTTTTGTTTTTTAATGAATTCAATTAATGCAATAAGCTGAGACTCTAAACTCACTCCAATACTAATTATATTATTTGAAAATTCAGGACTTATATTAGATGGTGAAATAAATATTAAGTCATTATATTTTTTGACTTGATCAAACTCTAAATGAGTTGTGGGACCAATAATTACTTTTACCCCAGACGATCTAAGCTCATTGATTGCTAATCCAAGTTTTTCTTTATTATTATAACCCGAGTCTCTTGGTACTATAACAACATCTTTATCATTTATTTCATCAAGAGCTAGCTGCAAAGAGTACAAAAGAGAATTACCTATCTCACTATAAGGACCAGAAAGAGGTACTAGCAAACCCACCCTAAGTGATTTATTATCTTCACTACTTAAAAGATTAGAACTTAAAATAAATAGTATATAAAACACAGATAAAAGAATTTTAATTTTCATAATGCAAATACTTTCTAAACACTTATATATTGTTTCGACACCTATTGGAAACCTTGACGATATCACTTTTAGGGCAATAGATGTTTTAAAAAATTCTGATTTCATTCTTTGTGAAGATACCCGACGAACCATTAAACTTTTGAGCTATTATAAAATAAAAAAAAAATTGGTCTCCTATCATAAATTTAACGAAAATAAACAGCTATCAAAGATTATTGAATATTTTAATGAAGGCAAAATTTTGTCTTTAGTATCTGATGCAGGAACTCCGATGCTATCTGATCCTGGAAGATTGTTAGTAAATCATTGTTTGAAAAATGGAATTGAAATTACACCGATCCCAGGTGTTTCTTCAATTACTTCAGCTATTAGTGTTTCTGGATTTAGCGATCAATTTTTATTTTATGGTTTTTTACCAAAAACTGAAAAAGAATTAGAAAAAATCTTATTATCTCTCTCAAACTATCCATTCACTCTAGTTTTTTTTATAACATCCAAAAAGTTGAACTTTTATATTAAAAGCCTTAAAAAATTTTTTTCAGGAAGAAAAATAATGATAGCAAAGGAAATAACCAAAATTTATGAATCTTTTATAAGAAAAAGCGTTGATGAGCTTGATATATTTAAAGATCCTCTTAAAGGTGAACTAACAGTTGTTATTTCTGAAAAAAATAAAAAAGATAAAACTTATGATGAAGAAAAAATTGTGAATAAAATTAAAAAATATTTAAAAAAATATAGCTTGAAAGATACTGTAAATCTCATTTTGGAAACGGAAAAAATTAATAAAAAAAAGGTTTATGATTTATGTTTAAAAACAAAAAATGAAAAAAATAATTAGTTTCATATTAATATTGATTTTATCATCTTGCTCTTCTGCCTCACAGTTTGGAACTGGTGTCAATATTACTTTTGATCCAAGAACTATTGGTATGCAAATAGATGATACGATTATGCAAAAGAACTTATCAGCAAGGTTAGCACTAGCTGATAAAAAATATTTTATATCGGTCCAATCTGAAGTTCTTGATGGTAGAATATTTCTTTCTGGAAAAGTAGATGAACCTGAAGAAAAAATTAAAATAACAAAGATGGCCTGGGAGACTAAAGGTGTACGCTCCGTAAAAAATACTATTACCATAAAAGGTGAAAGTAATTTTAAGGGAACAGCAAAGGATATTCTTATAACTAGTCAGCTTAGAACAGCGTTAATTTTTAATAAAAAAACAAAAGCAAGAAACTACACATTAGAAACTGTTAATAAAAATATTTATATTTTTGGCATAGCTATGGATGAGGAAGAGAAAAAAGAAGTTATAAACGAGGCAAATAAAATCTACGATGTTAACGAAGTAATACCATCAATTTATTTAGCTACAGAACTAAGTCGTAGTAAACTTTAATTGGAATAATCAATTACATCTGACGAGTAGGATGCGATTGAAGCAAGATTTAAAATCTCCGATGTGCTAGCTCGCAAAGGCGCTACTTCGATTGGTAATCCTAATCCTATTAATAAAGGTCCAATTAATTTTCCACCACCAAACACTTTCATAAGTTTTGTTGATATGGCAGCGCTATGTAAAGCAGGCATAATTAAAATATTTGCATTTCCTACAATTTTAGAAAACGGGTAAATATCTTGATAAATCGGATTTAAAGCTACATCAGGCTGCATTTCACCATCAAAATCAAAGTCTACATTATCATTCTTTAACATTTCAATAGCATCTCTTACGTGTTTAGTGTTTTTTGAAATAGGCTTTCCAAAGGTTGAGTGAGATAAGAAAGCAACTTTTGGTTCAAAACCAAATAATCTAGCCACACGGACACAAGACTTAGAAACTTTAACTAATCTTTCAGATGATGGAAAATCTTGCACATTAGTATCAGCTACTAAAATAGTTTTTCCTTTAGAAACAATCATAGTCATACCGAAAATTTCTTCTCCTGGTCTGGCCTCAACAACTTTCTTTAATTTTTCCACTGATGCAGCGTAGTGTCTTATATTTCCTGTAACCATAGCATCGGCATCCTTACATGCAATCATCGAAGATCCCCAAGCTATTCGGTCATTTCTCACCAATCGATCAACGTCCCTTTCTAATTGACCCTCTCTTTGGAGTTTTTTATATAAATGTTTTACATATTTCTCTCTTTTCTTTTTGTCGGTAGAATTAACTATTTCAATTTTAAAGTTTTCATCCAAACCAATTTTTTTTAATTGATCTTTTATTCTTTTTTCAACCCCAATCAAAATAGGTATACCCAACCTATTTCTTCCAAATTCTATCGCAGCTTTAAGCATATTTTCATCTTCACCCTCTGCAAAAATTACTCTTTTAGGATTTTTTCTTATCTTTGCGTTAATTCCTTGCATTATCGACATTGATGGGTCTAAACGGTTAGATAATTGATCTTTATAAAGTTCCAGGTCATTAATTACTTTTCTAGCTGCTCCACTTTTCATTGCGGCGTCTGCAACAGCTGAGGGTATGACACTTATTAATCTTGGATCGAAAGTTGAGGGAATAATATAGTTTTTTCCATATCTTGGACGATCTCCACCATAAGCAGCAACAACTTCATCCGGGACATTTTCTCTAGCTAAAAGAGCAATCGCATTTGCAGCTGCAACTTTCATTTCCTCATTAATTGCCTTAGCTCTAACATCAAGCGCACCTCTAAAAATGTATGGAAAGCCTATAAGATTATTTACCTGGTTTGGGTAGTCAGATCTACCCGTGGCTATAATTGCGTCATCTCTAACTTCTTCAATTAATTCAGGTTTAATTTCAGGATCAGGATTAGCACAAGCAAATATAATTGGATTTTTGGCCATGGATTTAACCATTTCTTTACTGACAACGTCTTTAGCTGATAAACCAAGGAATACATCGGCATTCTTCATTGCATCTTCTAAAGTTCTAAATTTTGTATCAATTGCGAAAGCGGATTTGAACTGATCGATATTTTTTCTTCCTTTGTAAATTACTCCTTTACTATCGCACATGATTATATTTTGATTTTTTACTCCTGTGCTTTTAAATAAATTTGCACAAGCTTGAGCTGATGCTCCTGCACCGTTAATTACAACTTTAACTTCTGAAATTTTTTTTTTTGATATATCTAATGCATTTATTAATGCTGCAGTGGTAATAATTGCAGTGCCATGTTGGTCATCATGAAAAACTGGTATATCTAAAGTCTCTCTTAACTTTTGCTCAATTATAAAACAATCTGGCGCTGCAATATCTTCAAGATTAATACCACCAAAGGTACCACTAATATTTTTGATAGTTTCAATAATTGAATTTGTATCCTGATTGTCAATTTCAATATCAATTGAGTCGATATCTGCAAAGCGTTTAAATAAAACTGATTTCCCTTCCATTACAGGTTTAGAAGCTAAAGATCCAAGATTCCCTAACCCTAGTATGGCAGAACCATTACTAATAACTGCCACCAAATTTCCTTTACTTGTATAATCGTACGCAAGTTCAGGATTTTTCGAAATTTCTTTAACAGGTGCAGCTACGCCAGGCGAGTATGCAAGCGATAAATCTCTCTTTGTTGTTAGAGGCTTTGAAGAGCCTATCTCAATCTTGCCTGACTTTCCCTTTATATGGAAATCTAGAGCTTCTTTATCTGAGTAATGGTCAATCTCTGTTTTTTTTGGCATTTAGTTAAATGAGTATGTAATATAAAAAATAATAATTCACTAAAAATTTATGGCTTAATTAAGAATATTTATGAACCTTCTATCTTCAGCTTACATATATAGTTTTTTTACCTTAATCAGCAGAGTCTTAGGTTATGTTAGGGATATTCTTATAGCTATTTTTCTAGGTACCTCAATTTTCGCTGATGCGTTTTTTGTAGCTTTTAGACTACCTAATACTTTTAGAAGATTATTTGCTGAAGGTACTTTTAATGCAGCTTTCATACCTAGCTACACCACAGCTAAAATTGAAGACAAAAAAAAAGGGAAAAGATTTGCTGATGATGTTTTGAGCATTTTATTATTAATCTTATTGTTTATTGTAACTCTAGTAGAAATTTTTACTCCATATTTAATACATATAATTGCTCCAGGATTTACAGAAAATAAAACTAAATTTGATTTAGCAGTTGAACTAACAAGAATTACTTTCCCTTTTTTATTATTTGTAAGTTTATCGTCTTTTTTTGCGGGTGTTTTAAATTCTAATAATAAATTCGCTGCAGCCGCAGCAGCACCGATAATTTTAAATGTAGTTTTAATAGTCAGTTTAATTTCATCATTTTTTTTAAATCTTAATTATGTGAAGCAACTATCCTACGGAGTTACACTTGCAGGTTTGCTCCAATTTATTTTTCTTATTTATATAACTAAAAAATTTTATAAGCCAAATTTGATAATGAACTTCAAAATAAGTAGTAAAGTAAAATTTTTTTTTAAAAAACTCTTACCAAGTATTTTGTCATCTGGTGTAACTCAAATAAATATTTTGGTAGGAACCATTATTGCATCTTTTCAAGCAGGCGCCGTGTCCTATCTTTATTATGCTGATAGAGTATATCAAATTAATCTTGCAATAGCAGGTATTGCTGTAGGAACAGTCTCTTTACCTGTTCTCTCAAAAGCTTTTAAAACGAGAAATTTAAATAAAATTTCTGATATTCAAAATAAATCTTTTGAACTATCATTATTATTTTCAATACCTGCAAGTTTTGGATTAATTTTAGCCTCAGAGGAAATAGTGAACGCACTATTTGGATATGGATCATTCACAAAAAATGATGTGGAAATGACAGCTGCAGCCCTTAAATTTTTTGGTTACGGAGTTCCTGCATTTGCATTGATTAAAATATTATCTAATTTCTTTTTTGCTAGAAATAATACTAAAACACCTTTTTATATTTCAACACTCATTGTTATTTTGAATATATTTATAAGTGTGAGTTTGTTTAATAGAATTGGATTCATAATCATACCAATAGCTACCTCTATTTCTACATGGGTTGGAGTTTTAATTTACTTATACTCACTAAATTCAAAAAATTATTTATTATTAAAAAGTTTATTATTTAAAAATTTAATAAAAATATTGATTTCAACAATCATTATGTCTTTAATTTTGCTCTTTTCTTTAGATATTTTTCTAAGTTATTTGGATTATTCATACAAATATAAAGCTGTTTATTTAATATCAATTGTAAGTTTTGTTGGTATTTTTTATTTGATAACATGTTATTTATTAGGATTATTAAAACTTAAAAATTATAAAGCAAATTAAATGAGTGATAAAAAATTAGTTTTCTCAGGTGTGCAACCAACAGGCAATTTACATTTAGGAAACTATTTAGGTGCTCTTAAAAATTTTGTTGCTTTGCAAAAGGACATGGAATGTATTTATTGTGTAGTAGATCTTCACGCTATAACTGTTTTTCAGAAGCCTCAGAGTCTTCATGACAATGTGCTCGAGACGACTGCAAGTTTTTTAGCCTCTGGTTTAAATCCAAACAAAAGTATTATTTTTAATCAATCATCTGTTTCTGGTCATACTGAGCTTGCTTGGATTTTAAATTGCGTTTCAAGAATAGGTTGGATGAATAGGATGACACAATTTAAAGACAAAGCTGGATCTGATAAAGAGAAGGCTAGTGTTGGTCTTTATATTTATCCTAATTTAATGGCAGCAGATATTCTTCTCTATAAAGCAACGCATGTTCCTGTAGGAGCTGATCAAAAGCAACATTTAGAGCTTTCTAGAGATATAGCTCAAAAATTTAATAATGATTATAATTGTAAAAATTTTTTCCCTTTACCGGAGCCTTTAATATCTAAAAATATTCCTCGAGTAATGAGTTTGAGAGACGGGACTAAAAAAATGAGTAAATCAGAAGAGTCTGATTATTCAAGGATCAACTTAACAGACTCAGCTGATGAAATAAGTAAGAAAATAAAAAAAGCTAAATCAGACTCAGAAGCAATCCCTTCCAACAAAAAACTACTTGAAAACAAACCGGAAGCTCTAAATTTATTATCTATCTACTCTGAATTAACTAAAAAAAGCTTAGATAAAATTATTTCTGAAATGGCTGGAAAAGAATATTCTATTTTAAAAAAAAATTTAGCGGAAGCTTTAATTAATGAAATAACTCCAGTTGGAAAAGAAATTCAAAAATTACTTCAAGATAAGTCACATTTAAAAAAAATTCTAAAAAAAGGCACAGAAAAAGCTAATATTATTGCTGAGGAAAACCTGAAAAATATACGTGAAAAAGTGGGCTTGATATAATATAAAAGCCTAGATGATACAAACTGAAGCTACACCCAATCCTGACTCTCTAAAATTCCTTTCTGAAAAAACTATTTCAGTTGTAGGAACTGAGGAATTTCAAAAGGGAATAAAGAATCTTAACACCGTCCCTTTTGTCGAGGAGCTATTGAATTTTAAGGGCGTGGAATTGATATTATTATCAGAAAAGTTTTTGACAGTGAAAAAAACTAAAGAAGTTTCATGGAACGAATTAAAGCCCATGGTTATTTCACATTTAAATGACTATTTTGAAAAAAGTAATGAACCAATCTTGAAAAATAAGGAGAAACATAAAGATTCCACCAAAAATGATGAAACTGTTGATAAAATAATTGAAGTTTTAGATACCAAAATAAGGCCAGCTGTGGCAAGAGATGGAGGAGATATAAAATTTAAGTCTTTTGAAAACGGAGTGGTTAAAGTTCAGTTACAAGGAAGCTGTTCAGGCTGCCCAAGTTCTTTAATGACTTTAAAACAAGGCGTTCAAAACCTTTTAAAACACTATGTGAAAGAGGTTAACTCGGTAGAGGCTGTATAATGAAAAAGAAATTAAGTTATAGAGATAAGTTAATTGAATTAGCATACATTTATGATGTTAAAGAAATTAAAGATTATGAAAAAAGCAGAAAAAATTTAACGTCAGGTCAACTAGAGCTAATTCTAAAAAAAAATAAAATTATAATTCCAAAAGACTTTAAATCTAATTTTTTAAGAGATAATTTTGTAAAACCTGTATCAAAATTAAAATCTAATCTTGTCGAATTTAAAGAAAATAAGATTAAAGATAAAAATAGAGCTATAAGAAGATTGGAAAATTTCAAATTAGATACAAATAGAAAGATAAGTAGAGGGTTTAAAGATTTATGGATCCAGTTAGGCAGAATAGGTTTAAACTTTTTAAATATCATACCTAAATTAGGAATAGTAATTTACGATTTTTTTGGAAAATTATTTACTGATGTATTTCACGGTATTTACAATCAACAATTCGAACCAAAAAAAGCCAAAAAGGTTATTTTTGCAATGGCTTCAGTCGTTATTGTAACAACAGTTGCATTTAGCGCTGTAAATTATTTTACAGGTAGCAACATGGTAAAAAAACCTGAGATTAAAAAAGAAGTAAAAAAACCTGAGATTAAAAAAGAAATTAAAAAACCTGAGATTAAAAAAGAAGTAAAAAAACCTGAGATTAAAAAAGAAGTTAAAAAATCAAAAGAAAAACCGAAGCTAGAAGTAAAAAGAAAAAGTGTTGACGAAGTAATTTTACCTAACTTAAATTTAAAAACAGAAACAGTTTTAAATCTTTTTAAAGATGTAGAGTACGATCTTGGAACCGTAAGATCTAAGAAACTGGTTAAACCAATTTATTTTACTCAATTTCCGAGAGATCTTGATGCATTAGAAAGTACTAAACTTAAAAAAGAGACATTTATAAAAATAGTATTACCTCTCATCGTAGCTGAAAATGAGAGAATAATCGCTGATAGAGAAAAATTAATAAATTTATCAAAGAAAAAATTTACTACTGATCTAGAGAAGCAATGGATTAGGCAAAAGCTTCTTGAATACAAAGTAAAAAAAGGTGATTTAGATGAATTACTTATTAGAATGGATATTATTCCAACATCCATTGCATTAGCTCAAGCAGCTAAAGAAAGTGGATGGGGTACATCGCGATTTGCTTTGGAAGGAAATGCAATTTTTGGTCAATGGACATGGAGCGGGCAGGGAATAGCTCCTCTAGATAGAGAGAGTAATAAAAATCATAAAATTTTAAAATTTCCTATTTTGAGAGCATCTGTGAAAGCTTATCAAAACAATCTTAATACACACAAAAGCTATTCAAAATTTAGGCAGAAAAGATCTTTTTTGAGAGAAAAAAATAAAAAAGTTGCAGGTTTGGAATTAACGGAGACTCTGAACAATTATGCTCAAACCGGAACAGAATATACAAAAAAATTAAATCAGATCATTAAACAAAATAGACTAACTGATTTTGAACCTGTCAGATTAGTTAATTCTGTAAAAAAAATTGAGCTAAGTTCTTAAGTCTACTTTTCGCTTACAACGAATTGTATGCCTAGCCAACGCCAAAATCCACTTGGATCTCTTAAGGAACAATTAATTCTCCCTCTCTCTCCTAGGAATTTTTCACTTATATTTATAAGTAATGTTAAATCATTCTCAAATTTAATATTCGATTGTCTCCAACGATCTCCTTCATTTGAGTAACAGCCTAGTGATTTCAGATTTTTAATCCCTTCATAAAACTGAATTTTTACTTTTGGTGGATTTTTGTTTTTCAAAAGGTATTTTTCGCTTGGTATAATTTCTTTATACTTAAAAGGAAGTGTTTTAGTTAAAGAGTTAAATCTTTTGATTTCTCCATATTTTTCATTTATTGGAAATCTTGGCAGTTCGTAAAAATCTTTAGTTTCATCGATTACACCCGAATGTTGTCCAAAAGCATATTTGAATCCAAGAGATTTTATAAGTTTCTTAAATTCTAAACTGTATTCACCGAAGGGGTAGGAAAAAAATTCAGAATTTTTTCCTAGTTGATCTTTGAAAATTGATATTGATTTTTTAATATCATCTAATATTAAATCTTTGCTTTCATCGACTAAATATTCATGGGTATGACTATGATTACCTATTTCAACAAAATCTTCTTTACTTATTTCCCTTATTTGGTCCCAAGTCATATAATTGAATGCACCAACCTCTCTTGTGCTTACAAACAAAATGAATGGTATTTTTTCTTTTTTGAGTAAAGGCCATGCATTTTGATAAAAAGAGGAAAAACCATCATCGATAGTTAAAAGAATTTTTCTTTGTTTTTTATTATTTTTTATTTCATTTTCAAAATTTTTTGGATTTATAAATCGTATATTGTTTTCCTGAAGTATTTTAATGTGTTTTTTAAAATCATCGATTCTTATATTTGTAGAGGGATATTTGTTTTCTTCGAATCTATGATACATTAATGAGATTAAGCCAAAATCATCTATATCTTGCATGTTGGGACTTGAATTCAAATTGTTTTGAATTATCAATATAGACATAAATAAAACAATGATAAAAGATTTTTTAATTTTAAGTTGCATAGGTAAAAATGACAAAATTGGGTTAAGAGTTAATAATAAATTCTACATTCATGATTTACAAAAAAAAATTAATAATAACGATCAATTGGTTCTAAGCATATTAAATCTAGTAAAAAAATACAAAGTAAATATACATAGTAAATTCTCAATTCTTGTAAATAACGGTCCTGGAAGTTTTTCGTCTATCAGAACTTCTCTAGCTGTGGCAAAAGGAATAAAAATCTCAAAAAAAATTAATCTATTTGGCTTTAAAAACTCTGATCTAGGTCAATTTTCCCTTGCTAATATTGAGCTTTTAATTAAAAAAAATTTGATAGAAAAAAATTTGATAAAACCATTATATTTAAGTTAAATTGATGAACTATGATGAGTACAATTGAAGAGAAGTGTAAAGAAAAAGGCGTCAGATTAACTGACCAGAGAAAAGTAATTGCAAAAATACTCTCAGAGTCTAAGGAAGTTTACGGATCAAAAGACCACCCAGATGTTGATGAATTGCATAAGCGGGTTACAAAAATAGATGATAAAATAAGTATTGCAACGGTTTATAGAACCGTAAAACTCTTTGAGGAAGCAGGTATCTTGATCAAACATGATTTCAAAGCAGGCAAAGCAAGGTATGAAATTAATGATGATCACAATCATTTAATTGATATCAATAGCGGTGAAATCGTAGAATTCGTCGATAAAGATATAGAAGCATTGCAGGTAAAAATTGCAAATAAACTGGGCTATAAACTAGTGGACCATAAACTTGAACTTTATGGTCTTAAAATAAAAAAATAAATTGCAAAAAAAAATTTTCATCAAAACTTTTGGCTGTCAAATGAATGAATATGATAGCAATCGCATTTTAGACTTAACAAAAAAGATAAATTACACTCCTACAAAAAATTTAAGCGAAGCTAATTGTTACATATTGAATACATGCCATATAAGAGAGAAAGCTACAGAAAAAGTTTATCACGATATAGGTAGAGTTAAAAAAGAGTTTAGAAATAAAATAAAACCAATTGTTCTAGTCACAGGTTGCGTCGCTCAAGCTGAAGGAGATATACTTCTAAAAAAAGAAAAATATATAGATGCTGTAATTGGTCCACAATCGTACCATCAGATTCACGATACAATTTTAAAACTTGAGAAAAAAACGTCTCAGTTAAATTTTACTGAATTTGACGTTATAGAAAAATTTGATAAATTAAATTCTTTTAAAAATTCAAATAATAAAATTTCCTCATTTTTAACTATTCAGGAAGGATGTGATAAATTTTGCAAATTCTGCGTTGTGCCGTATACACGAGGTCCAGAATATTCGCGATCATTAAAAGAAATTCTGCTAGAGGCAAATCAACTAGTTAACAATGGAGCTAAAGAAATTACACTGTTAGGTCAAAACGTTAATGCTTATAACTTTGAGAATAAAAAACTTTCTGACATAATTTCAGAAATATCCAAGATCAAAAATTTAAAAAGAATAAGATACACAACCTCCCATCCGAGGGATTTTTCAAAAGATTTAATTGATGCGCACAAAAATTGTGAAAAATTGATGCCATTAATACATTTGCCGGTGCAAAGTGGATCTAATAAAGTCCTAAAAGCGATGAATAGAAAACATACTATTAAAGAATATTTAAAAGTTGTAGAAAAGTTAATTGAATTAAGACCAAATATAAAGTTTTCTAGTGATTTTATAATTGGATATCCAACTGAAACATACGAGGATTTTCAGCAAACATTAAATTTGATGAACAATATAAAATTTATAAATTCTTATTCTTTTATATTTAGTGCTAGGCCAGGAACGCCTGCTTATAATCTAGAGATGGTAAATGAAAAAGAGGCTAAGAAAAGGTTAGTAGAGTTCCAATCCCTTGCGGATAAAATAAAAATTAATTACAGAAAAGAATTAATAAATAAAAATGCAAAAGTGCTATTTGAGAATAAGGTAAAAAATGAGAATAAATATTTTGGAAGAGATGAATATTTTAATTCTGTGATTGTCGAGAGCAAGAGTAATTTAATTGGAAAAATAAAAGATGTCAAAATTCTCACTGTTAATCAAAACACATTATTTGGTGAAATTAACTCAAATTTAAATCAAACAAATTATGCAGCTTAAATAGATGTCTGAAATTAGCAAATTAGAGCAAAATTTAGTTATAAAAAATATTGATAAAGAAACCGTAAATATTTCAATTTCAAATAATGAGACGTTAATGGCAATAGTAGGCCAATTTGATCAAAATTTAAAAAATTTATCTAAATTAACTAACACAGAAGTTTATTTTAGGGGCAATTCAATTACGTGCAAAGGCAAAAAAGAAAAGCTATCTATATTTTGTGAGGCAATAAAATTTTTAATAAATAAATATTTACTAACGAATATTATTGAAAAAGAAGATATAGTTTTAGCAGTGAAGAAAAATTTAGAAATTGATGAATCGAATGTTAAAAGTTTTAAGCAACTGATCAAAACACCCAAGAAATCAGTAATCGCAAGATCTGCAAAACAATCAGAGTACATTAAAGTTCTAAAAGAAAATGATATTATATTAGCTTTAGGACCAGCAGGAACTGGAAAAAGCTTTTTGGCGGTCTCTGTGGCAATAACTTTATTGATGGAAAAAAAAATAGACAGAGTAATTCTTTCTAGGCCAGCTGTAGAGGCTGGTGAAAAATTAGGTTTCTTACCTGGTGATATGAAAGAAAAAGTTGATCCATATTTAAGACCCTTATATGACGCGTTATATGAACTTTTTGGGGCAGAAAAAATTGATAAGAAAATAGAAAGCGGTGAAATTGAAATAGCGCCATTAGCTTTTATGAGGGGAAGAACTTTAAAAAACTGCTTTGCAATTTTGGATGAAGCACAGAATGCAACAGAAACACAAATAAAGATGTTTTTAACTAGAATTGGTGAAAACTCAAAATTAGTAGTTAATGGAGACCCCAGCCAAGTAGATTTGATAAATAAATCTAATTCTGGATTAATAAAATCCAAAAATATTCTTAAAAATATAAAAGAAATTAAACTGATAGAATTTGATCATAATGACGTCATAAGACACCCACTTGTTTCAAAAATTATTAGGGCTTATCAAAATAAAAGCACTGATGATAAAAATTAATGTAATAACAAGTAATCCAAACTGGCACAATTTTATAAAAAAGCCAACAGATTACGTAGACAGAAAGATTGAAAAATTAAATATTAAAGAAAAAAATTTTTCAAAAAACATTATTTTTTGTACTCTGTTACTTTCAGGAAATAAAGAAATTAAATATTTAAATAAGAAATTTAGAAAAAAAAATAAATCAACAGATGTTTTATCTTTTCCATTTCAAACTAAAAAAGAGTTTAAAAGATTATTAAAAAAAAATAAAGAAATATATATTGGAGACATCATTGTTAATTTAAATAAGATCAAAAATAAAAAGAGCTTAAAAGTTTTTAAAATGGAATTTGATCGTTTATGGATTCATGGCTTAGTCCATCTTTTTGGACATGATCATAAAAAAGAAAAAGATTATCTCAAGATGAGCAAAGCTGAAAAAAAATATATTAATTTTATAAATGCTTGAAAAATTTTTAGGTAATCGTTTTTCTGTACTATACTTAATCCCATTTATAATCGGTTCATTAGCAACATTGTCTTTTCATCCATTTAATATAGTGATCATTAATTTTTTAATTTTTCCGATTTTTTTTTATTTACTGGTTTATATAAATAAAAAATCAAAGGGTATTTACAGAAAAAAACCATTCAAAACAAATTTTTTCTTTTTTGGTCTGTCATTTGGTTTTGGTTTCTATCTGAGTGGTATTTCATGGATTACTAATTCATTAACATTTGACGAAACTTTTAAATTTTTAATTCCAATAGCTTTAATTTTAATACCTTTATTTTTAAGTTTATTTGTAGGTTTAACAACTTTGCTAATCGGCCCTTTTATGCAATTTAATTTTTTATCACTAATAATTTTTTCAGGGGGTATAGCTTTTTCAGATTATTTAAGATCTAAAATTTTAACAGGTTTTCCTTGGAACTTATGGGCTTACAGCACTACTTGGTTTAACGAAATTTTGCAGATTTTAAATTTAATTGGCTTGTTCCCATATAATTTATTAGTAATAACAATATTCACTGTACCAGCTATTTTCTTTTTCAAAATTAAAACTGTGAAAAAAATTCTTTCAACTTTTTTTGCATTTTTAACCATTTTTTGCCTTTATTTGTATGGAAATTATATAGTTAATAATAATAAAAGATTAAACAATTATTCTGATAAGATATTTTTCAAAATAATATCTCCAAATTTTGACTTAAAATATGGTCTTACTGAGAAAGAGATACGCGAAAGATTCACAAAATTAGTTAGATACAGTGATCCAGATAAAAATAGAAAAACAATATTCATTTGGCCAGAAGGTGTGTTTAGTGGATACAGTTATAGGGAAATCTTGCAATTTAAAGAATTGATATCAAACAATTTTTCAAACAAGCATTTGATAATTTTTGGGACAAATAAATTTGATCAAGAAACAGGAAATTTTTTCAATAGTATGCTTATAGTAGATAACAATCTTAAAATTTTACAAAGTTACAATAAAAGAAAGCTTGTTCCTTTTGGTGAATTTTTACCATTTGAAGATTTGTTGAGTAAATTAGGTTTAAAAAAAATAACCGAGGGGTATGGCTCATATATTCGAGGAGAAGAAAATAAAAACCTTATAATCGATGGATTAAATATTCTACCGCTTATTTGTTACGAAATTATTTTTACTGATCTTATACAAGGCTCGAATGAAAATACAAATTTGATAATTAATATTTCTGAAGACGGATGGTTCGGTCAATCAATAGGGCCAGATCAACATTTTTCTAAATCGATCTTTAGAGCTATAGAAAACAATACCTTTTTACTTAGATCTACAAATAGAGGTGTAAGCGCAATTATTGATAATAAAGGCAATATTATAAAACAATTAAATAGAAATGAAGCTGGAAACATAGAGTTTGAAGTCCCGTTAATAAAATCAAATAAAATTAAAAATGATTTGATCTTTTTTGGACTTTTAATTACATATCTTTCTATCTTTTTTATTTATAGAAAAAAATATGCAAAATAATAAATACTTATTTACAAGCGAATCTGTCTCTGAGGGACATCCAGATAAGGTTTGTGACAGAATATCTGATATGGTAGTTGACTCTTACTTAAGTAAAGACCCGGTTTCTAGAGTAGCTTGTGAAACACTAACTACAACAAATAAAGTGGTTTTAGCAGGAGAAACTCGTGGCCCGAAAATTGAAAAAGAGGAGATTATTTCAAAAGTTAGGGATTGCATTAAAGATATTGGTTATGACCAAGAGGGCTTCAGTTGGAAAACTGCAAATATTGAGTCGCATCTTCATGAGCAATCTACTGATATAGCCATGGGAGTGGACTCCAAAGATAATAAAGACGAAGGTGCAGGTGACCAAGGTATAATGTTTGGATTCGCTTGCAACGAAACTCAAGAATTGATGCCAGCTCCAATACATTACTCCCATAAAATTTTGAGATTGATGGCAGAGGATAGAAAAAATGGAAGTTTGAAGGGCATTGAGCCAGACTCAAAAAGCCAAATCACAATGTTATATGAAAATGACAAGCCTGTTAAAGTAACTTCTATAGTAGTTTCAACTCAGCATTCAAAAGATCTTAATCAAGAAAAAGTAAAAGAGGTAATAATACCTTACATTAAAAAATCAATACCTGAAAATTTTTTAACCGATCTAGACCAAAGAGAAATATACATAAATCCAACTGGTCAATTTATAATTGGTGGACCTGATGGAGACACTGGGTTAACAGGAAGAAAAATTATCGTTGATACTTATGGTGGAGCTGCACCACATGGAGGAGGAGCATTCTCTGGAAAAGATCCAACAAAAGTAGATAGATCGGCAGCTTATGCTTCAAGATACTTAGCAAAAAATATAGTAGCAGCAGGTATTTCTGAAAAATGTTTAATACAATTAGCTTATGCTATTGGCGTCTCAAAACCTTTATCAATTTTTATTAAACTAGCTGATCAGAATGAAAAAAAAATAGACAAACTTAAAAAAATAATTGAGGAAAACTTTGATTTATCACCACGAGGGATAAGAGAAATGTTAAAGTTAAATAATCCAATATACGAAATTACCTCAGCTTACGGTCACTTTGGAAGAAAGCCAACTAATAAGGGTGAATTTACTTGGGAAAAAACAGATAAAACCGATTTATTTAAACTGTAATCTTGAAAAAACCATAATTTTCTTTTAAAAAACAACTAAATTATAAAGCTTTTCAAAATGGGCACTAGCCCATTTTTTTTTAGGAGTGAAAAAATGTTAAATAAGGGTTTAGATAAGTTAGAACTTTTGAGAATAGTTGAAGCTGTCGCTAACGAGAAATCTATTGATAAAGAACTGGTAATAGGGTCAATGGAAAGCGCTATACAAAAAGCTGCTTTAACAAAATTTGGAAATGATAACAATATCGAAGTTGTTATAGATAGAGAGAGTGGAAATATAAAAATCCAAAAGGTCTTAGATATAGTAGAAAAGGTAGAGGACTCTGCCAGAGAAATTAGCCTGGATGATGCAAAAAAAAATGACCCAAAAAATGAGAATTTAAAAGTTGGAGAAAGAATATTTGAGGAATTGCCCCAGATAGATTTTGGTCGTATCGCTGCTCAAAGTGCCAAGCAAGTAATAAGTAGTAGAGTAAGAGAGGCTGAAAAAAATAGACAGTACGAAGATTTTATAGATAAGCAAGGCCAGATATTAAGTGGAATTATCAAAAGATTAGAATATGGTAACGTTATTGTAGATTTGGGAAAAGCAGAAGGTGTTATTAAAAAAGATGAATTAATACCAAGAGAAATTTTAAAGACAGGTGATAGAGTAAAAGCCTATTGCTATGAAGTAAGAAAAGAATTAAAAGGTCACCAAATTTTCCTATCTAGAGCACATCCACAATTCTTAGCGAAATTATTTTTTCAAGAAGTTCCAGAAATATACGAGGGAACGATTGAAATTAAATCTGTAGCAAGAGATCCAGGTAGCAGAGCTAAAATTTGTGTTCATTCTCAAGACTCGTCAATAGATCCAGTAGGAGCTTGTGTAGGAATGAGAGGAAGTAGGGTGCAGACTATAGTAAATGAATTACATGGAGAAAAAATTGATATTATTAAATGGACAGAGGATCTACCGACATTAATATCTGAGTCACTATCGCCTGCTGAAATTCAAAGAGTTTTAATTGATCAAGATAATAAGAGAATAGATATTATTTTGACAGAAGAAAATTTAAGTAAAGCGATTGGTAGAAGAGGTCAAAATGTTAGATTAGCTTCTAAATTAACAAACTATGAAATTGATATACTAACAGATAAGGAAGACTCCGAAAGAAGACAAGCAGAATTTAAGGAAAGAACTGAAACTTTGATTAAAAATTTAGAAGTTGATGAAACATTAGGACAACTTTTAGTTTCTGAAGGATTTGTGTCTATTGATGAAATTGCACAATCAAGCCCAGAAGATATTTCAAAAATTGATGCAATAGATGAAGAAACAGCAAAAGAATTAATTAATAGATCTAAAGAAACACTAGTAAAAGAAAAAGAAGCAGTCGCATTAAAATTAAAAAAACTTGGAGTTGAGGATGAATTGATAAATCTTAAAGGAATGACACAAGGTATGCTTGTAATCTTAGGACAAAAAAATATAAAAAAACTAAGTGATTTTGCAGATCTTTCTTCTGACGAATTAATTGGTGGTTATGATGAATTAAAAGGAAAAAAAATTAGAATTGATGGTTATCTTGAAGAATTTTCATTATCAAGAAAAGAAGCAGATGATTTAATACTTGCTGCCAGAGAGATAGCCTTTAAATAATGTTATGGATAAAAATAAAAAAAAAACACTTACGATTTCATCAAATCTTAAAAAGAAGATTGACACTTCATTTATTTCAACTTCAGGCAAAAAGTCCTTTTCTGTAGAAAAAAAAAGACCTTTTAGGTCAAATAAATCCTTTAATAAAACACTTGCAGCACCAAATGCTAAAATAAATCCTGATAATAAGAAAAAAAATTTTGCAAGAAAATTTATTGAACAACAGGCTACAAAAGATTTTATTGTAAAAGATAACAAGCCTGCAGGTAAAAGTAAATTAAAGCTCAAAGGACCGGTAGATAAACGCGATTTTAAATTAACTGTTTCTAGAGCTTTAAATGTGGAAGAAATAGAAATAAAACAGAGAAGTTTAGCATCAGTAAAACGAGCTAGATTGAAAGAAAAGAAGAAACCAGACGGAGAAGAAAAAAAGGAATTCAAAAAAGTTATAAAAGAAGTAAAAATACCTGAGCAAATTACAATTCAAGAACTTTCAAATAGGATGGCTGAAAAATCAAGTGATATTATTAAGTTTTTATTTAACATGAAAGTAGTAGCTACGATTAATCATAATATTGATAAAGATACTGCTGAATACATAGTTAAAGAATTTGGTCACAAACCTATTTTAGAAGAAAAGCCATCTATAGAGATGAACAAATCTAAAGAAAAGTTTGAAGGTGAAGTTAAAGTTAGACCACCAGTGGTCACGATTATGGGACATGTAGATCATGGAAAAACTTCTTTACTAGACTCACTGAGAGACTCTAATGTTGTTTCTGGTGAACATGGTGGTATCACACAACACATTGGAGCATATCAAGTTAAGACAGAAAATAAAAAATTAATTACTTTTATTGATACGCCAGGCCATGCAGCTTTTACAGAGATGAGAGCACGAGGCTCTAAGATTACAGATATAGTAATTTTAGTTGTTGCAGCTGATGATGGAATTAAACCTCAGACAGTTGAAGCAATTAAACACGCGAAAGCCGCCAAAGTTCCTATAATTGTAGCAATCAATAAATGTGATTTACCTGATAAGAATATAGGTAAAATTAAGAATGAAATGATGCAATATGAATTAATAGCCGAAGATCTAAGTGGCGATACACTATTTGTAGAAGTTTCAGCTCTTAAAAAAATTAATTTAGATAAATTAAAAGAAAGTATCCTTCTCCAGTCTGAAATTTTGGACTTAAAAGCTTCCTACACTGATATGGCAAGAGGTGTTGTTATAGAGTCTAAAATAGATAAAGGCAAAGGTCCCGTTTCTACGATATTAATAAGCAATGGAAAATTAAATAAAGGTGACTATTTCATTTGTGGTGATACGTGGGGTAAAATAAGAGCAATGATTGATTATGAAGGTAAAATGGTTGATGAGGCTTTACCCTCTATGCCTGTAGAAATCCTTGGAATGAACAGTTCTGCGTATGCTGGAGCTGAATTTATAGTAACTAAAGATGAAAATGAAGCAAAAGAACTGACAAAATTTAGAAAAAATAACACAAGTCAAAATAACGTTTTAGCTAAAGATAAGACAACTTTATTTGAAAATACCAACGAAAAAGAAGAACTTAATATTATAATTAAATCTGATGTTCAAGGATCAAGTGAGGCTTTGAAAATGGCAATTACAAAAATAGAGCACAAAGAAGTGGAGGCTAAAATTATTCTATCAGATATAGGGATGATTAATGAGAGTGATGTTTCATTAGCAAAAGCATCAAACGCAGTGCTGATAGGTTTTAACGTTAAGCCCAACAGAGAAGCCAAGAAGTTAGCTGAAGAACAAAAAGTTGATATTAAGTATTTTAATATAATTTACGAAGCAATAGATCATGTAGAAAAATGTTTATCAGGTTTATTAGAGCCTGATATTAAGGAGACAGTGCTTGGAAGCGCAGAGATACAAAAAATCTTCAAAGTATCCTCTGCAGGAAAAATTGCTGGTTCAAAAGTTATTAGTGGTGAGATAAAAAGTAAATCTAAAGCAAGAATTATTAGAGATGGAGCTGTTGTGTATAATGGAGAAATTCTCTCAATTTTTAGAGAAAAAAATCAAGTTAAAGAAGTTGGCACAGGTTTGGAATGTGGTATTAGTATAAAAGACTTTATTGATTTCAAAGAGAAAGATGTAATAGAATCCTACCTGTCGGAGGAAGTAAAAAGATCAATTTAAAATGATGAGAAATCAAACTTCACAGAGACCCTTCAGTCAAAGACAATTAAGAGTTGGAGAACTTGTAAAGCAAAATTTGGGTGAACTTTTTATAAGAAATGAAGCTAAAATACCTTCAGTTAACTCAAAACTAATAACCGTAACAGAAGTAAGAATGACGCCAGATTTAAAAACTGCAAGGGTTTACGTTATCCCTTTAGGAGGCATAGATACTAAAGAAATAGTTAGGATCTTGACTGAGAACTCGCATCTTGTTAGAAGAGCTTTATCTAAAAGGCTAGATATAAAGTTTCTTCCTAAACTCACTTTTGTAGAAGATAACTCATTTGAATACGCTGAAAAGATTGAAAAGATAATAAAGAAAAATAGAGAGCATGATAAAGAAAAAAAAAGATTTAATTAAATCACTAGCAACTCACGCAAAAGATGTTGGTTCAACTGAGATACAAATAGGTTTGCTTACAGACAAAATTTCAAAATTATCTGATCATTTTAAAAAATTTAAAAAGGATAAACATTCAACTTTAGGTCTGACTAAGTCAGTGAATAAAAGAAAAAAACTTCTTACTTACCTTAAAAAGAAAAATGTTGAGTCCTATCAAAAGGTCATCAAACAACTAAATTTAAGGAAATAATGTTCAAAATACATAAAGAAGAAATAGAAGTTAATGGTAAAAAATTAACTTTAGAGACAGGAAAGGTAGCTCGACAAGCAGATGGAGCAATTATTGCATCATTAGGTGAAACAGTAGTAATAGCAACCGCTGTAGGGGCAAAAAAATTAAATGATGGTCAAGATTATTTTCCATTATCAGTTAATTACCAAGAAAAATATTATGCAGCTGGAAAAATTCCAGGTGGATATTTTAAAAGAGAAGCAAGACCTACTGAAGCTGAGACTTTAATTTCAAGATTAATTGACAGACCTATAAGACCTTTATTTCCCTCAAGCTTTTTGAATGAAGTTCAACTGCTTCCAACAGTATTATCTTACGATGGTGAAAATCAACCAGATATTTTGTCAATTATAGCTTCATCAGCGGCATTAGCTATTTCTGGCTTGCCATTTCAAGGTCCTATAGGCGCAAGTAGAGTTGGATATAAAGATGGAAAATATTTATTAAACCCATCTATTGAAGAATTAAAAGAATCAGAATTAGATTTAGTTGTAGCAGGAACAAAAGATGCAGTTTTAATGGTAGAGTCTGAAACTTCAGGATTATCTGAGAAAGTGATGTTAGATGCTGTAAAATTTGGACATGAAAACTTTGTACCAATAATTGAAGCAATAGAAAAATTAGCCAAAAAAGCTGGAAAGCCAAAATGGGAAGTCGAAGAGATTGATCATTCTCAGGTTAAAAATAAAATATCTGAAAAATTTGAAAAAGATTTAAGAAGCGCATTTAAAGAAATTGATAAGAAAAAAAGGTCTACAGCTATTTCTGAAATAGAGACTAAATGTAAAGAAATGTTTGCTGAGGATGAAAATGTTACCGAAAATCAAGCTATGGCTCAACTTAAGTCTTTAGAAAAAGATATTGTTAGAACTGCAATCTTAAAAGATAAGAAAAGAATAGATGGTAGAGGTTTAGCAGATGTTAGACAAATTAAATGTGAGGTGGGTGTATTACCAAGAACACATGGTTCTGCACTTTTCACTAGGGGAGAAACGCAAGCACTTGTTGTTACTACACTAGGCATGACAGATGATGAGCAGAGATTGGAAAGTCTTGAGGGAATGCAAAGATCGAATTTTATGTTGCATTATAATTTTCCACCTTTTTCAGTAGGTGAATGTGGTAGAATTGGAACTGGAAGACGAGAAATTGGTCATGGTAAATTAGCTTGGAGAGCTATTAATTCCTCTTTACCTTCAAAAGAGAACTTTCCTTATACATTGCGAGTAGTTTCAGAAATAACTGAGTCTAATGGATCTTCATCGATGGCTACAGTTTGTGGAACTTCGCTTTCATTGATGGATGCAGGTGTGCCTATAAAAGAGCCTGTAGCTGGAATTGCCATGGGATTAATTAAAGAAGGTGATGATTTTTCAGTTCTATCAGATATTTTAGGAGATGAAGATCATTTAGGAGATATGGATTTTAAAGTTGCTGGCACAAAAAATGGCATAACTTCATTACAAATGGATATCAAAATAACAGGAATAACATTCGAAATAATGGAAAAAGCATTAAATCAAGCTAAAGAAGGAAGAGAGCATATTCTAGGTGAAATGAATAAAGCTATTAAAACATCAAGAAAAGAGTTTTCAAAGCACACACCAAAGATGGAAACAATTAAAGTCGATAAAAAAGATATTGCTACTGTAATTGGTAAAGGTGGAGCTACGATAAGAGAGATTGTAGAGACATCCGGTGCAAAAGTTGACGTTAAAGATACTGGCGAAGTAACAGTTGCAGCACCTGATGAAGCATCTAGAAATAAAGCGATTGAATTTATCAAAAGTTTAATTGCTAAACCTGAAATGGGAAAAATTTATAAAGGAAAAGTTGTAAAAATTATGGAATTTGGTGCTTTTGTAAATTTCTTAGGCAAACAAGATGGACTAGTTCATATTTCAGAATTAGCTGATAAAAGAGTGGCTAAAGTTGGAGATGTGGTTAAAGAGGGAGACGAAGTATCTGTGAAAGTAGTGGGATTTGATAGAGGTAAAGTAAAATTATCAATGAAACAAGCTTCTGCTTAAGTCATATTTTTAGGATCTGGCATTCCTACTTTATTATAACCTGCATCTACATAGTGAATTTCACCAGTAACACCTGCAGCTAAATTACTTAACAAATATAACGCAGAATTCCCTACATCGTGAATGTCAACATTTCTTTTCAAAAAAGAATGGTCTTCATTCCACTTGTACAAAAATTTTGCATCACCTATTGCTGAAGCTGCTAAAGTTTTAATTGGACCAGCACTTATAGCATTAACTCTAATTTTTTTTTGACCGAGATCTCTTGCTAAATATTTTACGCTAGCTTCTAATGCAGATTTGCAAACTCCCATCACATTATAATTAGGAATAGCTTTAGTTGACTCATAAGTAAGAGTTAATAAACTACCACCCTCTTTCATTACTTTACATGCTTCTTTAGAAACCTCCGTAAATGAAAAGCAAGATATAAGCATACTTCTTAAAAAATTCTCTCTAGATGTGTTTAAGTATTCTCCAGATAATTCTGATTTATCAGAGAAAGCTACCGCATGAACTACAAAATCAATTTCACCCCATTTCGCCTTAATATCCTCAAACAATTTCACTACCTCTTCTTTTTTTTCTACGTCACAACTAAAAGTAACTTTTGAATTTAATTTTTCTGCTAAAGGTATTACTCTTTTTTTTAAAGCATCACCAAGATAAGTAAAAGCTAGCTCAGCACCAGCTTCAGCAAGTTTTTGAGAAATTCCCCAGGCAATAGATCTTTCGTTGGCTACTCCCATGATTAATCCTTTTTTACCTTTCATTAAACTCATAATTACACCTTTTCAAAAATTAAAGCAGCGTTAGTTCCACCAAAACCAAAACTATTAGACATGACTGTATTAAGTGAAAGCCCTTTTTCAGTTTTAGTTATTATTGGGAATTTTTTGGCTTCATCATCCATTTCCTTAATATTAGCTGATCCAGCAATAAAATTATTTTTCATCATAATCAAACAGTAAATAGCTTCATGCACTGAAGCCGCTCCTAATGGGTGCCCTGATAAAGATTTTGTTGAGCTTATTTTAGGAATATTCTCACCAAAAGTTTTTTTAACAGCATTTAATTCTGTAATATCTCCCACAGGTGTTGATGTTCCGTGAGTATTTATATAATCAATCTTATTTTTAGAAGTAACCATAGCCATTTGCATACATCTAACTGCTCCTTCACCTGATGGCGCAACCATATCATATCCATCTGAAGTTGCACCATAACCAGTTAGTTCAGCATAAATTTTTGCTCCTCTAGCCTTTGCATGTTCATATTCTTCAAGCACCAGCACACCAGCTCCGCCAGCAATTACAAAACCGTCTCTATTTTTATCATAAGCGCGTGAAGCAGTTTCAGGTTTATCATTATACTTTGATGAAAGAGCGGTCATAGCATCAAACATAGCTGTCATAGCCCAATGAACTTCCTCACTTCCACCTGCAAAAACCACATCTTGCTTTCCCATTTGTATGAGTTCCATAGAATTTCCAATGCAGTGCCCACTAGTTGCGCATGCAGAACTCATTGTATAATTTGTACCTTTAATTTTAAAAGGAACCGCAAGTGTTGCGGAAGCTGTACTACCCATTGTTCTTGGCACAATAAATGGCCCCATTAATTTTGGAGTTTTCGCTCTAGTTTTATCTGCTGCCAAAATTACGTTTTCGATAGAAGGTCCCCCAGAACCCATGACAATTCCAGTTTTAAAATTACTTACTTCTTTTTCCTCTAATCCGGAATCTTTAATAGCTTCTTTCATTGCAATATAATTATAAGCTGAACCAGATCCCATAAATCTAATTGTTTTTCTATCTACAAAATCTGAGAGTTTAATATTTGGTTTTCCATGCACATGACTCTTAAGATTATGCTCTTTATACTCTTCAGCAAAAGATATACCTGATTTAGAATTTAAAAGTGATTGATGAACTTCTTCTTGATTATTCCCTAAACAAGATACTATACCTAGACCAGTAACTACTACTCTTCTCATGATTTAAATAACCCTACTTTCAAATTTTCTGCTCGATAAATAATTTTACCATCGGCGCTTAAAATTCCATTTGCCAGACCAACAGCTGTCCCCTCTTTTTTTAGAATTCTTTTCATATTTATCTCATATGTAGCTATTTTTATATTTTTCAAAACTTCACCTGTGAATTTTACTGAATTTACACCTAAAGCTCTACCTTTTCCTGGTTCCCCAATCCATCCCAAGTAAAAACCTACTAGTTGCCACATAGCATCTAATCCTAAACATCCTGGCATTACTGGATCTTTTTGAAAATGGCAGTCAAAAAACCATAAGTTGTCTTTGATATCAAGTTCGGCTTTGATAAACCCTTTTTTAAATTCTCCAGTATCTTTTTTAATTTCTGTAATCCTATCAAACATTAACATTGGAGGTAATGGAAGTTTAGCGTTTCCTTCACCAAATAATTTTCCCTCTCCACACGAAATTAACTCTTCATAATTGTAGCTGTTTTTTTGCATGATTTAGAAACTGTTTTACTTGATTTAGCAAAAGTTTCATATATATTTGTGTTTAGAATGATTATAAACTAGTAAAAAAACTTCTAAAAACGTGAAAAAAATAGATATTTTTAAAAAATTAAGATCTTCTGGTTTAAGACCTACAAAACAGAGAGTAGAAATTGCCAAATTTTTATTTGAAAGAGATAAAACATTTCATTTTACTGTTGAAAGCTTAGATAAACTTTTAGCTAAAAGAACTACATCTAAATTTGCGTTAGCTACAATTTATAACACTGTGCATGCTTTTAAGAAAGCCGGACACTTAAGCGAAGTAGAAGTAAGAGGAAAAAAAACTTATTTTGATACGAACATTACTAACCATCATCATTTTTATGATAGTGAAACTTGTGAATTAATTGACATAGATGCTAATGATGTGGTTATCCAAAAAATTCCAAAAGCACCTAATGGAAAAAAAATCAAAAACGTAGAGGTATTTATAAATTTAAAAAATTGACAGTTTGTCGCTTGATTTTTACTTTAGAATTATTATAAACTAGGAGAAAAACATGAGTGTAGAATATAAAAAAGATAGTAACGGAAAATGTCCGGTAATGCACGGTGGTGTAACTAAAGCAGGTGAGTCAAACACCTCTCGACTTTGGCCAAATAGTATTAATTTAGATATTTTACATCAACATGATGTAAAAACTAATCCACTTCCTGGATTTGATTACAAAAAAGAAGTTAAAAAATTAAACTTTAAAGCTTTAAAAAAAGATTTATTAAAATTAATGACAGATAGTCAAGAGTGGTGGCCTGCAGATTTAGGAAGTTATACAGGGCTAATGGTTAGACTGACTTGGCATCAAGTTGGAACTTACAGGGAATTTGACGGCAGACCAAACGTCGGATCACACAGGTTTTCTCCTCAAGACTCATGGCCGGATAATACGAACTTAGATAAAGCGAGACGTCTACTATGGCCGATTAAAAAAAAATATGGAAATAGGTTAAGTTGGTCAGATTTAATGGTTTTAGCTGGCACAATGGCTTACGAGAAAGCCGGTTTTAAAACTTTTGGCTTTTCTTTTGGAAGAGAAGATATATGGGGGCCAGAAAAAGATGTTTACTGGGGTAAAGAAACAGTTCCACTAGCTGTAAATAGGTATGGAGATCCACAGGATCGTTCTTCTTTAGAGGCTCCATTAGCAGCGTCTCATTTTCAATTAGTATATGTTAATCCAGAAGGTGTAGAAGGAAAACCAGATCCTGTTAGAACTGCTATGGATGTTAGAGAAACCTTCGGAAGAATGGGCATGAACGACGTAGAAACAGCTGCGTTAACTATTGGTGGCCATTCAATTGGAAGAGCGCATGGAAATGGCGACCCGTCAAATTTAGGTCCTGAACCAGCAGGAGCTGATATTCAGGAGCAAGGCTTTGGCTGGATCCAAAAAAATGGCGGTACGGGTGTAAATCAAATAACATCTGGGCTTGAAGGCGCTTGGACAACTAATCCTGATAAATGGGATCATCAATACTTAGATCTTTTACTTAATTATGAGTGGGAAAGTAAAAAAAGCCCAGCAGGTGCTTGGCAGTGGGAACCGATTAATTTAGAGGAAGAAAAGAAGCCAGTTGATTTAGGTGATCCAACAAAGAAAGCAAGACTGATGTTCACTGATGCTGATATGGCTATGGCAATGGATCCTGAATACAGAAAGATTTCAGAGAGATTCTATAAAGATCCAAAGTTTTTTGAAGATTCATTCGCTCGAGCTTGGTTTAAGTTAACTCACAGGACGATGGGAAACAAAGATAACTATATCGGTCCTTGGGCACCAAAAGAAGATCTTCTTTGGCAGGGTAATGTTCAACCCTCTAAAAAGAAATATAGTGTAGAAAAAGTTAAAAAAATGATTGCAGCAAGTAAATTAAATAATAACGATTTGATAATTACTGCATGGGATAGCGCCAGAACATACAGAAGAACAGATAAAAGAGGTGGCGCAAACGGAGCAAGAATAAGATTAGAGCCAATGAGAAATTGGGAAGCAAACGAACCTAAAAGACTTTCAAAAGTGCTGAAAATTTTAGAAAATATTTCAAAAAAAACAGGCGCATCTATTGCTGACACAATTATTCTTGCAGGAAATGTTGGTTTAGAAAAAGCAATCAAAAAAGGTGGCTCAAAAGTCAAAGTTCCATTTATTCCAGGGAGAGGTGACTCAACTCAAGAACAAACAGAAAATAGAAATTTTAAATGGTTAGAGCCTTTACACGATGGATTTAGAAATTTTGTTAAATCGGATTACTCTGTAATGCCTGAAGAACTTATACTAGAGCGAGCTTCTTTAATGGGTTTAACCGCGCAGGAAATGACGTGCTTAGTTGGAGGTATGAGAGTTTTAGGAACAAACCATGAGTCAGCAAAAGATAAAGGCGTGTTTACAGAAAAAGTAGGTGCTTTAACAAATGATTTCTTTTTAAATTTAGTTGATATGAAATATATATGGAAACCTACTGGTAAGAATTCTTACGATATTATTGACCGTAAAACAAATAAGGTAAAATTTACAGCATCTAGAGCGGATCTAGTATTTGGTTCTAATTCAATATTAAGATCATATGCTGAAGTATACGCTCAAGATGATAATAAGGATAAATTTATTAAAGACTTTGTAGCTGTATGGACCAAGATAATGAATGCGGACAGACCGAATATTAAAAAATTAAATTAAAATGAAAAGTGTGGTGACAATGAAAAATGTCGAAAATTTAAACAAAAAACTTTCTAACGACTTCTATATTGTTCCAAACCTTAAATTTGATATTGATAAATTAAGATCTGATTTAGAAAAGATTTTAAAAAAGAAAAAATTTAATTCATTAGGGATTAAAAACTTTGCAGCAATACCTTTGAATCAAATACCTGGTGACAAGTCATCCATAGAAGGTCATAATGTTAGAGGTACTTATTGGACAATTCCAAATGAAAGTGGGAAAGAAGCAAAGAGAGACAAAGATATTGACGAGTCAAAATATACAGAAATACTTAAAGAATTTAAGGGTACTTACTATGAAGAGGTTTTTAACATTTTACGAAAAAATTTTAAATTAGGAAGAGTTAGAATACTTTTAAAAGAACCTAGATCCACTTTGAGCTGGCACAGAGACCCTGAGCCAAGACTTCATATTCCAATTATTACAAATAAAGGATGTAGAATGGTGATTGAGGATGTTAGCAAACATATGCCCGCAGATGGATCAGTTACAATTACAAATAATACAAAATATCATAATTTTTTTAACGGAGGGGAACAAAATAGAATTCATTTAGTAGCATGTGTTCTAGAAAATCCATTTAATTAAATGACAGAATTTACTCACGGAATATTATCAGCCTCTAAAACTATTTATGATAACAATAAAGGTTCCATATTAAGAACAATAATTTACACAATTGGTCACTTTGCCATTGCCATAACTGTTTTAATGTTAGTTGCTGATGTTTCTTTTATGATTGCTCTTACAGATGCAATAGTTGAACCATTAGCTAATGCTATTTGGTATTTTATACTAGATAAATTATGGACAGCTAAGTACAAAAAATAACTATAGCAATCCCCATAAGCTATCCCTTTTTACCCAACCATTGAATTCACCAGAATAAACTTTGCACCATTCAACTTTGCATTTCTTAATTTTTAACAATCTTCCCTTTTTAACCAAAGCAACTGGATTAGAATAAATAGTGGAACCGCTGAACATGATTAATTCCTCATCAATTACTATTGCTGCTTTTTTTTTTGATAATTGAGAAATATGTATCCAACCAGAATTGTTTTCATGATCCCTTATTTTTCTGAAATTTTCTGAGCTATCTTGCACTAACACTGGTAGGAATTTTTTCTTATAAAAAATTTTAATGGGATAATCAAAAGAAGGCCCTTGACGTAAATTTACTATATCATTTCTTAAAGTTCTAAAATATTCATCTTTTGAATAAAGATTGATTGAAAAAAAATAAAAAAATAAAATGATTATTATTAAACGCATTTATTTAAACATTTTGGATTTTTATTGATTTTAACTCTTCTTAAAGTCATTTTAAGTGAATTAAACACTAAAAAATTATTATTTAAATCGTCTTTCAAATTTAAAACTGTTTTCAAAACTTCGTTTGCCTGAAGTGATCCAAGTATTCCGGCTACAGGTGAAAATATACCTTCAGTCTCACAATTGTTCTCCCTTATTGGTAACTCAGGCATAAAACACCTAAAACAGGGAATTTTTTTTTTAAAATCAAATTTAAAAAGGTGCCCGTCAAATTTACTAATTGCACCCGAAATTAAAATTTTTTTTTTACTTTTACAATAATCATTAATTAAATATCTAGTTTCAAAGTTATCTGTACCATCGCAAATGATATTGTAATCTTTTAAGATAGAATTAATATTTTTTGTTGAAATTTTTTTTTTAAAAGTTTTTATTTTGATTTTTTTATAAATTTTGATGACTTTAGATTTTGCTTGTACAACTTTATATTTTCCAAGATCTGAAGTATTGAACAATATCTGCCTGTTCAAATTTCCTAATTCCACTTTATCATGATCAACAATACCAATATTATTTATTCCTGATGAGGCAAGATAAGTTAAAAGTGGGCATCCCAAACCACCTATTCCTATAATCAAAACTTTTGCCTTTTTGATTTTCTCTTGACCCGCAATGCCTACTTTTTTTAATATAATTTGTTTTTCGAATCTTTCAAATTCCTTAAACTTAATAGACATTAATTATTTTACTCCTGTTGAACCAAATCCCCCAGATCCACGCTTTGTATCATTAAGAGTTTCTACTTCTTTTAATTTTGCTCTCACAACAGGGCATACAACCATTTGAGCTATACGTAGACCTTTTTCAACGATAAAAATTTTATCACTAAGATTTATTAGTATTACTTTGAGTTCACCTCTATAATCTGCATCTATTGTTCCTGGAGTATTTAAAACACTAATTTGATTTTTAGCAGCTAAACCAGATCTAGGTCTAATTTGAATTTCAAAGTTTTTTGGAATACCAACAAATAAACCTGTCGGTATTATTTTGGTCTCTCCAGGTTTAATCTCAATTTTTATGTCTATATTTGCTGCTAAGTCTAATCCAGAGGAGCCGTCAGTCTCGTATTTTGGCAATGGCACATTTTTTGATAACCTTTTAATTAATATTTCTGTCATCAATTAATTTATCCAACAATATTTGGGCAATTATATTAGCGATTAAACTTTTCTTATTTTTTTTAATTGATTTAATTTTTCCAGTTTTATCAATCACAGAAACCTTATTGAAATCAGAGTTAAATCCAATATCCTTTTTAGAAACATCATTTGCAAAAATAAAATCACAATGTTTGTTTTTAAGTTTTTTAATTGAATTTCCTAAAACATCATGAGTTTCTGCAGAAAAACCTGCTACTATTCGTGGCCTACTTTTATTATTCTTTGATATAAACTCAAGTATATCATTATTTTTTATAAAATTAATTGACTCAAAATTTAACTTATCTTTTTTTAATTTATTTTTATTTTTTTGGATTGGTTTAAAATCAGCTACTGCAGCTGCACACACAGCTAAATCAACTGGTAAAGTTTTTTTTACTTCAGATAGCATTTCATCTGCTGAAGTAATTTTTTTTACTTTAATATTTTTAGGAACTACAAATGTTGAGGGACCTGCTATTAAAGTTGTATTTATTCCTAATTTATCAAGTGCTAAAGCTATCTCATATCCTTGTTTTCCACTTGACTCATTAGAAATGTATCTAATTGGATCTAAGTACTCTCTTGTAGGTCCAGTAGTAACTAACGCTTTTAAATTTTTATCTTTAACAATATTTTTTTTATGAAAATAATTCTTTAGAAAAAAGAAAATTTGTCTTGGGCTTGACATTTTACCTTCACCAAATTCTCCACAAGCCATTTCCCCTTTTTCTGGCCCAACAAACAAATAACCATAATCTTGTAAAACTTCTAAATTCTTTTGAGTAGCCTTGTGTAACCACATTCTTACATTCATTGCTGGAACTAATAAGATATCTTTATCAGCTGCCAATATTACTGTAGTAGCTAAATCCTCGGCTTTTCCACTTGTTAGTTTGCTCATAAAGTTAGCAGTGGTTGGCATTACAATAATTATATCAGCCCATCGAGATAGTCCTATATGATCTATTTCTTCTTCTAATTCTTTGTCGAACAAATTTTCAAAAGTCTTGGTGCCTGTTAAAGTTGTTATTGATAAAGAAGTCACAAATTCTTTACCGCTTTTTGTAAGGATGGTTTTAATTTCCGCGCCATTTTTTTTAAGCAATCTAATTAGGTCTAGCGTTTTATACGCAGCTATTCCCCCTCCTACAATAATCAATATTTTTTTATTTTTTAATGTCATAATTCTAAATTTAGAATACTAATAAAAATACGATTATAATACCAAAAAAACTTATTAATATGTTGTTTCTGAAATTTTTGAGTTTCATCTGTTCCATTTCCAGATTTTTATTGTTAATCCCTAGACTTAATTTTCCTTCAGCCATCATTTTTAAAGCATAATCTGCTCTATCCATTAATCCTGGAAAATCAGGTATGCGTTTAATTATTTCTGCAGATGTGTTTAAAGCTGTATCGAAAGTAGATTTTGGACTTTTTAAGTTTTTTAACCAATCTTCTAGTACTGGCCTTGAAACCTCCCAGATATTTGTTTCGGGATACAGTTTACGAGCAACACCTTCAACTACTACCATCGTTTTCTGCAATAACAGAAGTGGAGGCTGAGTTGCCATGTTAAATTTTTCAGTAATCTCAAATAATTGAGCTAATAAATTACCGCCGGAAATATCTTTTATAGACTGTCCAAATATTGGTTCCCCAACAGAACGTAATGCTTGAGCAAACTCTTCTTTTGAGGCGTCGCGAGGTACTAAACCAGCTTGAAAATGAACCTCGGCAACTTTTATGTAATCTCTTTTAATAAACCCATACAAAATTTCTGCTAAAAACTTTCTATTATTTTTGTCCAATCTACCCATAATCCCAAAATCAACTGGAACTATATTTCCTTTAGTATCTACAAATAAATTTCCTTGATGCATATCACCGTGAAAGAAACCATCTCTTACTGCTTGCTTTAAAAAATGTTGAATTAAATTCTCAGCTAATTGTTTTAGCTTGACGCCCTGTTCTTCTAATTTTTTATGCTCTCTAATTGATATCCCATCTACTTTATCTAAAGTGAGTATTCTTTTTGTTGTATAGTTCCAATAAATTTTAGGAACATTAAATCCCTTATCAAGTTTCGTATTTTCATATAATTCATTAGCAGCAGCAGCCTCAAATCTCAGATCCATTTCAATATTAGTGATTTCTCTTAAAAGGTGCACTACTTCTACTAGTTTTAATCTCTTAGCTTTTGAAATTGTATTTTCAACGATATATGCAAACAACATAAGGGCATCCAATTCCTCATTAAATAATTGTTCTATATCTGGTCGTAAGATTTTTATTGCTACCTGTTTTTCTTGATTTTCATTTTTTATTTTTGCAAAATGAACTTGAGCAATAGATGCTGCCGCTATCGGCTCTCCAATTTGAATAATATTTTGGTATTGTTTCTCACCAATCTCTTTTTTAATAACTTTTTTTGCCTCATAAAGTTCAAAAGCTGGAACTTTATCTTGAAGTTTTTCTAAATCTTTTGCCATTTCCTCACCGATTATATCTGGTCGTGTAGCTAAAAATTGCCCAAGTTTTATAAATGTAGTGCCCATTCCTTGAAGTGCTTCACAAAGATTTTGACCTGGGTTATTATTTTTTAATTGAGTATTTTTCGAACCAAAAGAAATTAAACTGAAGAATAAATTTACAGACAATGGAATTTGATATACTTGATTTATTGTGTCAATTGCACCTGAAGTAGACAGTTTCCTAGCAATTTGAAATAACTTAAAAACTCTTTTTAACATTTAAATTTTCCATCCAGAATGTATAGCTGATATACCATTTGTGAGATTTCTGTATTCTACGTTGGTAAACCCATTTTTAGTTATTAGTTCTAAAAGTTGATCTTGATTATAAAAAGCGTCTATACTGTTAATCAAATATTCGTATGGTTTTGATGATCCTACAACATATTTACCTAAAGCAGGTATGACTTTTGAATAATTTTTATATAAAAAACTTAATAATTCATTATTTATTTTTGAAAATTCTAAACACATAAAACGACCACCTGGTTTTAAAACTCTGTAAGCTTCCTTGAGAGCTTTATTAATATCAGAAACATTTCGTATGCCATAGCTAATTGAATAAAAGTCATAAATATTATCATCAACAGGTAAATTTTCAGCAGTAGACTTAATCCATTTGATATTCTTAAAATTCGCAAGATTTTTTTTCCCTTCCTTAAACATGTGTTCGTTTGGCTCTATGCAAGTGACCGTTGATAGATTTTTATTCCGTAAAGAAAATAGTTTTGCTATATCTCCAGTGCCTGATGCGACATCAATCAAAGAGGAGTCATCAGAAGGATTCATCCAGTCAATAAATTTATCCTTCCAAATACGATGTATTCCCAAGGACATTATATCATTCATGAAGTCATATTTGTTGTAAACTTCCGAAAATACAGAATTGACTAATTTTGCTTTATCTTGAATAGTGCTTTTCATAATTTAATTATATGCCAGAATTACCAGAAGTTGAAGTTGTTAAAAGGTCTTTAACTAATAAAACTCAAAATTTAATTATAAAAGCGGTCAAAATAAATGATGGGAGACTACGATACAAAATTAATAGAAATAAAATCAAAAAGATTATTGGGTTAAAGTTTAAAAAAATTTCCAGGAGATCTAAATATCTATTATTTTTCTTTAATAAAGACATTGTAATGTTAGTGCATTTAGGTATGACTGGAAAATTTTTTTTTGTTAACAGCAAAAGAAGAAAATATAAAACGAGTTTTTATTACGATTTAAATGAAGAAAAAGATAAAAAACATGATCGCATAATCTTTGATTTATCAAATGATAATAAATTGATTTATAATGATATTAGAAAATTTGGTTTTATAAAGTTTGTAAAAAGAGTTAGTTTGGACCAAAATATCCACCTTAAACATTTAGGGCCCGAGCCTTTAAGCACTGAATTTAGTGTTGAATACTTTAAAAATTTTATAAAAGGAAGAGAAAGAACAATAAAGGATTTATTAATGGATCAAAAATTTATATCTGGACTTGGTAATATTTATGTAAACGAAATTCTTTTTTTTAGCGGGGTAAGACCTACAAAAAAAATAAAAAAACTTACAAATTCTGAGATTCAAAAAATTATAAAATTTTCAAAAAAAATAATCACTAAAGCAATTATACTTGGAGGTTCATCCATCAAAGATTTTTCTAGTGGCAGTGGAAAAAAAGGTTTGTTTCAGCAACATTTTAGCGTTTATGGAAAAAAAGGTGAAAATTGCTCTAATGTTAAGTGCTTTGGTAAGATTAAAAAAATTGTAATAGCCAATCGAGCATCATTTTTTTGTAGTAAATGCCAAAAATAATAAAGTTGACCATGTTAAATTGCACATATATACAATCCTAAAAAATGCCAAATACTAAATCAGCAATCAGAAGAGTAAGAAGGGTTAAAAAACAGACCCAAGTTAATAGAGTTCGAAAGAGCAAGTACAAGAACGCCGTAAAGCAAATGGAAATCCATTTAAAAGATAAAGATAAGGCAAAGGCAAAAAAATATTTTTCAAAATTTCAATCAATTCTAATGCAGGTTGCCAAATCTGGCATTATAAGTAGAAACACAGCTGCAAGAAAAATTTCTAGAATTTCAAAAAAAGTTTTCTCTAAATAATCAATTTAAAGTTGATTGTCCAAAAAAATTTAATCTATATTTAGTTTCATATAACCAAATGTAGAAACTTAATTCATTCAGTTGAAAATATTTTTTAATTCTATCTGAACGATAACTGTACAACCGATTCGTAAATTTATTTTTGATTACAACCTATACGTAGTTGCAAAAAATTTACAAAAGTCGTTTAAAGGAATCTCTTTAAGAAAAATCTACATGGAAAACAACAATATAAAAAAACAGAATGCGTTTGTTTCAGAGGAAGAAAAGACGTTAAATTGGGAAGAAATACAAACATCATTTAAAAAGAATTTTGGTACCGAAGTATACAACAGTTGGCTACAAAAAATCTCTTTAGTAAAAGAATATAATGACTATCTAATTCTTGGGGTACCAACAAGATTTTTTAGGGATTGGATAGTGTCCCGTTATTTAGACAAAATCTTAGAGCAAGTTAAAAGCTTTAAACTCAGTTTAAATAGAATTGAATTTAAGATAATTGAGGAAAATAAAAAAAATCAGGAATTCATAAAGATTGATGAGCTAAATAAAGTTACTGAAATAAAAGACTCAATTTTAAATTATAATAGGCTAAACCCTAATTTAAACTTTGAGAGTTTTATACAAGGCAAAAGTAATGATATTGCCCTTTCTTATTCGAAAAAGGTATGTGAGCATATTTCAAGGTATAACCCGCTTTATGTATGTGGAGGAGTAGGTTTAGGCAAAACTCACCTTTTAAATGCTATTGGAATAGAGCTTCAACACAATAATAATGTAATGTTCATTTCAGCTGAGAGATTTATGTACCATTTTATTAAATCTATAAAAAAAAACGATATGGTAAATTTCAAAGATTTTTTCAGGAAGTCTTCAGTATTTATAATTGATGATATTCAATTTATTAGTGGAAAAGAGAGCTTGCAAGAGGAATTTTTTCATACATTTAACAGCCTTATGGATAAAGGCTCACAAATAATAATTTCAGCAGATAGAGCACCAATGAAGCTTGATAGAGTGCAAGAAAGAATTAAATCAAGATTAGCCGGAGGTTTGGTAGTTGATATTGAGGCTCCAGATTTGGATTTAAAAATAAAAATAATTAAAAAGAAAATAGAGGAAATTGAGAGTCAATTTAAAGAAAAAATTAATCTAAGTGATGAAGTTATTAATTATTTAGCAAGTGAAAGCAAAACAAATATTAGGGAACTTATTGGTATATTAAATAGAATCATTGCATTCAGCAGAGTTCATAACAAAGATTTGAATATAAGTGATTGTAAAAATATTTTAAAAGATGTTTTTAACCAAATTAGAGTTATTACAGTCGATAAAATACAGAACGTTGTTTCAAATTATTTTAATATTGCTTTAAGTGAAATGCTCTCCCAAAGAAGATCGCGACCACTTGCTAGGCCGAGACAGATAGCAATGTACTTAGCAAAAAAAATGACAACTCGATCTTTACCGGAAATTGGAAGAAGATTTGCGAACCGAGATCACACTACGGTTATACATGCAGTTAAAACTATTACTAGACTATCTGAGCAAGATGATGAGATGAAAAAGAATATTAGTCAGATAAAAAGTTTATTATTAGAGCAGTAGATAAATGCAGTTTGTTGTAAAAAGAGATATTTTATTGAAATCATTAAATTTTGTTCAAGGAGTGGTGGAAAAGAAAAATACTCTTCCTATACTTTCAAATGTTCTGCTACAACTTAAAGATAAAAAATTATCTATTGTTGCAACAGATCTTGATATTATTTTTTATGATGAAATAAGCAACGTCAAAATAATTAACGAAGGAAGTACCACAACTTCTGCAGCAATACTTTATGATATTTTAAGAAAAATTTCGTCTGACTCAGAATTAAACTTTGAATTAAAATCAGAAAATAGACTAAGTTTAAAAAGTGAAAGTGCAGATTTTAATCTACTGTGCTTACCAACTGATAATTTTCCAACTTTTGCAGATGAATTTGAAGGAAGCGAAATTTCATTAAATAACAATAGATTTTTAAAACTTTTAAATAAAACAAGAATTTCAATATCAAATGATGATACTAGACACTATCTTAATGGAATATTTCTACATCTTACAGAGGCGCATGGAAGAAATTTTTTAACTGGTGTTGCTACGGATAGTCATAGATTGTCCTCTAGCAGTTTAGAGGTAGATAAAATGAATGATTTTACCTCTATTATTTTACCAAGAAAGACTGTATTTCAACTATGTTCCCTCTTAAATGAAGCTAAAGACCCACTAATTATGCAAACTAGTGACAATAAAATAAAATTTACACTTGGTAGCATAAAATTGATTTCCAAAGTAATCGATGGGAAATTTCCAGATTATAAAAAAGTAGTGCCAACTCAAAACGATAAAATTCTAGTTGTATCCTCAAAAGATTTTATAAATTCAATTGAGAGGGTTGCAAGTGTTTCAATCGATAGAAAAGAGGGAGTTAAATTACTTATAAATAAAGATAATGTACAGCTTTCCGTAAATAGTGCTAATTCAGGAGAAGGAAATGAAAAAATAAAGGCAGAATTTAACTCAGAAAATCTTAACATAAGTTTTAATTCAAAATATTTAATTGATATTGCTTCAGAAGTTGAAAATTCTAAACTAAAAATGAATCTTAAAGACTCTGTTTCACCAGTCTTAATAGAGGACATCTCAGATAAAAATAGTTATTACGTTATAATGCCAATGAAAATCTAGTTTTTATCGGTTTTAGATTTTTTTTTATTTTTAGCTCTATAATTGTTGATACTAAATAGTTTTAAGTGGCTATGCTCAAAAGCGATTTTCTATTCGATAAAAAAAATGATATGATGATAAATTCTAAAAAATGTCTAAAACTGCAGAATTGAAAAATACGCGAGCTTATGGTGCGGAATCGATTAAAGTTCTTAAAGGACTTGATGCCGTAAGAAAAAGACCGGGGATGTATATTGGAGATACGGACGACGGCTCCGGTTTACATCACATGGTATTTGAAGTTATAGACAATTCTATTGATGAAGCTTTAGCGGGTCACTGTAAAAATATTAATATTTCAATAAATCCAGATAATACAGTAACAGTTGAAGATGATGGAAGAGGTATACCTGTTGATATGCACAAAGGAGAGAAAATGTCAGCAGCAGAGGTAATTATGACCCAATTACATGCTGGTGGAAAATTCGATCACGACTCATATAAAGTTTCTGGAGGGTTACACGGTGTAGGAGTATCTGTTGTTAATGCATTATCAGAAGAGTTAAGGCTTAACATTTTTAGAGAGGGTAATGAATATGAAATTAAATTTAAAGATGGTAACACGATAAAACCACTTAAAAAATTAGGTAAAACAAAAAAAAATGGTACGAAAATTACTTTTTTGCCATCGAAACAAATTTTTTCATCGATTAAATTTAGTTCAACAATACTCGAAAAAAGAATTAGAGAACTGGCTTTTCTTAATAAAGGTATCGCAATTAAATTAACAGATAACACATCTAAAAAAGTGAGAGAATTTTTACATAAATATGATGGCGGAATTTTAGAATTTGTTAAGTTTATAAATAATAAGAAACCGATTTTGGTGAATAAGAATGAAAAAGAGGTATTCAAAAAACCGGTATATGTTACAGCTACAAAAAATAACGTTGTAGTTGAATGTTCTTTCGAATGGAATGCAGGGTATTCGGAAGAAGTTTTACCATTTACAAATAATATACCTCAAAAAGATGGGGGAACACACTTGCTTGGTTTTAGGAGCGCGCTTACAAGAGTCATAAATAAGTATACTGCAGATAAAAATAATAAAAAAAATAAAATAACATTGTCTGGAGAAGATATTAAAGAAGGTTTGACCGCTGTATTATCAATTAAGATGCCTGATCCAAAATTTTCTTCTCAAACAAAAGATAAACTAGTTTCCTCAGAAATCAGAAACATTGTTGAAAATATTATTGGAGAAAAAGTTTCAACCTGGTTTGATCAAAACCCGTCTATAGCTAAAACTGTCCTAGAAAAAATTACTCAAGCAGCTATAGCAAGAGATGTTGCTAGGAAAGCCAGAGATAGTGTAAGACGAAAAGGAACTTTTGAATTATCAGGTTTGCCAGGCAAATTGGCAGATTGTCAAATACAGAAACGCGAAGGTACAGAATTATTTATAGTAGAAGGAGACTCAGCAGGAGGCTCAGCAAAACAAGGAAGAGTGAGAGAATATCAAGCTGTTCTCCCCTTAAGAGGTAAAATTTTAAATACATTTGTTAATGGAAAAACTAATGGGGAAGATCAATCAACTAAAGCTTTATCTAAGATGATGTCATCTAACGAGATTGTAACTTTAATCAACGCTCTAGGAACAGGATCAAAAGATTTTAATATAGAAAATCTAAGATACGATAAAATTGTAATAATGACAGACGCTGACGTAGATGGTTCTCACATAAGAACACTTCTGCTGACTTTCTTTAATAATTATCCATTTAATCAATTAATAGAAAATGGGCATATATATCTTGCTCAACCACCATTATTTAAAGTAACGAAAGCAAATAAAAGTGTTTATATAAAAGATGAGAAAGCCTTGGAAGATTATATACTTAATGCAGGAAAATTTGATAAAAAAATAAAAAAAGGATCAACCGAATTTAAAAAATTTCTGCAAGATCAAAGAGACAAATTATCAATTCAACGTTTTAAAGGATTGGGAGAAATGAATCCAGAGGAGCTTTGGGAAACAACTTTAAACCCAGATAACAGAACCATGTTAAGAGTGCAATATTCTAAAGGAACTAAAGAAAAATCAAAAGATGATCAAAAAATGATTAAAGTTCTTATGGGTGATGAAGTTGCTCCAAGGAAAGATTTCATCACAAATAATGCTTTAGACGTAACTAACCTAGATATTTAGTATTTTGATGAATCTATCCACTCTTTTTAGAACAAAAGAGAACCTTAACTTAGATAAAAATACCCTTACAATCCTTAGATATATAGCCATTTTTGGCCAGTTTTTAGCTATCAGTGTGGTATATTTCTATCTTCAACTGCCATTTCCGATTGAGTTAAGCTACCTAATAATTTGTTTGGGTTTGGCTACTAACCTATATTTACAATTTGGAATTAAATTTAATCAACTAAAAGATTTGTATGCATCAGTTTTTTTAGTTTATGATCTAATACAATTAAGTATTTTGTTATACTTAACTGGCGGTATATTTAATCCATTTTGTTTTTTACTTATTATTCCAGCAATAGTTTCATCTACTTTCTTGAGTATGGGAACTACTATTATTTTAGGATTGATTACATCATTACTTTTATTAACTATTTCATTTTATCATCTCCCTTTACCCGGAGAAGAAATGGACTTACTTCATTTTCCTAATTTTTATAAGACTGGAATAATAATATCTATTTTCATTGGTTTAGTTTTTTTAAGTTATTTCGGTATTCGCTTCGCAGGTGAAAAAAAGAAAACTTCTGAAGCGCTAAATAAATTACAAGAAGTAATTTATAAAGAGTATGAATTAGAATCTCTAGGAGGCCAAGCGGCAGCAGCAGCTCACTCATTAGGAACACCACTGGCAACCATTTCTGTCGTATCTAAAGAACTAAAAAAAGAAATTGGTGATAATAGTGAATTATCAAAAGATATAGATTTATTAATCAGTCAATCAAAAAGATGTAGTGATATTTTAAAAAAAATTTCGAAAAAACAAATAGAGAAAGATAAATTCTTCAGCTCAGTTAAATTAGAGGATCTTTTGGAAGAAATTTTAAATTCTTTTAAAGAAACTTCTTCTAAAGATATAATTTTAGTCTCTGATAATGATAAAAACAAAATTGATATAAGTAGATCACCGGAGATGATATATGGTTTAAGAAATTTTATAGGTAATGCTATAAAGTTTTCAAAAAGTAAAGTAAATGTTTTCCTATATAGTAACGATAAAGAAATTAAAATAATTATAAATGATGATGGGCCTGGTTTCCCAGAAGATGTCATCAAAAGAATTGGCGAGCCTTATATTAAATCAAAATCTAAAGAAACAAATCCTAATTCCGGATTAGGTCTTGGAACTTTTTTAGGAAAGACTCTATTAGAAAGGCAAAATGCTAAACTAATTTTTAAAGATGATAAAAATCTAGGTGGGGCTTCTGTAGTTATAAGTTGGTCTCCTAAAAATATTTTACTAAGTGGGTAAATTTTATTTTGGTTCTTGTTGTGTTAAACAATGAATTGCTCCAAAACCCCAAATTAATTCAGAACAATCTATTGGAACAATTTTTCTATTATTAAATTCTTTTTTAAAAATTTTGATTACTTTTTTATCTTTAGGATCATTGAAAGTTGGCAATAAAACAAATTTATTAAAGATATAAAAGTTCAGATACGATGCTGGAACTCTGAATTTATTTATATAAATAGGTCTCGGCATAGGAATTTTAATAATTTTTAATTGCGAGGAACCAATTTTGATTTTTTTTAAAATTTTGAGGTTTTCATCAAGATTTTTGAAATTTTCATCTTTTTTATTATTTTCGTAAGCAAGAAAAACCTTATTAAATTTTACAAATCTAGCAATATCATCAACGTGACCATGAGTATCGTCTCCTACAATTCCTTTATTAAGCCAAATAACCTTTTTTGCACCAAAAAATTTTTTAAAAATGTGATTATAATCTTTTGTTTTTAAAAAAGAATTTCTTTGCTGAATTTTACTCAATAAACATTCTTTTGTTGTGAGTAGTAAACCTTTTCCATTTACATCGATGGCTCCACCCTCAAGAACTATTGATTTTTTATTATATTTAGGACTGATAACATTTCCCTTGTAATAGTTTTTTATTCTCAAATTGACTTTATTATCTGCTCTATAATTTTTATATTTTGCCCAACCATTAAACTTCCAATTTAACAAAATATTTATATTTTTTTTATCTTTAACAAATATCGGCCCTGTATCTCTCATCCATACTCTATCTGTTTCACAAATTATAAATTTTATATTTCGCATTCTTGCATTATTTTTCCTAAGTAATTTTTTAATTATATTTTTAGATTTGTGGTTTTTAATTAAAAGATTTACCTCTTGAGATTTAGTAATTTTAGAAATTATTTTAGCAAATATTTTAGGAATATTGTTAAACTTGCCTGGCCAATCATTTTTATTATAAGGCCATCCTATCAATGTAGATTGTTGTCTTTCCCATTCAGCTGGCATCCTGAAAAGAGATTTTGTTACTTTAGGCATCTCTTGGATTTTTAAGCAGTCCTTTATAATAGTCTATTCTTCTATCTCTGAAAAAAGGCCAATGTTGTCTAGAGGTTTCTACTTTTTTGAAATCAATTTCACAAATTAAAATGTTTTCTTTTAATCTGGCTTTCTTGACAACGTTACCACTTGGATCAAATATTACACTATTCCCCCAGAACTCTATCTTTCTATTACCTTGCTTTTCAATTCCAACTCTATTTATTGCAGCAACGTAAATACCATTGGCTATTGCATGAGACCTCTGAATTGAAAGCCAGGACTCGAGTTGTGACTTACCAAATTTCCTTTTTTCTTTTGGATGCCATCCAATAGCAGTTGGATAAAAAATAATTTCTGCTCCTTTAAGTGCTGTTAATCTCGCTGCCTCAGGAAACCATTGATCCCAACAAATTAAAGTTCCTAAATTTCCTTTTGAAGTTTTAAAAGATTTAAAACCTAAATCTCCAGGAGCAAAGTAAAACTTCTCATAAAATTGTGGATCATCAGGGATATGCATTTTTCTATATTTTCCTAAAAGTTTGCCTTTTTCATTTATTACAATACTACTATTGTGATAAAGCCCAGAAGTCTTCTTCTCAAATAATGAAATTATTAAAATAATTTTTAGTTCTTTAGCAAGTGCAGAAAATAAGTTACTGCTAGGTCCTGGTATTTTCTCAGCGAAATTGAAGTTTTTATGACTTTCAACCTGGCAGAAATATTTTGTTAAGAATAACTCTGGTAAGCAAATTACTTTTGCACCTTTTTTTGCTGCAGCATTAATTTTGTCGATAGCATTTTGAATATTTTTTTTTGGGTCAGACGACATTTTCATTTGTACTAATGCTATCTTTGTTTTACTCATTATTTATTAATTGAACAAATTTTGAAAATTTCTTTTTTGTCTTGTTTGCCAATTTTTACGATGAAAGGCATCGCTTGCTATTAATGGCAATACACTTGTTGCCTCAGCGAACACCATTTGTTCTTTTGTGATATCCACTTTACCCCATGAACTTGCTTCTTTTAAAGTAGAGCTACTACAAGCTCCATCTCTAGTGTCAGCCACAGTTATTTGAATAGCATATTTATGCATGTCTACTTTTTTACCTAATAATTCCGCACAAACCACTGTATCCTGAATAAAATTTTTGGGCACCCCACCTCCAACCATTAATAATCCTGATTGTTTTGATTTGAGTTTAATTTCAGTTATTTCCCTAAACTCTCTTATAGAGTCTATAGTAATGTGATTTTTAGGGTTTTGTTCCTGATGCATTACAAGTCCGAATCCTGCAGAACTATCTGTGAAAGCGGGACAAAATATAGGAACATTATTATTGTATGCAGTTTCTATTAATGAGTTTTTTTTCTTAGAATTTTTTTTTAAAAATTTGCCAAGTTCTTTTATAAATTCTCTTGATGTATATGGTTTAGGTTTTAGAGAATTAGCAATATCACATATAGTTTTGTCACATGCTTGTAATTCTTCTTCATCAATATAAGTGTCATAAATTCTATCAATATAATTGTTTCTTAGTTCAGTATCATCTTGAAACTGAGATCCCTGATAGTGTTTGAAACCTAGGGCTTCAAAAAAATCCATATCTATAATCGAGGCCCCTGTAGCTACAATAGCATCAACCATGTTATGTTTAACTAAATCAGTGTATAAATCCATGCATCCACCTGCTGAGGTTGAACCTGCTAAGGTTAAAAAGATTGAACAATCCTTGTCTGCAAGCATTTCATTATAAATCGCTGCTGCTCTTGCTGTATCTCTAGAAGTGAAAGACATTTTACTCATTCCATCAATAATTTTACGAGCATCAAAAGATTTGATATCGATATGTTCAACGGGGGAATTTAAGAGGGATTTTTTGTTGTGTCCAATATTCGGACTATTTTTTTTATTCATTAAGCTACTAAAGAACCAACTTTATCATTTGTATTATCGTACATAGATATAATTGGTTTGTCACTTAATTCGTGAATTTCATTTGAATAAAAACCATTAAAGTTTGTTCTAAAAGTAAGACTGTAAGCACCTAGCTGACCTAACTCTATATAGTCACCCTCTTTTATATTATTTGGTAACAAAAAAGGACCTTTCATATAATCTAATCCATCACAAGTAGGTCCAAAAAAACTAAAAGCGGTAAGTTTTTTAGACTGAACTCTTCTGTCTGTGATCATTTTTGATGGTAAAACAAAGTTTGGTGCACCAGCGTCAAATAAAGATCCATATGTTCCATCATTAATATACAGGCTATTTTTTTTTCTTAAAATAACTTTAACAATTGTAGATCCACTTTCTGCTACAAGAGACCTTCCTGGCTCACAAATTATTTCAGGTAATTTATTTAGTTTTAAATTATTTAGTTCTTTTTTTATTTCGTCCATATAATTTATTAATGGTTCAGGATTAAGGTCTGGATAAATAGAAGGGAAACCACCTCCGACATTGATTGTGTCTGGAACTATCTTTGTTTTTTTTATTATATTCCCTATCTCTCTTATGCCCTTAGAATAAGAAATTTTATGCATACACTGAGAACCAACATGAAAACTTATTCCAAGTTTTTTCGAATGATCTTTACATAATCTCACTAATCCTAATGCTTCAGATGGAAGAGCGCCGAATTTTCTAGATAAATCTATTTCTGCATGCTCATTTGAAATTGCAATTCTTACAAATAACTCTAGATCTTTTGCTTGATTAGTAGCATCCAAAATCTTTCTTAATTCATCTTTACTATCCAGAGAGAAACTTTTAACACCGTAGTCGAAGTATGCTGAAGAAATACTTTCTTTACTTTTAATCGTATGCATAAAGTGCAACTTTGAATCTGATTTAATTTTTTTAATAAGCTTAATTTCATTTAAAGAAGCAACATCAAATTCGTTGATGCCGTTATTAATTATTTGTTTTATAATTTTTTCGTTTGGATTTGTTTTTACAGCGTACAGGATCTTCCCTGGAAAATTTTCTTTAAAAAATTTCACGGATTTTTTAATCTCGTTAAGCCGTATGCAATATACGGGATAATCTGGTTGTAACAAGTTAACTAATTCGTTAACTGATTTAAATTTTCCCATTTCATGTGTCCCTCGTTTGTTTACACAAAGGTTTTTTAAAAAATTTAGTAAAAAAAACCTTAATTATTTTGCGTTTAAGGTTTTTTTGACTCTGTGTAAAGGAAAAAATGTCGCTATTTGACTGTTGTATTCACATAAAACACCCCCATATATGATGTGTATGAGATCACAAAAAAATTTGCCAGAGCAGCTAAAATTGTCTGACTTTGCAGATAAAACGCTATTAATCGTTGATGATGACGATCCTCTAAGGGGAAGACTGGCTAGAGCCATGGAAAAGAAGGGTTTTCAGGTGAAAGAGGCCAAAACAGTAGCTGAAGGGCTTAACATCGTCAAAACCACGCCCCCAAGCTTCGCTTGCGTTGATTTAAGGCTTGAGGATGGAAATGGGCTTGATGTTGTGAGAGAAATATCTAAAAACAAAAAAGATTGCAGAATTGTAATGTTAACGGGTTACGGGAATCTACCTACGGCTGTAGCCGCAGTCAAAGCCGGAGCCATTGATTATATTGCTAAACCGGTTGATGCGGATGATATTGAGTCGGCTTTGTTAGCATCACCAGAGTCTAAAGCCAAACCCCCAGAAAATCCGATGTCAGCTGATCGTGTGAAATGGGAACATATTCATAGGGTGTTCGAACTATGTAATAGAAACGTTTCAGAGACAGCTAGAAGATTAAAGATGCACAGAAGAACGCTTCAAAGAATTCTTTCCAAAAGATCACCGAGATAATCTAAATAAATTTTCTTATTTTTAATATTTGTTTAATTGCAAAAGATGCTATCAAAATTTTAAATAGTTCAGCTAATAGAAAAGGTTGTACCCCCAGTTTGAAAATTGGTTTATCCCATCCAATTAAACTTCCTAACCATATTATACCTAATAAATAAATAAAGCTTGTGGCTAATAAAATTTTCAAAAAATTTTGAATTAAATTATTATTGTAAACAAACTTACCGGCTAAAAAAACTGCAACCAAAAAACCAATTAAATATCCCATTGTTGGCCCAGTGAAATAGATAAGGCCAACTCCTTTTTCAGGTGTACCAGAAAAAACAGGCATTCCAAGAATACCTTCAAATAAATATAATGAGATAGTTGCTAACCCTAACTTCCAACCAAAAGCAATGCCTATCACAATAACTACTAAAGTTTGCATTGTCATTGGCACAGGATAAAAAGGTATCTTAACTTTTGACGATATAGCTAACAAAATACTTCCAAGCAACGCAAAGAAAGCATATTTTATAATTTTTGAATTTTTAAAATTTTTAACTAATTCCATAATATTAATTTAACTTTTTTTTCGTTAAAATCTAGTGCTTTGTTAGTTGAACAAAAACGTCCTCTAAATCGCCGTCATCAGTAGAAATATCTTCTATTTTAATGTTATTTTTATTTAGGTAATTGATAATTTCTGTGAAATCCAAAGAATTTTTTTTGTATGAAACTCTTATCATATTTTTTGAAATAATATTAAATTCAATACCTTTCATAGATAATTTATTATTTAAATCAAAATCTTTAACCTTAAATTTAATTTTCTTTGTCTGAATTCTTGCTAAAAGTCTTTCAGTAGTATCTAAAGCCACAAGATTACCTTTATCAAGTATTGCTATGCGATCACACATTTCCTGCGCCTCGACAAGGTAATGAGTAGTTAAAATTATCGTTACACCCTCTTTGTTTAATTCTTTAACATTTTCCCAAAGATTATTTCTTAGTTCAACATCGACACCAACCGTAGGTTCATCAAGGATTAATATTGGAGGTTGATGAACCATCGCTTTGGCAATAAGCAACCTTCTCTTCATTCCTCCAGATAGACTTCTTGAATACGCGTTTGCTTTATCCTCTAGGGCAACCATTTTTAATATTAAGTCCGTAATTCTATCCTTTTTTGTAATACCATATAAACCTGCTTGAAGTTCTAAAAGTTGTTGTGGGCTAAAAAAAGCATCTAAGTTTACTTCTTGAGGAACAATTCCTAAGGACGCTCTAACCTGTCTAGGATTTTTATCTAAATCAAAACCCCATACATTAATATTCCCTGCTGTTTTAATCACGGTACCTCCTAATATACTTAAAAAAGTTGTCTTTCCTGCACCATTAGGCCCCAATAATCCAAAAACTTCACCTTGTTTCACCTCAAAATTTAAATTCGATAGAGCTTTATTTTCCTTTTTTGTTTTAGAATTCGAATAAATTTTGGTCAGATTTTCAACAGTTAAAACGTTTTTAGTCATGGTTTTTTTAATTTAAGAGAAGGATTCAATGTAATATGTATATATGAGTTCAATAAAAAAAACAGACCATTTTTATTTAATTGATGGTTCAGGCTACATTTTTCGAGCATACTATGCTTTACCACCCTTATCTAGAAAAAGCGATGGATTACCAACAGGAGCCGTGAGTGGTTTTTGTTCCATGCTATTTAAACTTTTAGAAGACGCGAGGTCAGATGACACAGAAAACCGACCAACACATTTTGCTGTAATATTTGACTCAGCGAGAAAAAATTTCAGAAATGAAATTTATAGCGAATATAAAGCAAATAGATCAGAAGCACCTGATGACTTAGTACCACAATTTGAATATATCAGAAAATCAGTTGAAGCATTTAATCTTCCTTCTATTGAACTTTTAAATTATGAAGCTGACGATCTAATAGCTACATATGCCAAAAAAATTTCAGAGGCAGGAGCTAAGGTTACTGTAATATCGTCTGATAAAGATTTAATGCAATTAGTTTCAAATAAGGTCAGATTATTCGATCCGATGAAAAGCAAATTAATAGGTGAAAAAGAGGTGGTTGATAAATTCGGAGTTAAACCAGAGCAAGTAATCGATGTACAATCACTTGCTGGAGATAGTTCAGATAATGTGCCAGGTGTACCAGGCATAGGAATAAAGACTGCAGCAGAACTTATAAAAAAATATAAAACTTTAGAAAATTTGTTAAAAAAAGCATCAGAAATACCCCAGAACAAAAGACGAGAAACATTATTATCAAATAAAGATAAAGCTATGATTAGCAAGCAATTAGTAACATTAAAAAATGATGTTCCTCTAAAAAATGATGTTACGGATTTTATTATTAAAGATATTAATAGAGACAAATTATATAATTTTTTAAGAGAGATGGAATTTAATAGATTGCTAAGCCAAGCAATTAGTTTTTATGGTGAGCCAGGAAATAAAAATATTAAAGATAAAAGCCTGATAAAAAAAAGCAATAAAATAAGCAAAAAGTCCTACAAAACTATTATAAAAGAAAATCAGCTGAATGAACTAATTGAAAGGTTAAATGAAAAATCAGTCATAGCAGTGGATACTGAAACCTCATCATTAAATCCACAAGAAGCTGAACTAGTTGGTGTCTCAATATGCTATGATGCCAATGAAGCTTACTATATCCCAGTTGGTCATAAAGAAAAAACTGAATTAAAAAAAGATTTAGTTTTAAAAAAACTTAAATTAATTTTAGAAGACTCAAGTATAAAAAAAGTCGGCCAAAATATAAAATACGATTATATTATTTTTAAAAACCAAGGCATTGAAATGAGTCCTGTAGAAGACACAATGTTACTCTCATATACATTAGATGCTGGTAACAATAGACATAATATGGATACGCTATCCGAATTACATCTAGGTCATAAAACTATTTCTTATAAAGATGTAGTAGGCACCGGGAAAAAACAATTAAATTTTTCAGCTGTAGATTTAAAAACTGCAACTGAATATGCAGCAGAAGATGCAGATGTAACGTTAAGATTGTATGAAATTTTATTTGAAAGAGTTACCGAAGAAAAGTTAGAAAAAATTTATGAGGTTTTTGAAAAACCAATGATAAAAATTCTTTCAAAACTTGAAACCAACGGTATAAAAGTAGATGACACTTACCTTAAAAAACTTTCAAAAAAATTTGAGGAAAGACTTATAAAGATAGAAAAAGAAATATACAAAGTTTCTGGCAAAAAATTTAATATTGGATCACCAAAACAATTGGGTGAAATAATCTACAATGATCTCAAGATAGCAAAATTAAAGAAAACAAAAAAAGGAAGTTTAGCCACTAGTGCAAAAATCTTAGAAGATCTTGCATTAACTGGACATAAATTTCCTAATTTAATTTTAGAATGGCGCCAGGTTTCAAAATTAAAAAGTACCTACACAGATGCTTTACAAGATCATATAAGTAAAAAAACAAAAAGAGTTCATACCTCTTTCTTATTAGCTGCAACAAATACAGGAAGGCTCGCATCTAGCGATCCTAATTTACAAAATATTCCTATAAAAACTCTAGATGGCAAAGAAATAAGAAAAGCCTTTGTAGCAGACAAAGATAATATATTAATTTCAGCAGACTATAATCAAATAGAAATGAGAATTCTTGCTGACATGGCAGATGTAAAAGAGTTAAAGAAAGCTTTTAAAAATAATCAAGATATTCACTCATTAACCGCAAGCCAAGTATTTGATGTTCCAATCACAAAAGTAACAGATGATTTTAGAAGAAAAGCAAAAGCAATTAATTTTGGGATCATTTATGGAATCACACAATATGGTCTAGCTAAACAAATATCAGTGTCAAATGAAGAAGCTTTAAATTTTATTAATTCATATTTTAAAAAATTCCCTGAAATAAAAGACTATATGAATACGACGATTCAAACATGTAGAAAACAAGGTTTTGTTACTAATATTTTTGGAAGAAGAATTCACTTAAGAGGTATTAATGACAAAAATTTTAGTGTTCGGGCATTCCAAGAAAGGGCAGCCATTAATGCTCCAATACAAGGATCGGCTGCAGACATTATTAGGCTAGCAATGATTAAAATTGATCAGATTCTTGAAGAAAAAAAGAAAGCAAAAATGCTTTTACAAATCCATGATGAACTTATTTTTGAGTGTTTAAAGAAAGATGAAAATGAAGTTAAAAAAATTGTTAAACAAGCAATGATCTCAGTTTCTAGTTCAGATCATCATATGTTTTCAATACCTTTGGAGGTAAGTATTAGTTCTGGTAATAATTGGGGTGAAGCTCATTGAACGCCTAAATTTTGACAACATAATTAAGAGAATAAAAATATGGCTCAAACAATCGCTTTAGTTGATGACGATAGAAACATACTTACTAGTATAAGTATGGCTTTGGAAAGAGAAGGATTTAAAGTTCAAACTTATATAGATGGAGATTCGGCTTTAATCGGATTAACTAGAAATCCACCTGACCTAGCAATTTTGGATATTAAAATGCCTAGGATGGATGGTGAAGAATTACTAAAAAAACTAAAAAAAAAATTGTCAATTCCAATAATTTTCTTAACTTCAAAAGATGATGAAGTTGACGAATTGCTTGGTTTAAAATTGGGAGCTGATGACTTTGTTAAAAAATCTGGAGGTTTTTCCACTAAAGTTTTAATTGAAAGAATAAGGGTTCAACTAAGGAAAAAGTCTACTACTGTAGATGATACAAAAAATATAATTAGTCACGGGAAACTCAAATTAGACCCAGCCCAGTTAGAATGTGAATGGAACGGTAAAGCTTTACCTGATAAACTAACTACCACAGAATTTTTAATCGTTAAAGAATTAGCTAAGAGACCCGGTGTTATAAAAGAAAGAGCACATTTAATGGATATTGCTTACAAAGAAAATACTGAGATTGAAGATAGAACGATTGATAGTCATGTAAAAAGAATAAGAAAAAAGTTTAAAAAGGTTGATGAGAAGTTTTCTGCAATTGAAACTAGATATGGAAGCGGGTATAGATGGAATGTTAGCTAATGAAACAAAAAAAATCAGCTTCTATTTTAAAGAAGTTTTTAATATTTAACCTTACTGTTTTTTCTGTTTTAGGACTTTTTACAATCATATACCTTGAGGCAATTCAACCAACTCTAGTAAAAGAAAGATCTGATAATCATAAAATAGTTATCAATAATACAAAGGATAATCTTGAGAGACTTAATATAGAATATACTAAAGAAGGAATAAGAGATTTTTTACTTTCCACAAGATTTTTATTTCAAAGTTTAGACCGTGTTCAGTTTTATGATTTATCCGGTAACCTTATAGGTGATACAAATATTTTAGATTTAGATCAAAGTGTATTTACAGGATCAGATATAATTTTTGAGGAAAATTTAGGCAGCGAAACAATCACACCAGAAATTGAAGAAAGATTGGAAGAAGAACAAAAAGATGAAATAGGAGACATAATTAGAAATAAATATAACGATGAAATTATGACTCTCACAAATGATGAAAAAAATAATTTTTTTGTAAGTACACTTAGTAAAATTAAATTTCAAAATAATGATATTGGATATGTTGTAGTATCAGAACAAGCGAATGACATCACCACTGCTGTAAAAGAGAGAAAAGCATTTATTGTTAGAACCATGATTGCTGTTATGATCGTGATTCTAATTTTTTCATTATTTTTAAATAAATATATTTTAAAGCCAATTGGTCTCTTAGTTAAATATAGTGATGGAATTAAGAAAAAATCTAATCAAACAATTGATATAAATAAAGTTTTTGTAAGAGATGATGAAATAGGAAAACTAACTCAATCAATTGATGAAATGACAAAAGAATTACAACAGAGAACTAATAGAGCAGAAACATTCTCAAATGATTTAGCTCATGAAATAAGAAATCCTCTTGCATCTTTAAAAAGTGCTTCAGAACTTTTAGATAAAACTACTGAAAAAAGTGAAGGAGAAAAACTTCTTAAAATTATAAATCATGATGTCGAACGAATAGAAAGATTAATGACTGATTACACTCAAATGTTAAAAGATGAAGCATCTTTATCCCGCGAGAAAATGAGTAAAATTAATCTAGTTGAAATTATAAACAGTGTTGTTGAGGATTTTAATCAGGACTTAATTAACCAAAACAAAAAAATTGAGATAGTTGTTAAAAATAAAATTAAAAGTAAAAGTGGTCATTTCATATTTGGAATTAGTAACAGATTAGAACAAGTTATCGCAAATTTATTAGACAATTCTATTTCATTCAGTCAAAACAATCAAAAAATTGAAATTAGTATTGAAGAAACCTCAAGTAATTTATTATTGTCAGTAAAAGATGAGGGACCTGGTTTCGCTGAAACATCTCCCCAGAAAATCTTTAAACGTTTTTATAGCAATAGACCTAAAAGTTTCGGTAAACATTCTGGCTTGGGTTTAAATATTGTAAAAAATATAATTCAATTACATAAGGGCACGATTGCAGCTTCAAATAGACTCAATACAAAAGGAGCACAGGTTGAGGTTTTACTTCCTAAATTGTCCTAACATTATTTCTTGCTATGGTTTATTTATGTTGATAATAACTCCTTCAATATGACACAAGATTATAAAGTAAAAGATATTTCCCAGGCAGACTTTGGTAGAAAAGAAATTTCTCTAGCAGAGACAGAAATGCCAGGACTTATGGCTTTAAGAAAAGAGTATAAAGGTAAAAAACCTTTAAAGGGTGCAAAAATCCTTGGTTGTCTTCATATGACAATTCAAACAGCTGTTTTGATTGAAACTTTAGTAGAGCTAGGAGCAGAGGTAAGATGGTCTTCATGCAATATTTTTTCGACACAAGATCATGCGGCTGCAGCAATCGCAAAAGCAGGTATTCCTGTATTTGCTTGGAAAGGTGAAACCGAGGAAGAATATTGGTGGTGCGTTAGACAAACTATTGAAGGTAAAAAAGATTGGAAACCAAATATGATTTTAGATGATGGTGGTGATCTTACAGCTTTAATGCATAAAGAATATAAAAATTTATTAAAAGATATTAAAGGAGTTTCAGAGGAAACTACAACAGGAGTTTTAGCTCTTAAGAAAATGGAATATAATAAAGAATTATTAATTCCTGCTATAAATGTAAATGACTCAGTGACAAAATCAAAATTTGATAACCTCTATGGTTGTAGAGAAAGTTTAGTAGACGGGATAAAAAGAGCAACAGATGTAATGATGTCAGGTAAGGTAGCCATTGTAGCTGGATTCGGAGATGTTGGCAAAGGAAGTGCAGCTTCATTACGGCAAGCAGGTGCAAGAGTAATGGTTACCGAGACAGACCCAATATGTGCGTTACAAGCTGCTATGGAAGGATACGAAGTTGTTGTTATGGATGAAGCTATAAAAGATGCTGACATAGTTGTAACTGCAACAGGAAACAAAGACATAGTTACGGCGGATCATATGAGGAATATGAAAGACAGAGCAATACTTTGTAACATTGGTCATTTTGATAACGAAATACAAGTTGAAGCGTTAAAGAATTATAAGTGGGATGAAATAAAACCTCAAGTTCATGAAATAGAATTGCCTAGTAAAAAAAGAATTATCCTTTTAGCTGAAGGTAGATTGGTTAACCTTGGATGCGCTACAGGACATCCAAGTTTTGTGATGAGTGCTTCATTTACAAATCAAGTGATTGCTCAAATCGAGTTATGGAACAATTCTGATAAATATGAGAAGAAAGTTTATGTGCTTCCAAAACATCTTGATGAAAAGGTTGCAATGCTTCATTTAGAAAAAGTGGGAGCTAAATTAACAAAGATGTCGAAAGAGCAAGCCGATTACATTAGCGTTAAACCATCAGGACCATTTAAACCAGATACTTATCGCTACTAAAAGTAGCTAATGATTGTTAAATCTTTAGACCATTTAAATAAAATATCTAAAACAATTTCAAAAAAATTAGAAAATGGAGATTGTATCTTCTTAATTGGTGAAATCGGTGTAGGAAAGACTACATTCACAAGATATTTAATTAATAATTTACAAAATCAAAAAGGACTAAAAGAAACAGAAGTGTTGAGTCCTACATTCAACTTGCTTTATGAATATGAAATTAAAGATCTTAAGATTATGCATTATGACCTTTATCGAATAAAAAAAGCTAACGAACTTCAACATCTTGGTATTTTTTCAGAAAATGAAAAAACAGTTAAAATTATAGAATGGCCAGACTTAATTACAACACCATTAACAAATAAATTAGAGATTCATTTAGAGTATGTAAAAAATGATAAGGAAAGAAAAATGAAAATATGTGGGCACAGTAAATGGAAAGATTTAGAAAATGAAATATAAATTGAAAAAAATTTCAGGAGATGCTTCCTATAGAGAATTTTATAGATTAAAAAAAAATAATAAAACCTCAATAATTGTTACTGCTAAAAAAGAAAAATTTAAAAACCTTGCGGTATATGCAGTAATAAATAATGTTCTTAACAACAACAGGATAAATGCTCCGAAATTATTAAGCAATCATTATAAAAATGATATGATCGAAATATCTGATTTAGGGGAAAAATCTTTCTACGATTACGTAATTTCAAAAAAAAACAAACTAAATAGCTATAAATCGTTGATAAAATTAATAATCAAGATACAAAAAATTAAAATAAAAAAACTTTATAAATTTAAAAATTTTAAAATTACAATACCAAAATATACATTATCCAATCTTCATAAAGAGTCCGATTTGTTTTTTGATTGGTACTTAAAATACGCTCTTAAAAATAAAAAAATTACCAATATAAAAAAAATATTTAAATCTGAATTAAATAAAGTTTATAAAAAACTAAATTATCAAAATAATACTTTCGTACATAGAGATTTTCATATTTCAAATATAATGATTAATAAAAAAAAATTAGGAATAATTGATAGCCAAGATGCTATTATTGGAAACCCCTTGTATGATGTAGCATCTTTAGTTGACGATGTAAGAATAAAATTACCGCACCAATTACAAAATAAATTATTAGACTTTTATCATAAGAATTCAAAACTGAGAATCGATCATATTCGAAAATTAAAAAATGACTTTGATATTTTGTCAGTGCAAAGAAATTTAAAAATATTAGGAATATTCGTACGTTTATACAAAAGAGATAACAAAAATAATTATCTTAAATTTTTACCTCACACATGGACGCTAATTGAAAAAAGATTGCAAAATCCTTTGTTAAAAAATTTAAAATTATTATTTTATAAATACTTATCTGTGAATAGACTTAAGAAATTAAATAAAATATGAGTATAAAGCATGGAATGATTTTAGCTGCAGGATTAGGGAAAAGAATGCAGCCTTTAACACTTAAAACCCCAAAACCATTAATAGAAATAAATAACTCTACATTATTAGAAAGAGCGATAAATTTACTGATCGGTCATGGTGTACAAGAGATTAGTATTAATGTTCATTATCTTTCCGATCAGATTCAATCATTTATCAAAAAAAAAAAATTTCAAGTAAAAATCACAATCTCTAAAGAAAAAGATTTATTATTAGATACAGGCGGTGGTGTCCTCAAAGGCACACAAAATTTTGGTGACAATCCTTTTTTTGTAATTAACCCAGATACAGTTTGGAGCAAAGAATATTTGGAGGAATTGAAGAGTCTTGAAATAATTTATTTAAAAAATAAAAAGCCAACGTTGCTTCTTGTAAACAAGAAATTATCCATCGATTCTTCATTTCAAGGAGATTTTAACTTAAATAATGAAAAAATTACAAAAGATGATGAAAATCAATTTATTTTTACTGGGTTACAAATTACTAATAGAGCTATTTTGATTGGAGAAAAATCAAAAGTTTTTTCAATGAATAAAATATGGAATAAATTAATAAAAGGTAAAAAATTACAGGGTTTAGAAAGTAATAAAAAGTTTTATCACTTAAACACTTTTGACATGTATAAGAAAATCTTAAGTCTTAATATTATTGATTAAAAACAATATCCTTGGCTCTAGATTTGTCTAAATAATAATATCTTTCAATTTTTAAATTATTTCCAAACTCAATCATTAGAGGGTTTCCCGTCGGTATTTCCAATTCATTTATTTTTGTGTCCGAAATATTGAATAAATATTTACACAGAGCTCTAAGAGAGTTTCCATGAGCTGAAATTAAAATATTTTTATTTTCTACTAGATTTTTCTTAATTTCATTTTCATAAAAAGGTACCACTCTTTCGTATGTACTTTTTAAAGACTCTGTAAATGGCGTCATACCTATAGGTATGCTAGCATTTAGAGGACTGAATAAATTTTGGTATTCATTTTTTTCTTCCATCGGAGGAGGTGCTATATCCCAAGACCTCCTATACTTTTTGAATTGTTCCTCACCAATTCTATTCTTAGTTTCTTCTTTGTTTAAACCTGTTAAAGATCCATAGTGTCTCTCATTAAGTTGCCAAGCAGTATTGAATTTAAGTTCTAAGTTATTTTTTTTAAGAATAGTTGTAAGAGTTTTAATCGCTCTTTTTAAATAGGATGTATAAGAAATATCTATTTTTATATTTAAATCCTTTATAATCTGGCCTGATTTTTCTGCTTCTAGGATTCCTTTATCGGATAGATCTACATCTACCCAACCGGTAAATCTATTTTCAGCATTCCAAACACTTTGGCCATGCCTTGTGAGAATTAATTTAGTCATAATAGTTAAAAGAGCTATTATGTACTATATTAAATCGATAATGAAAAATACTATATTTAAATTAACAGAATATCTTTACTATTTTTCATTATTAGTTTTACTTATTCTGTATTTATTTCCCGGGAGTTTAATAGGTTATTTCTTATATGGAAGCTTAGGCCAACAACCAAATTTAATAGCTAATCCGATCGGAACATCTATTAACCACTTTATTTTTTTTTCTTATATTACCATATTGGCAATAATAGTTAGATTAAGAATTAAAAATATTTTTACAAGTTATAAAGTTGTTTTATTTATTTCAGGAATTTTAGAAGTTTTACACTTAATAGTCCCCAACAGGGCTTTTGAATTATATGATTTAATAGCTAATATTACTGGAGTTGTTATAGTCTTTTCGATTTATCGTTTAATAAGATGGCAAAAATATTTCTAATATTTATAATATCATCTTTTTTAGCTCAAACATTAAGTGGCACAGAAATTTATGGAGTACCAAAAATAATTGACGGAGATACTGTACATATTAATACTAAGAAAATAAGACTAGAGGGAATTGACGCGCCAGAAATTAAACAACAATGTAAAAAACCCTTTTTAAAAATTTCAGCAATAATTGGTTTTGAATTTAATAAAAATTATTCATGTGGTGTCATAGCAAAAAAAAAATTAATAGAGAAAATTGATAATTCAAAAATTAAATGTATCTCTTCGTCAAAAGATAAGTACAAAAGATTTTTAGCTACTTGCTACAAGGATAAAATTAACCTTAACAAATGGATGGTTAGAAATGGTTTTGCAGTAGCATACAAAAGATATTCTAAAGATTATTTAAGAGATGAGGAGTTTGCCAAAGAAAACAAGCTTGGTGTGTGGGAAGGACCCTTTATAATGCCAGAAAAGTGGAGAAAGCTTAATTAATTTTTAGTATATATGAGTAAGTGATTCATTTAAAAAAAATTATATTTTTTACAATTTTAATTTCGTTAAGCTCTTGCTCCTCAATTCCAAAAAATACTCAAAATAGCTGTGCAATTTTTGAGGAAAGATATCTTTGGTATAAACATGCAAAAGCATCATATGAGAAATGGGGCGCACCAGTTCATTTACAATTAGCCTTTGTTAAAAAAGAGAGTGATTTTAATTGGTTAGCTAAGCCACCACGAAAAAAATTATTTAAAGTTATTCCCTTTAAAAGACCATCAAGTTCATTTGGATACTCGCAAGCGGTAAAAGGAACGTGGGAGCAATATAAACGAGAAACAAATAGCCCATTAGCAACAAGGGCAAGATTTAAAGACTCAGTAGATTTTATTGGTTGGTATATTTATAAAACTAATAAAATTTTAAAAATTTCAAAAAGTGATGCTTATAAGCAGTATTTAGCTTATTACAAAGGCTGGGGCGATTACAAAAATTACTCCAAAGATAAGAAGGCTATAATTTATGCAAAGTCAGTAAAAGATACGGCTAATAAGTATAGAAAGCAACTAACGCTTTGTAAGAAAAATTTAGATAAAAATAAGTATATTATTTTTTAAGTTGCTTATTAAGATCAATTTCAACTGCATCAATTCTTTTAGTATTCTTTCCAACAATTGTATAAATCGTGGGAATTACATAAAGTGTAAAGAAGGTAGAAAAAAGCATTCCACCAAATATAGTTATTCCAACTGTAAGCCTGCTCGCTGCGCCTGGGCCAGTCCCCAGTATTAAAGGTAATACCCCTATTATTGTAGATAAACTTGTCATTAGAATAGGTCTTAATCTAATTGCGGCCGCTTCAAACACAGCAATTTCTAAATTCTTACCCTCTTTTCTCAATTGGTTTGCGAATTCAACAATTAAAATTCCATTTTTCGCAGATAATCCTATGAGAATTATAAGAGCTATTTGACTGTAAACGTTTAAAGACGAGCCAACAACTAGCAAACCTAACAACCCCCCAAGAATAGCCATTGGTACAGTTAACATGATTGTGAATGGATGCCTCCAACTTTCGAATTGTGCACTCATCGCAAGATATGCAGTGATTAATGCAAGTGCAAAAATTACATATAACTCAGTATTAGTTTTTTTATACTCTTCGCTTTCACCTTTGTAAGCAATTTTTGCTTGAGGAGTATTTTGTTCAACTATACCAACTAAAAACTTTAGTGCCTCATCAAGTGAATAATCACCAACTAGCCTAGCTGAAATAGTAACAGCTTTCTGCCTATTATATCGTGCCAAGAAAGGTGATTGACCTTCCTCATCGTAGGCAACTAGGTTAGAAATTGAAACAAGTTTATTATTATTTTTTGATCTTACAAATACTTTACTTATACTTTCGGGCTCTTGTCTATCCTTAATATCTCCTTGTAATATAATTGAATATTCTTTACCATCTCTAGTAAAGTTAGTAACACTTCTTGAACCAAAAATAGTTTCTATTGTTTTACCAATATCTTCTGTCGAAACTCCAAGATCAGCTGCTTTTTTTTGGTCAATCTTTACATTTAATTGAGGTTTGTTTAGATCAAAATCGTCCTCTATTGATGTAAGTCCAGGGTTTTTTCTTGCTTCTTTTTTTATTATTTCTTTCCACTCAATAAGTTGATCGTAAGTATTTCCTAAAATAACAAATTGTACCGGACTTTCGATACCCCCAGTTCTTATACCTTGAGGCATAATAGGAAAAGCTAACACTCCCGGTACTCTGGAAATCTTTCCAAAAGACTCTCTCATAATTTCAACACCATGACGATCTCTTCTTTTCCAAGGCTCAAGTAAAACTATTATAAATCCACTATTCACTTGTTTTGCAGATTTCCCAAAACCTGGTACTCTCATAATTAATTTTCTATACTCACCTTTGCCAACATTAGGTAATAAAAGATTTTCAATTTCTTCAGCTCTATCTTTCGTAAAATTAAAACCAGAACCTTGAGGAGCCTTTACAATCACAAAGAATGCACCTCTGTCCTCTGGAGCAATGAGTTCTTTTTTTGTAAAATTAAAAAAGAATAAGGTTAACGCTAGTGTTGCTAATAAGAAAATTGTGATTGTTGTTCTTTTTTTAATCCATCCTAATAAGGAAACTTTATAGAGATAAGTTAATTCCTTCAAAAATGTTTCAAACTTTAGAACAATGTTTGATTTCTTCATATTCTGTTTTAAAAATTTACTTGCTAACATCGGACTTAAAGACAAAGCGACAAAACTAGAGATTATGACTGCAGCTGCAAGTGTAATTGCTGTTTGTGTAAATAAAACACCTGTAATTCCCTTAATAAATATTAATGGGACAAATACAGCAACCAAAACAACTGTAGTCGCAATAATTGCGAATGAAACTTGTTTTGCACCTTTAAATGCTGCAACAAGAGGGGTATCACCTAACTCAATTCTTCTTACAATATTTTCTAGCATTACAATTGCATCATCAACAACTATTCCGATTGCTAATACTAAAGCCATTAATGTGAAGAGATTGATTGAAAAATCAAAAATATAAATTGCTAAAAATGTAGAAATTAATGAAACAGGTAAAGCTACTAACGGAACTACCAATGCTCTTATATTTCCTAAAAAAAGATAGATAATTATAGTCACTAAAATTAAAGCAATGAAAAGAGTTTTATAAACCTCGTTAATTGCAGCCTTAATGTAATTACTTCTATCAAACGAAACTTCTAGAGTAGTATTTGGAGGTAAGCTAGGTTTAAGTTCTTTTATTTTTTTTTTAATCCCGTCAGCAACAGCAATAGTGTTAGCATCTGATTGTTGATAAATTCCAATACCTACTACTTGCTTACCATTCCCTTTAAACAAAGTTCGTGTTGACTCCGCACCTAATTCTACTCTTGCTACATCAGAAAGAGTTATAATTGACCCGTCAGTTGATCTCTTAAGAGGTAAATTTTTATAATTATCAAGATTACTGTAAGCCTTATTTAGCTTGATTGTTAAATCTATATCTTTTGACTCTATTCTTCCAGCTGGAAACTCTACATTCTCTTTTCTTAGTACATTTTCTACCTCTTGAGTGGTCAAGTCTCTTGCCGCAAGAGCTATAGGGTCCAACCAAATACGAAGCGATAATTCTCTCTGCCCACCTAATCTTACTCTGCCAACACCATTAACTGTTGAAAATGTATCTGTTAAATACCGATCAGCATAATCGGTGAGCTCAAGATCAGACATTGTTTCAGAATTAAAAGATAACCACATTGTAGTACGCATACCTGCATTTTGTTTAAATATTTCAGGCTGTTCAGCTCCCTCTGGTAGATTATCCAAAACTCTTGACACAGAACTTCTGACATCATTAGCAACATCATCTAAATCTAAATCAGTTTCAAAGGTTAATGTTATTCTGGAACTTTCATCCTCACTAAAAGAGTCGATAGTTTCTAACCCTGGTGTACCTCCAACAAAATCCTCAATTTTTTGAGTAATCTGAGTATCAACTATTTCTGCAGATGCGCCTCTATACTCCGTTTGAATTGTAACGACTGGTGGCTGTACATCTGGCAACTCATCCGTTGGTATTTCTTGAAATGTAACCAGTCCAAATATTACTAAAACCAAGCTCATAACAGAGGCTACGACAGGTCTTTTGATTGAAAGGTCAGTTAAGAACATTTATTTAGTTGATGTAATAATTTTAATTTTAGCTTTATCTCTTACTTTTGAAACTCCCTCGCTTATCACAATATCACCCTCATTAAGACCAGATAAAACTGAAACTTTTCCGTAATTTCTTTTTCCAATTTCAATATTTGTTCTTTTGGCAGTGTCCCGGTTTACTGTGTAGACAAATGCCGTATCACCTTGTATCGTTACTGCACTTTCGGGAACTCCTATTTGATTTATCTCATCGTATATAATTTTTACGGTCATTAATTGCCCAGGAATTATCTCAAAATTTGAGTTTTCAACTATTATTCTGGAAAGTATTGATCTAGTAGATGGATCAATACGTGAGCTAATTGTATCTACAGTTCCTTTGAAAACTTTGTTGTATGCAGAACTTGTAACTTCAGCTTTGAGTCCTGTTTTTAGAACGCTCACATAATTTTCAGGTACCTTAATATCTATTACAATTTTTTTAAGATCATCTAATGTGATAATTAAACTTTCAGACCCTAAAACTCCTTGAGCTATTTCTCTTTTTCCTAATTTTCCAGCAAAATCTGCAATTAAATTTTCACCATCTTTTAATGAGAGTATAATATCCCCCTTTTTAACAAATCTATTTTCAATATTGAGCTTCCCATTTATTTCTTTTGCTTGTACTCGATATGACTTTGAATTTTGGGCTATAGCTGTTCCAAAAGTTTCTATACTTTTAAAAAAGATTGATTTTTCAACTTTAGAAACAATGACGCCCGGGGCAGGCCTTACACTAAATTTTTTTTCAAAATGAAGACCTATAAAATGTCTTGCTGCTATAATTGAAAAAATTATTATAAAGAAAATTATTAGAGATGCTTTAATTTTTGAAGAAGTTTTCATATTTTTAATCTAATCCGTACTCCGCCCATGAACCGTCATAGATAACAGGTTTTTTACCACTTATAATAGAATTAGCTAGACCTAAAATACAGGCAGTAATTCCAGAACCACAAGTAAAAGCCATTTCTTTCTCGAGTGAAACTTTTTTTGATTTAAAAATCTCTACTAATTCCTCTTTTTTTTTAAAAGTCCTATCTTCCCTTATAAGTTCTTGAAAAGGTAGATTTACAGATCCTTTAATGTTCCCACTCTTAAGTTCTTTACGAGGTTCAGGCTGTAATCCTAAAAATCTTTGATTTCCTCTCGCATCAATTAATTGAAATTTTTTACTAACAATATTTTTATTCACTTGATCTTTAGTTATCACAAGTGATGGTTCTTCTTTAGCTTTATACATTGATCTATTTAAATGAGTAATTTCTTTTGAGGTTGGAAGTTTCTCTTTTTTCCATTTTTGAAAATTTCCGTCTAATACAGAAATAAGTTTAGGATCATGTCCAAAATATAAAAAGGTGTACCAAACTCTACATGAACTAAAAACATCGGAGTTATCGTAAATAATCACATGATCGTCATTTTTTATACCCAAGTTTGAAATTATAGTTTCCCAATCATCTTTTGAAGGGAGCATGTGAGGAAGATTAGTTTTTTTGTTTGAATTTTTATCTATATCGAAAAAAATAGAATTTAATATATGATCTGTTTTATATTCCTCAAAAGAATTCCTATTAGCGTTAGGAAGATGCCAAGTCGCATCTAAAATTTTTACATCATTTATATTTTTATTAAGCCATTCTGTTGAAACCAATTGTTTCATTATTTATTTTTCTCAATATATTTTTGATGATATTCTTCAGCTTTACAGTAATTTTTAACTTTTGAGATATTTGTTTGTATTTTTCCATTAAATTTTTTATTGAATTCGTTTAAAATTTCAATAGCTTCGAGTTTTTGTTTTTCCGTTTCGTAAAAAATTTCACTTCTGTATTGAGTGCCAACATCAGGATATTGCATATCCTTTTGGGTTGGATCATGCATTTTAAAAAATAAATCTAAAATTTTTTTAAATGATATTTTGCTTTCATCAAATGTCAATCTTACTACCTCAGCATGGCCAGTATTTCCAGCGCATACCTCCTCATAGGAAACTTTATCGTTTTGGCCACCTGCATAGCCTACTTCAGTCTCAATTATTCCTGGTTTATTTTTAAAGTTTTCCTCAGGTTTCCAAAAACAACCAAGAGCGAGTGTACATTTCTGCATAAGTTAATTATTATATTTTGATACTGAAAGGATAGTAAATTGTTAACTCAAAATCAAATAGGCGTATTGTACATGGTTGGAAGCGTTATTTGTTTTTCCATTATGGATATTTGCGTTAAATGGCTTGATTATTATCCTGTAGGGCAAGTTTTGTTTTTAAGATTTTTTATTGGTTTTATTCCAATTTTTTTTATCATACCAAGAGATAAATTATTCAGTTTTTACAAAACCTCTAGACCTGGTCTTCATGCTTTTAGAGCGCTGTCAGGTGCGGCAGCTATCATAGCGTTATTCATTGGGCTAAGAGAATTGCCTTTAGCTGATGTAGTATCATTAACATTCGGTGGACCGATATTCGTAACAATTGCATCTATATTTTTCCTGTCAGAAAAGGTCGGTGTAAAAAGATGGTCAGCAGTATTTTTAGGTTTTATTGGGATGTTACTAATAGTTCAGCCAGCATTTATCGACTTAAATTATTACTATCTCACCCCAATAGTTTTTTGCATTTTTTTTGCTTGCGTAGCAATTAGTGTAAGATCTTTATCAAAAACTGAACCTAACTATACTATTGCTTTCTATTTCACTTTATTATGTACACTCCTTGGGCTTGGTTCAGTATTTTTTGTGGAATGGAAGATGCCTACAACAATTGATTTAATTATTTTTATTGTAATGGGTTTATGTGGTAGTATAGCAAATCTGTTATTGACACAAAGCTATAGACTTGCTGAGGCTTCATTAGTAACACCAATTAAATATTTAAGTTTAGTATTTGCAATCGTATTTGGATTTTTAATCTGGAGTGAAGTACCCAAAATTTTAACTTTATTTGGAGCACTATTAGTCATAGCGAGCTCCCTGATAATATTTGTAAGAGAAACACAATTAAAAAAACAAATAATTAATCCTAGAGCATGAAAAAACCAAGATATTGGAATAAGGCAAAAATAATATTGTCTAAAAAGGATAAAGTTATGAGAAAATTAATCAATTATTACAAAGATGGTGGGCTTGTGACAAGAAATGATGTTTTTTTTTCACTATGCAAAAGCATTATAGGACAACAGATTAGTGTAGCTGCCGCTAATTCAGTTTTCTCTAGATTTGAGAAAAGCTGCAAAGGAAAGATTAATGCAAAAGTTGTGAGTACATTATCGACTCAATCATTAAAGAGATGTGGCTTGAGCAGACAAAAAGTAAGAGGTATTAAAGATTTAGCAAAAAAATTTATTAATAAGGAATTCAATCCTCAATTAATTAAAAAGATGAATGATGAAGAAGCTATAGAATATTTATCTCAACTAAGACAGATTGGAAGATGGTCAGCTGAAATGATCTTATTATTCACTTTTAATAGATCAAATATTTGGCCACTTCAAGATATTGGTTTACTTAGAGCAATATCAAATAATTACAAAAAAAAATATTTTCCACCAAAAATATTTCTAAACAAACTTTATAAAAAATTTACACCATACTGTTCAGTCGCAACTTGGTACTTATGGAGATCAATTGATGACGAACCTATTCAATATTAAGAAGTGCCTTCAACAGTTTGATGTTGCCTATCCGCATAGCCTTTAAGTATCAAATGTGCTTCCTGATACTCTTTGGATTGGTAAAAAGCATTAGCTTCATTGTAGGAGGGAAACTCAATAATTACTGTCCTAGGAGATTTTTCACCTTCATTTGATGTTGATCTTCCGCCTCTTACAAGAAATTTGCCTTTAAATTTTTCAACCGCAGCTTTAGCTTTCACAGCATATTCACTAAGTTTTTTCTCATTAGTAATATTTTTATAAACACAAACTACATATCCTTTCATTTACAACTCCTTGAAAATAAATTAGCTTTCTTCATGGCAGATAAACTTATCATTGATTGGAAAGAGTACAATCAAATCGTAGAAAAACTCGCAATACAAATTCATAAAAGCGGTTATAAACCTAATTTGCTAATAGGCATTATGAGAGGGGGTGCGCCCATAATTGACGTTTTAAGTCGAGTTTTTAAATTAAAATGTGCTTACTTGGCAGTCGAGTCTTACTCTGGTGATGGTATAGAAGATCAGCAGGGTGATTTAGTCTTTTCAAGAGAGATGAGCTCAACAGTACAAGATATGAAAGGCAACATTCTACTATGTGATGATTTGTCAGACACAGGAGTTACACTAAATAAAAGTATCGACTGGTTAAAAAAATATCCTCCGCTTAAAGAAAAGATTAATGAAATTAGAACAGCCGTACTTTGGAAGAAAAAAGACTCTACCTTTGAACCTGATTTTTGTGCTCAGAGATTAGACAGCAATCCTTGGATAGTCCAACCATTTGAGAATTATGAGGAAGTAAGAATTGAAGATTTAATAAAAAAACATGGAAAGAATTGAGGGCCAGGTTTAACTGGCCCCAAAATTTTTAAGCTACGTAAAAACTTATTACGCTGAATACCGCGATAACCCAAATTGCAGGTGAGGTTTTCCCAAACTTACCTGTAAATATTTGAATTAATGCATAAGATATGAACGCAAGAGCTATACCATTACTTATACTATACGTAAGAGGCATAGTTATCATAGCAACAACTGCAGGCCCCGACTCCGCTATATCATTCCATTCAATATCTGTGATATTTCTCACAAACAATATTGCAACATACAACAAAGCTGCACCATCAATTTCTTTAGGAAGACTTGTGGCCAGAGGTGAAAAGAATAAACATGCTAAGAATAATACACCTATGACTAATGATGTCATTCCTGTTCTACCGCCAGCTTTTACGCCAGCACCAGACTCTACATAACTTGTTACAGTAGTAGTTCCCATCATTGCACCAGCAACTGTTCCAACGCTGTCCGAAAGCATTGCTTTGTTTATATCTTGAACTTTACCTTTTTTATCTACCTTACCAGCAACATTCGCAACAGACGTCAAAGTCCCTGCCGTATCAAAAAAGTCGATAAAAAGTAAAGTAAATACTATTGAAGCCATTCCAGCTGTTAGCGCAGCTTTTAAGTCAAATTCAAAAAGGTAGGTCATAGGAGGAATAGATCCAACTACACCGTTAAACTTTGCTAAACCAGTGGCCCAAGCAATAATACTAAATAGTAGTATTCCAATAATGATATTCCCTCTTATTTTCATTTTTTCTAACACAATCATAAAAACAAAAGTTAAACATCCTAAGAGCACCAAGGGATTTTTAATATCACCTAGAGTCACAAGTGTGACCGGGTGATCTCCAACCACTCCCATTATTTCTAAACCAATAATCGCTAAGAATAACCCTATTCCTGCACCAATACCTAGTTTTAAACTTTTTGGTATAGAGTTGATTAACCAAGCTCTTAAAGGCGTTAATGAGATTCCTAAGAAAATTACCCCTGCAACTAGCACTGCTCCTAAAGCAGCTTGCGGTGTATAACCCATTCCAGCAACAACTCCATATGCAACAAAGGCATTGATACCCATTCCAGGCGCTAATCCAATTGGCCACGTACGACCATGGAAAGCCATTATGAAACAGGCTAATGCTGTCGCTAATATTGTTGCAGTGAATACTGCTCCAAAGTCAAAAAAACCTTTTTCTGTCCCGGCAAATTCACCAGATAAAATAAAAGGGTTTAAAAACATTATGTAAGCCATCGTAAGAAACGTCGTTACACCAGCAATTACTTCTGTTTTAAAATTTGTCTTATGTTTTCTATATTCAAAATATTTATCCATCATAAAATAAAACCTCCACGGAAGTTAATTACTCTAAATATTTATCAAAATCTTGACTAAATCAGTCATAGCTGATTAGATTCAACCTAGAGTAAATATATCTGTTTATAACTTTTCGTTATAAAATAAGGTTAAAATGAAAAAACTTTATTTGTGCATTTTATACACACTAATTTTATTCAGTATTCTTGGTTGTCAGACTGTATCAAAAAAAATTGACGATACAACTACACAAGAACGGAAAGAATTAACTAAGTGGCTTAACAAATCAGAATCAGAATTAAAAAATTTTTTTGGTCAACCAGATAAGATCGAATTTTTAGAGTCAAGAAACAGGAATTACGTTTATGTCACAGAAAAATATAAGATAAGATGTGAGAGAAAATTTGAGGTAAACCCTAAAAATGTGGTAGTAGGCTTTAGCAGCAAAAACTGTTTTTAAAGCATGAAAGAAAATTTAAAATCTCAATTTATTGAGTATTTTAGAAAGGGATTCAAAAAAAAAACCCAACTTAAGATTGGCGTAGAGCACGAAAGATTTTTATTTACAGGTAAAGATAAAAAGAGAATTGAATACCCTACTTTAAAAAAGTTATTTGAAAATCTTAAATCAGAAAATTGGTCACCTATTTTTGAGGGAGAGAATATAATTGGGATGCGAAGAGGTAAGCAACAGATTACAACTGAACCAGGGCTACAGTGTGAACTTTCTGGAGAACCTTTAGAAAATATTCATCAAGTTTGTAGTGAAAGCTCAAAATTTTTACAGGAAATTAAAAAAGCTAGTGAAGGTCTAGATGTGAGTACCATTTCAATAGCTTTTGATCCTTATAATGATTTACCAAATATTCCTAAAAGCCCAAAGAATAGGTATAGAATTATGACCACCGAAATGCCAAAAGGTGGTGAGCTAAGCTTAGACATGATGTATAGAACCTGCGGAATCCAAGTTAATTTTGATTACACCTCAGAAGGAAATTTTGAGAAAATTTTTAAATTAGGAAATTACTTAACTCCTCTTTTAATAGGATTGTATGCAAACTCGCCTTTTAAAGATAAGAAACCTACAGGATTTTACTCTTACAGAAATAAAGTTTGGCAAAAAACTTCAAGAGGCGGAATTATGCCCATAGCTTTTGAAAAAATTACCTTTGAGAAATATTTTGATCATGTCGTTAAATATCCTGTTCTATTTATCATAAGAGATGGAAAATATGTTCAACCCACTGGGCAGACTTTTCAAGATTTTATCGAAGGTAAATTTGATAAAGTTAATAATCAAGCAAGTTTAAAAGATTTCGAAATTCATCTAGCAACAATTTTCACTGAAGTAAGATTAAAACAATTTGTAGAATTAAGATCACTTGATACATGTGATTGGGAATGTTTTTGTGATGGACCAGCTTTTCTAACTGGTTTACTCTATTCTTCTTTAGACGAGTCCTTTAATATTATTAAAAATTGGAAAAAAGAGAATGTAATGAATGCTTATATTCTTTCTTCCAAAAAAGGTTTAGAAACCGAACTTGAGGGAAAAACTTTACATGAATGGAGTAAAATTTTTTTAAAATTGTCAAAAGAGGGCCTAATAAAAAGAAATAAAAAAAATCGTAAAAATCAAGATGAGACTATTTATTTAAAACATACTCAAAATGTAATTGAAAATAAGAAAAATAGGGCACAACTTCTTATTGATCAGTATAATATAAAAAAAAACTTAGATTTTTTTAAAAATGAAAAAGAAAATTTTAGTTATTCAGGGCTCTGATATTAATAAAATAAATTATAAGACTGACACTTCAGTATTTTTAGCTCTAGAGGCCCAGAGGAGAAAATTTGACATATTCTATTACGAGCCAAAACATTTAGGTTTTAAAAATGGACATATTTTTGCAGAATGTTTCAAAATTAAAATCATAAATAAAAAAGATAAAACTTTTATTCAAAAGATTAAAAAAATAAATTTAAATCTCTCTAAAGTTCAAATTTTACTAATTAGAAATGAGCCACCGTTTAACCAACAATATCTAAACACAACATATCTTTTAGAGCTAATTTCAAATAAGGTAAAAATATTAAATAGCCCAAAAGGTATCCGAGATGTACAGGAAAAACTTTTTTCTCTTAAGTTTGTAAAGTTTATGCCACCAACATTAGTGAGTGAAAACCTTTATGAAATTAAAGCTTTTTTTTCAAGATATAAACAGATAGTTGTCAAACCTATTGAAGGCTACAGTGGCAATGATGTTAAGTTAATAAAAAAATTTAGTAAAAATAAAATCAATAGGTATCTTAAAAAATATAATCATGTAATTTTTCAAAAATATATTTCAAAAATATCAAAAGGAGACAAAAGAGTTTTCATAATTAATGGAAGGGTAAAAGGAGCAATATCTAGAGTCCCAAAAAAAGGCAGTATTCTCTCAAATATGAGCAAAGGAGCTTACGCAAGAACAATCAATATTAATTTAAATGAACTCAAAATTAGCAAGTTGATAGCTAAAGAATTAAAAAAAAATAACATTTATTTTGCTGGAATTGATTTTATTAATGGAAAACTTATTGGCGATATAAACGTTACAAGTCCAACAGGTTTAAAAACTTTTTACGATTTAACAGGTATCAATTTAGCTAAGTATTTTTTTGACAATATTTGATACTTGCGGAGTGATACTCCGCAAGTAAGGTAAACTTATTTGATTGCAATAAGTCTTTTTTTCTTTATTTCAGGTATGATTTTTTCACAAGAAATAGTCAGCAAACCATCTTTTAGCTCGGCACCATTTACTTTTACATCATCTGCAATGGTAAATGATCTGGCGAAAGATCTTTGTGATATTCCTCGATGAATAACTTCATCACCATCTTTTTCTTCAGTTCTTTTAACGTCTTTTGTTTTAACGGTTAAAAGATTATCTTCATATTCAACTTCAACATCATCTTTGTTAAAGCCAGCAACTGCTACTTCAATAGCATATTTATCTTTGCCTGCTTTACGGATGTTATATGGCGGGTAATTGCTTTGTACAGCAAGACTGCCATTTCCTAACATAGACTCGAATTGATCGAACATATCATCGAATCCAATGCTGAAAGGTCTAAGTGAATTAAAGATCGATAGATCCTTACTTGTCATATATCCTCCTTTGTTAGCAAGGTTTAATATCAGTCCCATTTGGCGACCGACATATTTGATATGGGAATTATTTTTGATTTTTCAAGATTATTATTTTAAAATTTTTGCAGACTTTAAAATAAAAGAATATTCTTCAGCTAGTTCTGTGATAGCGTTGTCGCGCCCCGACATTCCACCGTGACCCGCTGCTTCCATTTTACATTTTAGCAACTGATCATTATTGTCAGTTTTTAAATCTCTTAGCTTTGCAATATATTTAACTGGCTCAGAGTAAAGAACTCGATTGTCAAACAATGATGTAGTTATAAGCATCGGCGGATAATCTTTTTTCTCAAGATTATTGTATGGAGAATAAGACGAAATATATTTAAAGTATTCCTTACTTTTAATTGGATTTCCCCACATTTCCCATTCCCCTGGTGTCAAAGGTAATTTTTCATTCAACATTGTGGTCAAAGTATCAACAAAGGGCACCAACAAAAGCATTCCAAAAAATAAATCTGGTGCCATATTAGCTACCGCTCCACCTGTAAGGCCTCCAGCTGATCCGCCATAAAAACAAATTCCACCTTTGTAAGTATATCTTTGCTCTATTAAATGATTTGCACATGCTATGTAATCTAAAAAGGTATTCTTCTTAAATTTTTTTTTACCTTCTGTGTGCCAGGCATCTGAAACATCACCTCCACCTCTAACATGTGCAATTGCAAAAGTAATTCCTCTATCAACCAAACAAAACCTTGATGCACTGAAGGATGGAGATACGCTATGTTTATAAGCACCATAAGCATAAAGTAGGACCTTTGATTTTCCATCTTGTTTTGTGTCTTTTAATCTTACTAAACTAATCGGTATCATTCGACCGTCATGAGACTTTGCTTTAATTCTTTCCACTACATATTTTCTAGGATCATGACCAGATGGGATTTCTGTTTCTTTAACTAATTTTTTTTCTTTAGTGACGATATCATACTCATAAACTCTTCCTGGAGTTGCCATACTCTCCCAACCAATTCTTATCTTTTTAGTATTCGTATCTTTCTGCATTAATGAAACTCCTGGTACACCAATCGCTTCATCAGAAATTTTAATTTCCTCTTCTTTGTTGGTTTTAATATTTCTAATATAAAGTTTTGGAATTGCATCTGATTTCTCAGATCTAATGATATAGTCATCTAGAAATTCAAAACCGCTAATAACAGTTTCTTTTTTAGCAGGGATAAAAACTTCTAATTTATCTATTTGATTATCCTTACATCTAAGTACCTTATAATCCCTAGCCTCTTCATTAGTGTGAACATAGAAATATCCATGCCAAGAGTCTATTGAATAGCGAACATCATTTTTTCTTTTTTGAAAAAGTGTAGGATTAATTTCTTTAGAGTCTGTAGAAAAAAAATATTCCTCTGTTGTGATATGATCAGAAGTTCCAATAATGAAATATTTTTCGTCAGAGGTAATACCTATGCCACAAGTAAAAGTTTCATCTTTTTCCTCAAAAATAAGCTGATCTTGATCTGAGGAAGTTCCAATGACATGTTTAAATATTTGTCTAGGTCTATGATATTGATCTAATTTCGAATAGAAAAAACTCTTACTATCCAAAGCCCAAGTAACACTACCACTTGTATTTTCAATTATATCTTTTTCATTTTTACCAGTTCTAAGATCTCTCAAATAAATTGTATAATATTCTGACCCTTTTAAATCCAGAGAATAAGCAATAAAATTATCACAATGAGAAGCACTTACAGTTCCAACTCCAAAATATTCAGAACCATATTTTTTTTTTTCCAAATCTCCATCAAAAAAAACTTCTTCAGGTTTTGAGCCATCAATGAGTTGCCTAATTCTTTTACCGTAATTACCTTTAGCCTCCGTTTTTGCCCAGTAAAAATATCTCTTATCTTTAAATTTTAACCCTGTGTCATCTAATTTTATCTTACCCTTAATTTCATCAAATAAATTTTTTTGAAATGTCTTTACATCTGCAAAGTAATTTTCAGTAATTTTGTTGTTTGCTTCTATATAATCTTTGACTTCAGTATTTAACTTTTTTGAATCATTTAAAACTTCAAGTATATCTGGCTGATCAACCCATGAATAATCATCTTCTAGTGGAATACCGTGATAATTTTTCGTAGTCTTTATTTTTTTAAGTTTTGGTATATTCATAATAGGAAATTATATGAATTTTTTTTTGTTGGGAATTATCATTTTCGTCGTAATCTACCTTTTTCTAAATTGGTTCGCTAGAGCTAGTTCAAAAAAGATAGCTACTACGATAAAAAAAATTGCAATATACATATCTTTAATCCTAGCTGTTCTATTTACAATAGGCGGTAAATTCATTTTTAGTCTCCCTATGTGGTTGATCTTGCTTTCCGGACTTAAGATCAAAGGATTCACCGCACTACAATTTTATCAATTATATAGATTAATCCAGTTCATGAAAAACAATGCTGGAAGGTTTTCTCAAGGACAATTTGGACAAACTCAAGGTTCTTCTAGTGTGACAACAGATGAGGCTTACAAACTACTAGGATTAAAGAAAGGTGCGAGCAAAGAGGAAGTTTTAAAAGCTGCAAATCAACTTCAGAAAAAAATACACCCTGATATGAATAGAGACGTCAAAACTGAGAGATTAAGCCAACTCGTTAATGAAGCTAAGGAAAAAATAATCAAAACTGACTTTAGTTAATCAAGCAGCTCTAAGGATTTGTATAAAACTTTTTCAAAAGAAATCTTATCTGCTCCCAAAGTATCATGTATCGTAGTCTCTTCTGTTTCACCCTCTGGCACTATAACGCTAATATTTTTTGAGTATTTTCCGTAAGCTTGTACAGGACTATCCATAAACAATGCTAAACATTTTATATTCAATGCTGAAGAAATGTGTAACCAACCAGTATCATTACCAACATATAGATTACAATTTTTTATTATCGGTAATGTATCTTTGATTTTTAGATTTTGAAAAGACTCACAATTTTTGCCTATTTCAGAATTTATCAATTGATCAATTAAACTTTTATCATTATTGCCTGCAGCTAAATAAAATTTTGAGGGTGTTTTTGCATTAATACTTATACAAAGCTTCACAAAATTTTTAATATCCCATCTTTTTGTAAGACCACTAGCAGAAATACCCACACATATGTGTTTAAATTCTTTTGAAAATCTTTGCTTAATATTGTCAACTTTATCTTCATTAATATTAAGTCTTGGTTGAGTTGATACTATTTCACCTAATTCATTTTCTGTAAAAATTTTGGCAGATGTTACTATATTATCTTTTTTTCTAAACAATGGATACTGAGAAATATTTTTTATTCCAGCTAATTTTGAAATTAATAAATATCTTATAGAGCTATTAAAAATGAAAACTTTATCAAATTTTTTTAATTTTAGCTCCTCAGATAATTTAAAGAACCCTGATAGACCATCATGTATCCCAGAATTGTTCTTTGTGCGATTTAATAATATTATTTCTCCAATATGTTTATCTTCAGCTAATAATTGATCAGCACGAGTATTTTCTTTCACTAAAATTGACACTGGTGTTCGATATTTTTTTGAAATAGCATGAATATACGGCAAATAAATAACCATATCTCCCATTCCAATTTTTGGTTGAATTACTAAAACTTTCATTTTAATTTTATTAATATAACTTAGATAAAATAATTTAGGTAAGATTATGATTAAAAAAGGAGTATACGCAGCAGGATTAAGTGTTCTGAATACGGATAGAACGTTAAATATTGATGCAACAATTAATCATGCAACTCAGGCTATTCAAAATGGTCTACACGGAATTTTCTTTTTTGGCTCTACAGGACAAAGTCAATTAATTTCAACAAATGAAAAGAAAGAACTCATTACTAGAATTGCTAATCATAAATTAAAAAAACAATTTTTTTTAGGTGTTGGAAATAATTCGCTAAATGAACATCAGAATTTAATTAGTTATGCTATGGAATATGATTTTAGAGAATTTTTAATAATGCCCCCAGCATATTATAGAGGGAATACAGATGAAGGTGTTTTTAATTTTTACTCAGGATTAATTAATGCACTTCCTAAGGTAAAAATTATTCTTTATAATTTTGAAAAGTTAAGTGGTTACAAATTTTCTGAAGAAATGGTGATAAGACTTGTGAAATCTTTCCCTAATAATATAATTGGATGCAAAGACTCAAGCTACAATTTATATGAAAGCTTAAAATTACCAAATTTTTTAATGTTCCCAGGATCGGAAGCAAAACTTCTTCGGGGTTTAGAAATTGGATGTTCAGGTTGTATATCAGCAGTAACTAATGTTACTCATTCTTTAGCTAGAAAAGTTTTTGATGATTTTGAAAATAAAGTTCCACAATCTAAAAATGAAAAACTTATTAATGTTAGAGAAACTTTTGATCAATATAATCTGATTTCAGCTCTTCATAGTTTTCTATCGACTAAAGATGATAATTTTAAAAATATTTTACCACCATTAATTCTCCTGTCTCAAGATAAACAAAAGGAACTAGAGGAAAAATTGAATAAATTAGAGTTTGTATCAGAAAAAAACTTGGCAGCATAAAACATGATTTTAGCTCGAATATTTTCAAAAATTTTTAAAGAGGGAGGAATAATTTTAATTGACGCAAAAGGTCAGAAGTACATTTGTGGAAATCCAAGATTAGACAAACCAATAACTGTTAAATTGCTTAAAGAAGACTTAAATTGGAAATTATTGTTAGATCCAGAACTTGAATTTCCAGAAGCCTATATGAGAAATGAAATTGAAATAGAAAATGCATCGATGAAAGATTTTTTGATGGAGCTTATTAAAAATTTAGGTCGCGGTGAAATTTCAACAACAAGTCTTATTACTAAAAAAATATATCAAGCTTGGAGGACAATAACGAATTTTAACTTACCAGGAAAATCGAAAAAAAATGTGGAACATCATTATGACATTGGTGGAGAAAGAGGCGAAAAATTGTATGATATTTTTTTAGATAAAACTCACAGATTATACTCATGCGCATATTGGAAAAATGACACTAAAACTTTGGAGGAGGCGCAACAAAATAAAATAGATCATATTGTTAAAAAACTAGATATTAAAGAAGGTCAAAAAATTTTAGAAGTCGGCTGTGGTTGGGGAGGAATGGCCTTTGAAATTGCAAAACAAAAAAGATGTGAAGTGACTGGAATTTCTTTAAGTAAAAACCAAATAGAATATTGTAAACGTAAAGCTAAAGAACTTAACTTAGACAACCAAGTAAAATTTCAACTTATTGACTATAGAGAGGTAAAAGGTAAATATGATCGAATTTTTTCTGTAGGGATGTTTGAACATGTTGGTAGAAAATTTTACAATACCTTTTTTAAATCAATGAATAAACTTCTAAAAGATGATGGGATATTTTTATTACATACTATAGGTGTAGTAGACAAACCTTCAGCACCAAATAAATTTATACAGAAGTACATATTTCCTGGAGGTATTTGTCCTTCTTTCAGCCAAATAATTAATCCCATTGAAAAAACGGGTTTAATCGTTGCAGATACAGAAACATTAATAAGACATTATGACAAAACACTAGAAAGTTGGTTGGAGAGATTTTTAGAAAAGAAAAAAGAGGTGAAAGATCTATTTGATGAAAAATTTGTAAAAATGTGGGAATTTTATATGGCTAGCTGCGCAGCAGCGTTTAGATATAGAGATCTAGTCGTTTTTCAATTACAAATTGTTAAGAATTTTCAATCAGCCCACCGTACAAGAGACTATATATATTTATAAAAAGTGCTATTTAATTAAAAGCTAGCATGAAAAAGAAGAAAAAAAAACCTGTCAAGGTTAAGAAAAAGAAATCAAAAAAATCTTTAATCCAAAGCGTTAAAAATAAAAGAAAAAAAACAAAAAGTAAGAAAATAAAAAAAAGAAAAAAATCAAAAAAACAGATAAAGAAAAGACAAAGACGTAATGTTAAAGTAAAATTTAAGAAACTAAAAAAAAATACTCAAAAAACTAGAGCCATAGTATCAAGTCTATTAAAACTGAATGATAAAGTTAAATCTATATTTAGGTTAAGTATAAATATAGATCAAACTTTGCAGGGTTTTTTTACAGGCATATCTAATAAAGTTTCTGGATTAAAAAAAATAATACTAGAAGAGAGAGAAAAGCAAAAAAAAATGAAACTAAAGCTTATGGAGCAAGAAAAAAAAGATGCTCAAAAAAGACTATTAGAACAAGAAAAATTAGCTTTAGAGGCAAAAAGAAACGAACTTAAAGAAGAGCAGAAATTAGAAAGAGAAAGAAAGTTAGATTTACAAAGATTCATAAAATTAGAACAAGCTGAACTTAGAAAAGAGAGAGCCGAGAAGCAAAGGCAATTTTTAGAGCAAATCAAACTTGAGAAAAAAATTGACCTTTTTAGAAAAAGAGAAGAATTAGAAATCAAAAATCTTGAAAAATATGTTTTAAGCCAACAAAGAGAGTCTTATGAAGAAGTTCAACAACGTATAGATAAAATTAAAGAAAAATACAAATTAATCAGAGAGCAAAAAATAAATGAGGCAATCAGAGAAAGGGTTGCAAGTTTAGGAATCAAAGTAGAGGAGACTGATGATAAAGCAACATTATTAGAAAAAGAGAGAGTTTATAATGAAGAAAGAGAAAAAATTGAATACGCTCTTGAAAGTTTTTATCGATCAGCCCACAGCTTGTGCTTTCAGTTAAATAAAAAATATATCCCAAAATATTTAAGTATTATCAGATGTATCGATAAAAGATTTGAGACAGGAGAAATTTATATTAAATGGGATGACGCAATAGAAGCCGATTGGTTAATTTTAATTTATATCAAAAATAATTCACCAGATGAGGGAATAATAATTGAAGATAAGACTGATCCTGAAAATCACACAACTCATGAGTTTCAACCAAATGAAATATTTAAAGCCTCAGACGTAATGGTGGATGCATTAACAAAATTATTAGATAGCGAGAGAAATAAAAGAAAAGTTAGTTAATAAGATCTTCTAATTTTTTAATCTCACCAATTTTAAATATAATTGCTTCTTCTTTTTTAAAGTCGAACTTCTCAGCATTTTCTTTAAACCTTACAGGGGGTTCCCAAATCGGTTCCAAACTTAATACTGCTGTACCCCAATGCATTCCTATAACCTTTTTTACCTCTAAGTCTCTCATTAAAGATAAAAGCTCTTCAGGGTTGGCGTGAGCTGTAGATTTATCTTTGATCGGAACAATAGGGTAGAAATTATAGGCACCCAAATTTCCAAAACCTAAATCGATAGGACCAAATTTTTTTCCTAATTCCTTGTAAAATGGCGCTGGTCCGGTATCACAAGCAAAAAAGATTTTTTTATCTTTGTATTCAATTAGAAAACTTCCCCAAAGTGTTCTATTTGTATTTCCATCTCCCCAAATCCAACGTTTGGACCAATGTTGACTTGGAAGCATTGTAATTGTGATTTCATCATTGATAACAATTTTATCAAACCAATCCATTTCTTTAACATTGTCTTTTTTATATCCATTTTTTGTGAAATATTTCCCAAGCTTAAGAGGCACAAGAACTTCGGCATTCTTATAAGGAAAGTTTTTTATCGTACGGATACTCATGTGATCATAATGATTGTGTGTCAGCAAAAATATATCTATTTTGGGAAGTTCTTTAAGAGTTAAAGGAGACTCTATGTATTTTTTAGGACCAAATATCATAGGTCCATAATTTTTTTCAAAAACAGGATCTGTAATAATTGTAGTATTTCCGAGTTTAATTATAAAGCTCGCATGATCAAGCCACATCACATATGAGTCCGATTTATATTTTTCAAGATTTTTTAAAACTATTTGCTTATCAATTACATGTTCGGGTGGATAATCGATCTTAAGTTTCTTCTTCTCTTCTCTAAAGACTTTCCAATCCCATTTAAAATTAGGATCTCTTTTTGGACCTCCCTCAAGGTTTCTAAAAGCAAATAACTCTCCATTTTTATAAATGTGGTGGTAGGGCTTTTGGTCCATTGCAATAAGTTCTAAATTAAAAAAAAGAATAATTAATAGAAACCATGATAATTTTTTCATTATTTCTATTAATATTTTTCTCTAGTTTTTTTGTTAATTTTATTTCCATATTCTTTTATTTTATCCCACTCATCTTTATTTTTTTTTTCAGCTTTGTAGGAGATAATTAAAGGAAGAATAATTAGAGCTAATATAATTACGACACAAGCAATAATAAGGGGTACATTCATACCCCTTATTATCATAAATATTTGTATTTTAAATAACTATTTAGCTGTCTAGACAATTTGACTTATTAATTCTTTTGTCAAAATCTTTCTGGGCTTCTTTGCTTACTACCCAAACATAAGAAGACTCTTGTAATTGACTAGCATCAGCAACTGTACAACGTTTGCCAATTTTTACTTTCGCCATGTTTCCACCAGCGCAGTTTGTTAACAAAAGCAATAAAGATATAATAAATAATGTTTTCATAGATCAAAGTTAATTAAAAATTCTGCGCTTTGCTTGGCATAAATTAGTCAAAAAAAAGAAAAATTTATCTTTGTTGAAATGAAACTCTTTAATGATTATTGTTCATTATATGGCAGATCATATTTATAAAACAAAAGTTTACTATGAGGATACTGATGCCGGAGGTATCGTTTATTATGCCAGGTATCTACATTTCATTGAACGAGCACGAACAGAGATGATTTATGATTATTTTAAACTTAACCATAGACAGTTAAGAGATCAATTTAATGCGATCTTTGTGGTCAGAGAATGCAATGTTAAATACTTAAAATCTGCAAATTTTGAGGACCATCTACAGGTTAAAACGAAGGTTATAAAAAAATCACCTGTAAGACTTAACTTATTACAAGAAGTTTCTAGGGAAAATGAAACACTAGTTACAGCACAGGTTGAATTAGCTGTTATAGACAGCAATGGGTCTGTTAGCAAACTTCCGAATGATTTATTAGAAAAAATATAAATTTGACCAATAGCAGACAAATCTTTGCCTAAATCTATCGCTAAATTCAAATCAAGTTTGCAATTTTAGCATTACTTAAACCACTAAAAATAAACTAAAAGGGACTAATGAAATTTAAAGCACTTAAAAAAAGTAAAAACAAATCAACTACTAGAAAATTAAAAAGAGTTTCTTTGTTCGAGCTTCAAAACTCGCCAAAAGCTTTACTTTTTAGAACAAGAGCTTAACATCTTTCCTCCATAATTAATTAGTGGCCTAATGAACATTAGGCCATTGTTTTTAGAGCCATAATTGTTAAATTAATCTGTGAAAACTAAGAAACAAAATAACAAAGTAGCTATCATTATGGGCTCTCAAAGTGATTATTCCATAATGAAAGACTGCGAAAAAATTCTCAAATTACTAAAAGTAAAATACCAAACTTTAATAGTCAGTGCCCACCGGACTCCAAAGCGAATGTTTCAATTTGCAGAAACAGCTGAAAAAAATGGTTTTGGTGTGATTGTTGCTGGAGCTGGCGGAGCTGCACATCTAGCAGGCATGGTTGCTTCTTTAACCACTTTACCGGTTCTAGGAGTGCCTATGGAGACTAAAAAAATAAAAGGTCTTGATAGTTTACTATCTATGGCACAAATGCCGAAAGGTGTTCCCGTGGGATGTCTTGCAATTGATGGTGCTCTCAATGCAGGTATTCTTGCCGCTTCAATAATTGGTAACTTTGATACAAAAGTAAAATCAAATTTAGAAAGATGGAGAAGACTCCAAACTCAATCTATTAAAAAAAAACCTAAATAATAAATGTCTGATATCACTTTAGGGATTATAGGCTCAGGACAACTAGGTTCATTACTTTGTCAGGCGGCGAAAAAACTTAATGTAAAAACAGTTGTTATATCTGATGATGAACAAGGTCCTGCACAAAATTATTCTAATGAATTTATTTATTCCAAATACGATGATGAAAGCAAAATAAAAGAATTTATTGATAAAGTTAATATCGTAACCTTTGAATTCGAAAACATCCCAGTAGATATTTTAAAAAAAATAGAATTAAAGAAAAAAGTCTTACCTAAGCCAGAAATAAATAAAATTATTCAAAATAGAAAGTTAGAAAAAACTTTTGTAAATGATTTAGGTATAAAAACTACGGACTGGGCTTTTATTAAACAGGCTGGAGATGTCGGAAAAAATAAAAAAATATTACCTGGAATTTTAAAATCTAATACACTTGGTTATGATGGGCACGGTCAATTTGTTTTAAACTCCCTTAATGATGTAAAAAAAGATTGGTGCTTTACTGCTGATTATATTTTAGAAAAGAAAGTAAACTTAAAAAAAGAAATATCAGTTGTAATTACAAGATACTTAAACGGTGAAACTTATATTTATGAACCAATAGAAAATATTCATAAAGACCAAATTTTAAATCATTCAAAAATCCCTGCAGATATAAATAAAGAAATTTTTACTAAGGCACAGAGTAATGCAAAACTAATTGCAGAAAAATTAGATTATGTTGGTACAATGTGTGTTGAATATTTCATCGACCAAGATGATAATTTATTAGTCAATGAAATTGCACCAAGAGTTCATAATTCAGGTCACTTAACAATAAATGCATTTAACATCAGCCAATTTGAAAATCATGTAAGAGCAGTATGTGATTTAGGTCTAGAAAAAGTAGAAAAAATTTCTAATGCTGAAATGTTTAATGTCTTAGGAAAAGATATCGAAACCTATAGATCGAAAAAATTTAATAAAGGTGAATTCTTTTATGACTATGGAAAAAAATCTATTAAAGATAAAAGAAAAATGGGGCACCTTACCATTTTAAAAAAATAATTACTTAATTGTTATTCTATGCATTACTCTTCTACAGTTCTTTATTTCACTGGCCATATGTAGAATACTTAAATTATCCCATAGACAGATATCACCTTTAGTCCACTCATAAGAAAATATAAACTCTTCTTTGTTTACGTGGTCTACTAAATAATTTTTTAAATATTCAGCCTCGTCCTCTTTTACATTTTTAATTTTCATTAAATGACCTGGAGAAACATATAGGGTTTTCTTTCCATCAACGGTAATAACTATTGGATGTTCAGCCTCCATACTTTCTGAAGATTTAATGCCCATTTCTTTTTCTCGCTCAAGTCTTGTTACTGCTATCGGGCCTGCTGATGAAAAAACTGCAGTAGCACCTTTAATTTTTTCTTTGATATCATCAGGTAATTTGTCGTAAGCATTAAAACCAGATGAGAATATAGTATTTCCTTGGCCAGCTGGTATTTCTTTACCCATCAACATTGTATATCTTGGCCTATCATTAGATAAATAACTTGTGTCTTGGTGAAGCCAACTAGAGCCGAAACTTAAATTTTTATCATCAGGTTTTCTTTCGATTACATTTATAAATGGAAATTTTTCATCTAATCCCTTAAGTCTTGGATACACAACAGGTTGACCTATAGTTTTTGCAAAATTTTGATAAGTTTCAGGATCAAGGTTTTGTTCTTTAATAAATATCACCCCGTATTGATTTAAAATCTTTTTTATTTCCGTTGCAAGGTCTTGATTTAGGGATCTTAAATTAATATTATTAATATAAGCTCCAACATTATTTTTTCCTGGTGAGATAGATAAATTCATTTAGTTTAAAGGTTTAATTAAAGCAGGGTCGTTATTTACTGGGTTATTAATATCTTTTGATATCTCATGAAACTTTAGTTCTGGTGGCTTAATTGAGTTTAAAATTTCCATGGCATCTTTTTTAACATTTAAATAGTTGTTTATTTGACTTTGATTAATAATCATAGGCTCTCTGTGATGAATTGCACTTATTTTTTCAGTTGCCTCTCTTGTAATTAAACAAAATTGATTTTTCTGGTATATAGCCGCAAAGAACATAAGTTCATCATTTTCTTTAGTAAAATAATACGGAGTTTTAGTTTTATCTTCTCTTTTCCATTCGTAATAACCATCTGCAGGCACGATACACCTTGAGGTTTGAATAAGGTTTTTAAATGTAATTTTTTCCTTTAATGTTTCTTTTCTAGCATTAATCAGAGGAGAAAACTTATCAAGCTTTTTTGACCAAGCAGGAACTAATCCCCATTCACATAACTCAAGTGCCTTTCCATTTGTATAAGACTTTATGATTGGTAGCTGTTGGGTAGGATAGGCATTATAGTTATCACTGTCTTCAACTTTAATGTTAGTTTTAACTATATCCACTGTTTTAGTAACGGGTTTTCTTATAGTAAATCTTCCGCACATTATCTTTTTTTCTTATCTCTTTTTAATTTTCTTTTTTGTTTTAAAGTAAGTTTAGCTTTTTTCATTACACTAGAGTCTTTAAAACTTTTTCCACTGTAACGCTTTGACATTACTCATCTCCTACTATTTTATAACTTTGTTCACCTAAATGATCGACTTTTAAATGAAGTTCGTCCCCAACTTGAAGAAATTTTTGAGGCTTTTGTTCCATTCCAGTGCCGGCTGGGGTACCTGTTGAGATTATTGTGCCAGGTTTCAATGTTAAATATTTACTTATATGTGCGATTAAAAAACTAACATTAAAAATCATGTTTTTTGTATTTCCATTTTGCCTAAGTTCACCATTTACTCTTAGAGTTAAATTAATATTATTTATATCTTTAATATGTTCTTTAGTTACCAATAAACCTCCTGCTGGTGCACACCAAGATTTTCCAAGCGTCCAGTGACCATTACCTATCACTTTTTGAACGTGACGATCAGATATATCATTTAAAATAAAATATCCAAAAACATAATCCAGAGCTTGATCCTCAGCAATATTTTTTGCCTCTTTTCCGATGACCACTGCAAGCTCGACCTCATAATCTAGCTTATCTTGTGATTTATTTTTTTTGATAGGATCATTAGGACCTTGAAGGCAGTCGGGACTTTTATTAAAGACAATCGGATTATCCGGTAGCTTAGACCCAGTTTGCTCTGCGTGTAAAGAATAATTTAATCCTATGCAAAGAATATTACTTGGTCTGTTGATACAAGGTCCAACTCTAGTATTTTTTGAAATTTCGGGAAGTGTTTCGATTTTAATTTTTTGTAATTTCTCAAGAGTTTTAAAGTTTATTGTATCTGGATTTAGATCGTCAATGTAAGAGGATAAATCTCGAATTTTAAATTCCGAGTCTATTGCTGCAACTTTTTCTTGACCTGATTGGCCAACTCTCAATAATTTCATGCAATAATTTTATTTAAGATTTAGTTATTTTACAAATCTTTTAATTCTTTCTTCTGTAGTTGTATCAGGACCTGAGTATGGAGTTTCATAAGAATTTGTCCTAGTTAAAACATCAATACCTTTTGTGAAAATGAAAATAAAAAAAACTATAAAAAAAACCGCAAAAATTTTTGCTGGATTATAGTTTCCTGATTGAAAGACACTCACAGGCTGCTCTTGTTTTTTATGAAAAAATTTGAAAGTTAAATAAACTGCAATTATCAGACCAATGTGGGCCATAACTACTCCTGCCCATCCGAAAATAAAAGAAGTTACACTAAAAACATACAAGCTAAAAACAGTTGACCAAACAAATGATAATACAATTAGTATTTGAAGTCTTACTGATTTTGGCAAACTTCTTAAGTCATTTTTGCTATCATCAAACATGATGTTAGCTGCTTCAGTCATCCAATTTTTAAAGTTCTCCATTAATTTCTTATATACTTTTTAAAGAAGAATTAAAATTGTTATAAATTATGCACTAATTTTCTTACTTTTTGCATGTGCATATTAAATTTTTCCGCAGTCATACCCGGAAGAACTTCATAAAATCTTATGTAAGTTGTTTTCATACCACCTAATTTTAAAACTCCTGCTTTTATTCTCCTAAATGGTATATTTTGAAACCAAGTTTGTATTGAAAACCAATTTCCGCCATAAGTCATTGACATAATAGCTTTTCTATTTTTCATTGCTCCGGCAACAGGGTAACCCCAGTTTCCAACAAGTCTTTTAAATGAAAAAAACCATTTAGGAGCCAAAGTAAGATCAATCCAATTTTCTAAAATAGCTGTAGCTCTTAAATTATAACAAGGTGAAATCATGAACAATACGTCGCTATTTTCTAGTCTTTTCCTGTAATTTAAGATTTGATCATTAGGTCCAGAACCATCAAAAAATGGGATAGGATTTTCTTCGTGCAAGTTTATTAGATCAATTTGATGGCCCAATTTTTTTGCCTCTTCAATAAAAGTATCTCTTATAGATGCATTAAATGATTTATTAATATCGTGATGGCCGTAAACAATAAAAATTTTCTTAGACATTTCTAAGTGTCTATATCATTTTTTTCACTTTTCCGTATTAGAAATCCTGAACCTATCCCCACAGCTAAAGCAGAAACGATCCAAGAATATTCTTGTTCACTAAAAAGAACTAAAAGACCAAAACCTATTATGATTACTCCTAAAAGCTTATTATCCATTGACAAATATATACATTATAATAATGTTTGATTACCCATATGTCATGGTAAAAAAGACTCGGCATTCGACATGCCGGACCTATAAAGGGTTGCAAAGTCGGTAGAAATGAAAGGAGTTGCTATGGATAGATTTAGCAAACTGTATGGAAATTCTGCCGTAAAAAAAGCTGAGCAGAAACTCTCAATGCAGTTAAGCAAAAACCAAAAAGCCCCAGAGACAAATGCAAATGGTACATCGGGTTACATGGTAAAAAGTGGAAAAAATTCTGGCAAAATTTTAAAACACTTAAAAACTGATAAAAATCAGCTGTAAGAAACTTTATAGGGTGGGGACTTTAAAATCCCCACTCAAGTCTTTAATATCCTCTCAATGGAAAAACAAAATTTTTATGATCTTAATTTTGATCAATTAAAAGCTTTTTTAATTGAAAAAGGAGAAGTTGAACCGAAAAAGGCAAAGATGAGATCACAACAACTCTTCAATGCAGTTTATAAAAAAAATATTAAAAGTTTTGATGAGCTTACAACATTTGGAGCTGATCTCAGAGGCAAGATCAAAGATTTGATAAGTTTAGAAAAACCAAAAATTATAGATGTTCAAAAATCTAAGGATGGTACTATAAAATTTCTTTTAGAGCTTAAAGATAAACGCAATGTTGAGACAGTCCTTATTCCAGATAAATCGCAAAGCAGATATACAATTTGTTTATCTGTATCAGTGGGTTGTTATCTCTCCTGCGAATTTTGTGCAACAGCTCAAATTTCAAAAAAATTAGTAAGAAATTTATCACCGGGAGAAATAATCTCACAAATCATTTTAAGTAAAGATTATATTAATGATTGGTCGACACAGAAAAAAATAACCAATCAAGTATTAATGGGCGAAGGTTCACCCTTTTTAAATTTAGATAATGTAAAAATAGCAATTGATAACTCAAAAAATAAAGATGGCTTAGAATACGGAAGAACTAGAATCACAGTTAGCACTGTTGGAGTTGGAATAAAAAAAGATAATTTAGATGCAATAGAGTGGGCTGCAAATGAGTTAGATGTTTATCTTGCATGGAGTTTACATAGCTCAATACCAAAACATAGATCAGAATTAATGCCAATAAATGACAAATATTCTATTAGTTCATTATTACCACAGCTAAAAAAATATTATGAAAAAACAAAATTACCTATTTTTATTGAATGGATATGTTTAGATGAAAATCTAACAAATGATCATGCAAAAGAATTAATAAAGATTATGAAAAAAGTTCCTTCAAAATTAAATTTGATTGAGTTTAATCCTCTATCAAATAAAGATTTCAAACCAGCAACTCAAGAAAACATTGATAAGTTTTCTAAAACAATACAAGAAGCTGGATTTCTTTCTCTATTTAGAAGAAGCAGAGGTAGAGACATAAATGCATCTTGTGGATCTTTGGCTAATAATAAAGTTATACATAATGAATAATTTAAATATTTTCCTAGGGGCGACAGTCGCAGATGCTGCAACGAGACCTTTACATTGGGTTTATGATCCTAAGAAATTAAAAAGTTATATAAAAGATAAAAAAGTAATCACTTTTTTAAAACAAAACAAAAGTCCTTTTTATTCGGTCAAAACAGGAAATGTTTCTGGTTATAATGATGTAGGCCAGGTTATGTTTAAAACATTAACAACAACTAAAAACAAATCTGAAATTTTAAAAAACTTTAAAAAAAATATTATAAAAAATTTTGGTCCAGGCTCTGCTTATTGGAGAAACCTTAAACTCAGAAAAAAATATAAAAAGATTAAATGGAAAAAACCTATGAATGGTCCCTGGATACATCAAAATATACTTGAGACAATCCAAAATATTAAAGCAAAAAAAAACATCACCGGAGGAACAAAGGTTAATGAGTCCGATGGTTATTGCGCTGCACTTCCTTATTATCTTTATAATAATAATGAAAAAGATTTAAAAAAAGTAGTCAAAAGCGTAGCTAACTCCAAGATTAATGAAACCTACGCTATGGCAAAATTAAAGATCATAGATTTAGCTGCTAATGGTGAGAAAAACCCTATACTAACGTTTCTTAGGAAATATAAAAAAAATAGATATTTTAAGGACGTAGTTGCGAATATAAAAAAAGTTTTAAGATACAAAAATAAAAACCACATTAGTGTTGTTAAGAAATTTGGAAAAGCCTGCAGTTATCCCGGAACTTTTATGGGCTCTGTTCACGCTATGATTTCTTCTAAAACATATAAAGATGCAGTGCACAAAACTATTAAAGCGGGCGGTTGTAACTGTAGTAGGGCTAATTTTGTTGGAGCTTACTTTGCAGCTTTAAAAGGTTTCGAAAATATTCCATCTTCCTGGATTAAAAAAACACTTCCAGCTAAAAACATTTTAAAATATATTTAGATATAATCTTTAGACAGATTAATATTATTGAAAATCAGCTTTAGCTTTTTCTAAAAACTCATCAAGTTTGATTTTAATTTCTTCTTCAGTTATATTTTCAGAGGCTGCTTTGAAATCTTCAAGAACTTTACTAATAAGATCCATATCACCAGCTTCTTTTAAATCAGCTTTTATCACTTCATCAATGTAAGTTTCTATGTCCTGATCTTTTTTTTGAAGTTTCTCAGCTGCCCATTGACCAAAGTACTTATTTCTTCGTCCTGTGATCTTAAATTGTAACTCTTGATCAGTTGCAAATTTTTTTTCAAAAGATTTTTTTCTATCATCAAATGAGCTCATAATTATATTTCAATCACTTTATATTAACAAAATATATTATTAAATAATTAAAAAGAAAAAAATTTATAATTACTATTGACTTTAAAAATGATTGGTGTAAGTTAAGAATACTAAATATAACTACTTGTTTAGATGTGATTGTTTAGTAACCTTTCTTTCCTTTCTTTCATCTAAACATTCATCAAATAAGTAGCTAAATTAGTAAACCGACTACTCGTTTAGAAGTTGGATGTTAGCTCTCTTTTCTGTCTAATATTTTCCTCTAATAAGTAGTTAAGAGAATAGGAGTAAAATGGAATATGTAATTATAGCTTTTTTAGTAATCCTCGTTGGATTTTTATTTTTTATTTATAAAAAACTCGATCAAAAACAAAATAACAGCGATGAAATTAAATCTTCCTTAGACTTAGAGCGAGAAAGAAAAAAAGATCTAAACGAATTAAAAGATATAATTTTAGAAAAAATAAACACTCATAATACCTCCCTTAAAGAGGAATTTGTTTCAATAAAAGAACGTGTTTCATCTCTTCAAAAAACCCAAGAGCAAATGGACAAAATAGCCAACGAAGTGATTGACTTTAAAAATTTATTTAATAACAAAACTCAGCGTGGAAGATTAGGGGAGGAATCATTAGAAATTCTTGTGTCAGATACTGTGTCTAAACAAAATTATAAATTTCAACATACTTTTTCAAATGGTAGCAGAGTTGACTGTTTGTTAACACTGGGAACTTCAGATCTAGCAATACCAATTGACTCAAAATTTTCTTGGGAAAATTACAAAATAATGAGTGAAACCAAAAATGAAATTCAAAAAAAGCAAGCCATAAAAGACTTTGCTACAGATGTTACTAACCATATTAAAGAAGTAGCTAAGTACGTAATTGCAGGAGAAACAGCGCCTTATGCCTTTATGTTTATTGCTTCAAGAGGTGTGTTTGATGCAATAATTAACTCTAAGAGAGACTTTGTAAAAACAGCTAGAGAAAAAGGCGTTATTTTGGTTTCACCCGATACTCTTTTTCCCCATCTAATGAATTTGAAAATATTTATCCAATTCAAAGAATACAGCAGGTTAGCTAAATTTTTACAAAAAGAAGTTGGAGCTGTTTTAGAAGACACTAGAAGGTTTGGAGAAAGGTTTTCAAATATTAGCAAGTCACAAAATAAAATTTCTCAAGAATTTAGAGAACTTAGTATATCAGTTGAAAAAATCATTAATAGATCAGAAAAAATTAAGAATCTTGATCTAGGTGAAGTAACAAAAATAGAAAATAAAAAATGAATATAGTTATTTGGGATATAGAAACAGACTCTAGTAATACTTTTTTTGGAACTATCATTGAGATAGGGGCAATCCTTATGAATGATAATTTCAAAGAATTAGATAAATTAAATATTCGATGTAGATTACCAGAAGGTGTTGTTCCGCAAGCTGGCGCTTTATTGGTAAATCAGTCAAATATTTCAATGCTAACTAAAGCAAATTATTCTCACTACCAAATGCTCCAAGAAGTTGAGACAACCTTTAAGAAATGGAGCCCCGCAGTATTTTTGGGTTACTCGAATATAAATTTCGATGATGAAATGCTTAGGAAAGAATTTTTTAAAGGTCTTCGACAACCTTACTTAACAAACACCAACGGAAATAAAAGACAAGATGGTCTTAACATCGTTAGAGCTGCCTTTGCAGTAAATGACAACATAATGAAAACAGAAACTAATGAGAAAGGTAATGCTATTATGAAATTAGAGTCTCTTGCTAGAATGAATGGTATCGAGTCAGGGGGGGCTCATAATGCATTATTTGATGCAAACCTAACAAAATTAGTTTTAGAGAAAATTTATAAAGAACAAAATATTACATGGCGATCAGCTATGATGACTGGTAGCAGAGAAGAAGTAGAAAATTTTTCTAGAAATGAACTGATGTTTAGTTTAAACGAATATTTTTATGGCAAGTCAAAATTATATTTAGTTACTCCGCTTTACCATGAACATATGCTTCATCCTATTTACAAATGGGTCCAGGCATTCGATTTAAGATTTGATCCTGAAATTTATTTTGATCTTCCTTTAGATGAACTTAAAAAAGAAATTAAAAAAACTCCAAAATTTATTAGAACAATTCGTTCGAATAAAGCTCCAGTTCTTTTACATTCTGACTACGCATCTAAAGCAGAGCCTTATTCAGCAATGACTAAAGAACAGCTATTAAAACGTGCAAAACTTATAAAAGGTAATAAAGATTTTTGTGCAAGAGTTTCATTAGCGTTAGCAGAGATAGCTCAAGAAAAAAGAGATACAGGTGACCAGTCAGACATTACTCCAGAAGAAAGCATCTATGTTAAATTTGTAGACAATAAAGAAACTCCTAAAATGGAAAAATGGCATCAAGCTAGCTGGGAAGATAAATTTAAACTTTTAGATAAATTTGAAGATGAGCGTTTAGTAGATTTTGGCAAGAAGATTATTTATCAAGAAGCACCTCAAGTATTACCTAAAAGTGTTACAAAAGAAATTAGAAGAGGTATCGCAAAAAGAATTTTGAGTACCAATAAAGAAAAATGGACGACTTGCTCTGATTTTTATACAGAATGTGACCATTTTAGAAATGAATTTGAAAAAGAGGGGAATGCTGAGAAATTAAAGTTTTTAGATGAGATCAATGAATTTGTAGAAAACATTCAGAAAAAATATGAAGCTGCCTAAGAAAGATTTAAATCGTTGTTATAAACAATTAGTCATTTATCACTAAGACCTAAGTTGACATTATCAAAATAATACTTATTAAAAGAATATGGCATTTAAAAATTCTACAGACGAAAAATTTCAAGATCAAATTAACGGAAGTAAATTAAATCTAATTCAATTTTCAGCCAGCTGGTGCGGGCCATGCCAACAATTAAAACCAATTATAGAAAAGATTTCAAATGATATGGCTGATAAAATTGACTGTTACTACCATGATATTGAAAGCCAACCTAATGAACCTACTAAATACTCAGTCAGAGGTGTGCCTACAGTGCTTTTATTTAAAGCTGGAAAACTTTTAGGGACTAAAGTTGGAGCTACTAGTGAGAAGGATATGCTAGATTTTATCCAGCCTCACATCTAATTTTTATTTAGTATATTTCCAACATTATAAAGAGAGCCCAAACAGCTTATTAATTTCTTATCAGTTGAGGTTATCTTCCTAATTGCTTCACTAAAATTATTAGCTTTAATTACATTCAATTGATTTTTTTTTGCTATAGTTTCTAAATCTTTAGCAGACATACAATTCTTCTCATTTTCGATAGGTATTGTTATTATCTTTTTAAAAATCCCTTTAAATTGTTTAATGAACAAATCAGGTTCTTTATTTTTCATCATTGCCCAAATAGCGTATTTAGGCATATTAATATTTTTCAAGTAATTTGCTAAATTTTTAGCATCCGCCTCTGCATGAGCACCATCTAGCATAATCTGCTCATTTTTATGAAGTTTATTTTTAATTTTACCTTTTTTTAAATACTGAAATCTTCCCTCAAATGAAATATTCGGAATAGTATTTTCAATGACTTTTTTATCAATTTTTAGATCTAGAGCTATTTTAATTGCATGACAAAGATTTTCTAATAATCCTTTTGAATGAATATTTTTAGTATTAAGCTTAATTTTATTTTTTTTATCTTTAAAAAAATAGTGCTTATTTTTCTTCATCAATTTCCAATTATTAGGATAATTTATTTTACTTTTATTTTTTTTAAGATTTTTTTTAATTTTACTTAATACCTCAGGTCTTTGTTTACCCACATAAATATGAGTAAAATTACTTAAAAAACCTACTTTTTGATAAATAACTTCATCTAACGTTTTTTTGTTTTTAGCTAAGAAATTTAAATGTTGTTTGTTAATATTGACAATTACTTGAGCTAAAGGAAAATCAAATACGTTAGTTGAATCTTTAGCAAATAACGCTCCTGCCTCCACTAAGTGATAGTTAGTATTTTGTCTTGATGCATAAATTATATAAATTACTGTGAGTACTTCAAAAATAGTCAGAGGTACCTTAAATTTTGAAATCAATTTAATTGACTGTTTAATTTCTTGATGAGATAAAAATCTGTTTCCCATCCAAAATCGTTCTTTAATATCTCTTAAGGAGGGTGAAATGTATGAAGTTGTTGTTTGTTTATTTGCTTCAATAAAATACTTAACAGAATGCAAGGTAGTAAATTTTCCACTAGAACCCAAAAAATTAATGACATTATTCATCTTTCTCTCTGGATGTCCTAATTTTTTGAGAACTAGTTTAATTCTCTTTAAGTCAAAATTTATAGTTTTGTTAAAAAGCTTATGATTAGCTAACTGCTTGTAAAGACTTATCGACTGTGACATTCGAGTCTTGTTTAGCTTGAGACTCTGCTCTTTTCAATAGAACATTTAGTAGTGTTCCAATAGATGAACTTAAGTATTTTCGCTCAACAATTAAGTCTATACCACCATGATCTTTAACATATTCCGCAGTTTGAAAGTCATCTGGTAAAGTTTCACGAACAGTATCTTGGATAACTCTTCGCCCAGCGAATCCAAAAATGGCTTTTGGTTCAGAAATTATGATGTCACCTAAACTAGCCCAAGAGGCTGATACCCCACCAGTTGTAGGAGTCGTTAAAACAACTATGAAAGGAACATTGTTTTTTTTCAATTCGTTTACTGCCAAAGCCGTTCTTGACATTTGCATTAATGCTATAGAACTTTCATGCATTCGTTGCCCACCGGAACAACTAAAAAAAACATAAGGTATTTTATTTTCAATTGCATATTGTGCTCCTGCTATAAAAGCTTCACCCGATGCTGCTCCAAATGACCCGCCAATAAATCTAAAATCTTGTGCTCCAACTACCATATTAATGTTTTGAACTTTCCCTTTTGCAATTAAAATTGCATCATCTTGACCAGTTAATTTACGCGCAGCTTTTAATCTATCAATATATTTTTTTTTGTCTTCAAAATTTAACGGATCATCTTTAGGCAACGGAGTTTCAATTAGTTCAAATTCTTTGTTATCAAAAAAAGTTTCGAATCTTTCTCTACATGTTAATTTATGGTGCGCTCCACACTTAGGGCAAACTTTTTGATTTGCCTCCATATCTTCTTTATAAATTAAATTTTTACACCCACACGTAGTCCAAAGATTTTCCTCAGTTTTTGAAGATTTTTTTTCAAAAAGAGATTTTATTTTTGGCTTAATAAATTTTGTTATCCAATTCATATAATTTGCTTTTTTAGATTGTACACAACTTTATCTAACTTTGTGACAGGATTTTGTCTCATTTTGAGCGAATTAGTTATAGTTTTACACAACATACTTCCTACTACAAGCCCATCCGCAGATTTAAGAGATTTAATGGTCTTATTCGTAATTCCGAAACCGATTACTAGGTTTTTTTTCGGGTTTAATCTTTTAATCTTATTATAATTTTGCAAAATTTTTTTAGGCGAAACTTTTAGCTTTCCGCCTGTGGTTGAAAGCATTGATATATAATAAATCATATCATGAGAGTCTTTGATAATTTTTTCCATTCGATCTTTAGAGGTAGTAGGTGATAGTAGTTGTATAAAATTGATTGATTTTTTCTTACATTTGTTCGCAAAGTTTTTATTTTCGGGGTAAGGAAGATCAACTATTATCAGTCCATCAACGCCTGATGATTTACAATTATTTAAAAAGTTATTTTCACCAACTTGATATATTAGATTAAAATAGCCCATTAAAATAATTGGTTTGTTAGGATATTTTTTTTTGAAACTTTTTACAATTTGAAAAACATCTTTTAATTTAATCCCATTTTTTAAAGCTCGATACGAGCTACCCTGTATTTGTCCGCCATCAGCTATAGGAGTGTTATGCGCGAAACCTAGCTCTAAAATATCAGCGTGCTTTGATATCGTATTTAGTATTTTGAGAGAATTATTTTTGGTATCATCTCCCGCAACTGTGTAAGTAATTAAAGCAGGTCTATTCTCTTTTTTACAATTATTAAAGGCTTCAGAAATTTTTGATTTCATCTTACGTATGATCCCAATTTTTGCTTAATAATATCTTTGTCTTTCAGACTATCGCCGCAAGAATTTACAATAATAATCTCAGATGAACTTAATTTAGGTGCTAATTTAATTGCTTCAGCAAAAGCATGTGAAGGCTCAAGTGAGGGAGATATATTTTCAAGTTTAGAAACTAATTGATAAGCTTTAAGCGCTTCTTCGTCACTCGCAGAAGTGTATCTTGCTCTTTTTGTGTCCTTAAGAAAACAATGTAATGGAGAAATTCCTGGGTAATCAAGTCCTGCAGATATTGACTCTGTTGAACCTATTTGACCTTCACTGTCTTGTATAACGTATTGTGCAGCTCCATGAAGAATACCAATTTTAGATCCATTAGTTAATGGTGCCGCATGAAGTTTACTATTTCTTGGGCCTCCAGCTTCTACGCCAATAAACTGAGCATTAGTATCCATAAACTCATTCCAAAATCCTGCTGCTGAACTTCCACCACCTACACAATTAATTAATTTTAATTTTTCAGGTATTTTTCCAAATTCTTCTTTTACTTGTTTAATAAGTTCTCTTGAAATTTGAGCAGTACTCCAAGCACAAATTTTAATAAATATATTAGGACCAACTGTAGAACCAACACACATGTGAGTGGTATCACAATTTGAGACCCAGTATCTCATACATTCACTTACAGCATCAACAAGAGTTTGACTTCCTGTGGTAACAGGAACTATTTCTGCTCCATTTTTTCTCATTGCCTCAACATTAGGTCTTTGTCTTTTAATATCTTTAGCTCCCATAAATATTTTACATTTAAGACTGAACTTCTTTGCTGCCATAGAGAGCATTTTGCCTGCATAACCTGCTCCGGTATCACCAACCACATATTTTTTCCCTGCTTTTTTTGCAATTAAACAATGAACAGTTGCATTATAAATTTTATGGGCGCCACCATTAGCTTCAGATACTACTTTTGCATATATTTGAGCCCCACCAAGATGATCGGATAAATTTTCTAACTTTATAAAAGGTGTAGGAGCACCTACAAAGTTGTTAAAATAATTATCCCTGTCTTTAAGAAATTTTTTATCTCTTCTTAATTTTTCAAATAATTTTGTTAAGTCATCAATAGGTTTTTTCAAAGTTTCCGGTATAAAATTTCCACCAAATTTTCCACCATACATAAAGTTTTTATCGTGCTGGTCAATGAGGGGTATGTTTTTTCTAATTTTTAAGCTCATTTATTTTATTTATAAAATCTTCAATTTTAAGATGATCTTTGTAACCTAATTGACTCTCTAAACTAGATGATAAATCAAAAAAGTTAACCCCTAATTTACTAATAATTTCCACATTATCCCTCGAGATAGATCCTGCTAAAGCATATTTTTCACCTTGAGGTAGCTTAGCAATTAAATCTTTAGGGAATTCCGAAGTTTTTTCCATTGAAGGTGTATCAAACAATATTATATCAGCATTATTGAATTCTTTATGTTTATCTATATCTTTTTCTTCTTTAACTTTTATAGCTTTAATAATTTTAAAACCCATACCTTTAATTTCTTCTACTCTATCTTTTGACTCTGATCCATGAAGTTGAATAAAATCAAAATTATCGATTAGATTTTTTTTTATAAATTCGTTGCTTGGATTCACTGTTACTGCAACAAAAGATGACTCTTTTTTATCATAATGAGAAAGCTTTTTAATCTCTGGTAGACTTATATTTCGTGGAGATTTTTCATAAAAAACAAATCCTAAATAATTTACTTTTAGGTCAATACATAATTGAACATCTCTAATAGGATTTAAACCGCAAATCTTTATTTTCATTATCTTAATTTTTCAATAAGATTTTGAATATTTTTTTTGATATTTCCACGGGCTGTAATTGCTCTTCCAATCACCAACCAATCAGAATTAACTTTTTTGGCCTCCATAGAACGTTTTTGATCGTAATTTTTTTTCCCAATCTGCACTCCAGGGGTAATGATTTCTTTTTTAAAAATTTTCCTTACCGCACTTACCTCGTAAGGGCTGCAAACCAAAGCATCCAAGTTTGCTTTTTTGGCAAGCTTTGCTTGATGAGCAACTAAATTTTTTACAGATTTATTATATCCAATGAGTTTTAAATCATTGTTATTTAATGAGGTTAAAGTTGTAACACCTACTATTCTTGTTGGCCCAGAAATTTTTTTGACAGCTTTTAGAGCAGCCAAACCAGAAGAAATGTGAACAGTGAGATAATTAATCTTTATATCCTTTAAAGCTTTTACCGCAGACAGCATAGTGTTTACTGTATCGTTTAATTTTAAATCAACAAAAATAATTTTTTTCCTTAGTTTTGCTAAAAATGTCCTACCATTTTTGGAATTCATGAATTCTAAACCAAATTTATAACCAATTTTAATTTTATTTGTTTTTGATTGGTTAATAATTTTTTTAACTTTTACAAGATTTGTTGTATCGCATGCTATAAATATCTTTGTTTTTTTCATTCGTTAATTATTTTATTTAATTTTTTTGACGGTTTAAATCTTATTTTAACACGTTCTGGTTTATATATTAATTCATTTGTAGAGGGATTACGCGCATTAAAGTTTTCCTTTAATTTTTTAGAGTACCATCTCCCAAAGCCCCGAATTTCTAAGCTGTTTCCTTTTATTAACTTATTATAAAGAGTTTTGGAAAAAATATTTAATATATTTTCTAACTCTGATTGATTTAGTTTAGGATTTTTATTTTTAAGCTGTTTTATAAGCTTTTGTCTAGACAATTACTTTTCGTTTTTATTTTTTTTTTTACCGATAGCCTTTTCAAAAATTCCTTTAAGAGTAGCCCCAGATTTTGTTGCACCTTCTCCGAATTTAGCAATTAATGATTTTTCTTCATCAATTTGAGCAGCCTTTACGCTTAATTTCACTTTTCTAGTTTTCAAATCCAATTCTGTTATTTTGGCGTCCAAAGCGTTGTTGGGTGAGAACACTTCAGGTCTCGCATCAGCGATATCTTTTGCTAAATCTGCTTTTCTGATCGTTACGATAAGTTTTTTCTCATTATCAATTGCCACTTTAACACCAGTTTTTAAAACTTCGTAGATTCTTGTCGTAATAATATCACCAACTTTTTTCTTATTATCTTTAAACCAATCTAGAGGATCTTTTTCAATGGCTCTCTTAGAAAATTTAATTTTTTCATCATTAATTTCTAGAATCTTAACTTTTAGCCTATCACCCTTCTTAAATTTTTTAAGATCTTCGATATTCTCTTGATAAGATAATTCTTTGTAATGCAACATTCCTGATAATTGTGTATCTACCATTTCACCGAATATTGCTTTGTCAGTAATGTTATTTATTTTAATTTCGGTTTCTTTTCCTACTAAATTCTTAACTTTGTTCCATGGGTTTTCCAAAGTTGCTTTATAAGATAAAGATATCCTTTTAGATGCTTTATCAATATTTACAATTTTAAATTTTATATTTTGAGAGATAGATAAAACTTTACTAGGTTTAATATTTTTATTAGTCCAGTCTAACTCAGAACTATGAATTAATCCCTCGACTCCTTCTTCAATTTTTACAAAACAGCCATAATCCATTATTTTTGTAACAACTCCTTCATAAATTTCACCAACTTTGTATTTTTTTTCAATATTTTCGAAAGGATTTTCTGTCAGAGCTTTTATAGATGCAGATACTCTATTAGTTTTTTCGTCTATCTTAGTAATTTTTACTTTTAACTTTTGACCTATAGTAACTAGATCGGAAGGTTTTTTTACTCTTCCATGACTCAAATCACTTACGTGCAATAATGCATCTATTCCATTTATTTCTAAAAATATTCCCCAATCTGTAGTAGCTTTAACTATTGCATTATCAACTATATCGCCCTCTTTAATATTCTTTAAAGCTTCAGTTATTTCTGCACTCTTACTCTTTTCTAAAACAGCTCTTCTTGATACACATACATTTCCTCGGTTTTTATCAATTCTTGTAGCTATTACTTTCACTGGGGTATTCATTAAATGATCTACTCTTTTGAGAGGCTTTACATCGATTTGAGAAGACGGCATGAAACAAGGTAAGCCCTCTACAGTTGCGATAAACCCGCCTTTCACTTTACCAGTTATATAGCCGGTCATCTCTTCCTGATTTTCAAAAACTTTTTCCAATTTTTTCCAAGCTTTCATTTTTTTTGCTTTATCTCTTGAAATTATTAATTCTCCCTTGAAACTTTCTATTCGTTCTAAGAAAACATCTATTTTAGAGCCTACCTTTAAGTTTTTAAATTCTTCATCATTTTTAAATTCTTCAACTGGTATCATGCCTTCCATTTTAGCTTTGCAGTCTACCACAACAAAATTCTTTGTTATTTCTGTCACCGTAGCTTTTATTATTGAGTTTTCTTTGAGTTTTCTATTTTCGAAGTCTTTATTTAAAAGGGTTTGGAATTCCTTTTGTGAGGATTTATTTTTCTCTAGATCTAATTCTGTTCCCATATTTATCTCTAATTCTTTTTTCAACAACTTGTGACATTTTATTTACCATGCCTTTAATATTTATTTTGTCGGACTGCACAATTACAGCATTTTTTTGACTGAATCAAAGGGGAAATTTTACGTTTTTTGTCTAAATAATCCCTTATACGCATAGCTTTTTTAACATCCATCAATTTAATATTCTTATTTCTCTTTTTTAACTCTTTAAATCTTCTTCTAGCTGCAACATTAAGGCTGCACTTAAAGAAAAATTTAATATCTGCGTTAGGTAATATAACTGTTTGAATATCACGACCTTCGATTACAACTTTATTATGTTTTTTTGCAAACTTTTTTTGAAAAATTTTAAGAACATTCCTGATTTTCTTTTGTTTTGCAATTATTGATGTGTGTTCTGAAATTTCAGGTGAATGAAATTTTTTATTAATTAATTGAGATAATTTAAGTTTATTAAATTTTTTCTTTAAGAAAAAAACTTCATTTTTAGGTTCAAATTTAAGAAGTTGATAGCTAGCGTACCGGTATAAAAGCCCTGAAGAAAGAAATTTCATTCCATACTTTTTAGCAATGAGTTTTGCTCCTGTTGTCTTACCACTTGCAGCAGATCCATCTGCTGCAATGACTAATTTATGATGCTTTTTTAACTTCAAATTTAACTCCAAGTGATTTAACGATTTTTAAAAAAGAGGGAGAAGAGGTATTTACAGTTTCAAAGTTTTTAATATGTAAATTAGCTCCAGTTAATATTGCTAACACAAAAGACGACATACAAATACGATGATCACCCAAATTTGGGACATGAATCTTTTTATTTTTGGCGTCTATCATCCCTTTTCCAAAAATTTTTAAAGTATTTTTGTAATATTTGCTTTTAATTCCAACTTGTCTCAGTATTTTTTGCATTTCAACTATTCTGTTACTTTCTTTATTAGCTAGGTCGCTTATCCCCTTAAATACAGACGTGCCTTTAATTAGAGAAGCCATAACAAATAATATTGGATATTCATCCGTACTGTTAACGTAAAAAGACTTATCAGCTAAAATAGGTTTGATACTGGAGCTCTTTACTATTATATCGCCTCTGTATTCATTATTAACTTTTCTAAAATTTTGATATTTGATTTTAGCTTTTTGTTTTTTTAAAATTTCGTAAAAGCCTATTCTAGTTTTATTTAATCCTACATCTTTTATCACCAATGAAGAGTTTTTATTTAATAAGGTTAAAGCTACAAAAAAAGCTGCAGAAGATGGATCTCCAGGCACATTAATATTAATAGGATTCAATTGATTTTTTCCATTAATTTTAATGACTTTTTCCTCACCCTTTTTTATCTGTATTACTTTTGTGTTTCCCAAAAGCATATTCTCTGTATGGTCTCTGCTTTTTTCATTTTCAGTTATTTTTGTTTCCCCATAAGAGTTTAGACCTGCAAATATCACAGCGCTTTTTAATTGTGCAGAAACTCCAGCCTTATAATTGATTCCAATTGGCATTTTTGATGAAACTATTTTTAAAGGGAAATTAATTTTTGTCTTCGGAGTAAATGATGCTCCAAAAGCAGACATTAAATCAATTAATTTTTTCATACTTCTTTTATTAAGTGAACTATCGCCTTTTATTTTTAAATTTATATTTGGTGTTGTTGATAGAATACCAATTAGAAGTCTAGCTAATGTACCTGAGTTTCCAAAATTCAGCTGAGTATTTTTCCCACCAGCCAAAGAACCTAATCCTTTGCCGAAAATAATATAATTTTTCTGTTTAATTTTTTTTATTTTGACACCTAATTTTTTTAGACAAGTTATGGCTGACATAACATCATCTGACTCTAAAACATTCTTGACGGTTGATATTTTTTGACAAATTGAGCCAACTAAAAAGCTTCTTATTGAAATTGATTTATCAGAGTCAACTTTAATAACTTTGTTAAAATTTTTTGTTTTCTGATTGACTGATAAATCAAAAGGCCTATTTAACATCAGTATTACGAAAATTGTGAACCAAAATACTGTTCGATTGCTTTCGTAGATTTTAATAATTCTCTTGAAGTTCCCTCAGCTATAACTGTTTGTTCACCAAGAACGTAGCTTCTATCTGTTATATCAAATAAATTTTTAACATTATGGTCTGTCACTAAAATTGCTGTTCCAGAAGATTGAATTTTTAATATATATTTTTGAATATCTTGAATTATCAAAGGGTCTAAAGCAGCTAAAGGTTCATCAAGAAGTACAATTTTTGGTTTATTAATCATCACTCTTGCCATCATAAGCCTTCTAATTTCTCCCCCTGACAGCACGGAAGCGTTGATTGTTCTTAAATGTTGTAGATTGAATTCATCTAATAATTTTTCTGTTATGGCTTTTTGATTTTCTGGACCTTTAATAGAGATTTGAGCAATACCCATAATATTATCATAAACAGTCATATTAAAAACACTTCTTTGTTGTGGAAGATATCCAAGTCCTTCATTTGATCTTAAGTGAATTGGAATAGTTTCAATTGAATTTCCATTTAAAAATATCTTACCCCCCTCAACATTTTCTTCTCCAATGCACATTGAAAACAAAGTAGTTTTGCCACAACCGTTTGGACCTAATATACCTACGCATTCACCAGGGTAAACTTTAAGCGAAAGTTTTTTTAGTATTGGTCTACCATCAAAAGATTTGCTTACATCTTTAACTTCAAAGATTGGCTTATCTTTTTTGAACTTTAATATTCTAAATCCTTTTTTCATTTTACATCTATATAAGCATCAATTTTACCATCATTCAAAGAAGATATTTTTAACGTCTTCTTTTCAATATCAAAAAAGAGTTTATCTGCATATAAATCGCCTTTATCACTTTTAATACTTACATTGTTTGATATTACAACATAATTTTTATTGTTAGAGTATTCTGCTTTTTGTGAAAAAAGCTTGCTTTCTTCGTATTCTGCCTCAACATTTTCGGTAAAAACAATGTCTAAAGTTTTATTGTTGTAAATTCCTTTTTCTGAATAAACAATGAGTTCTGTTCCATCTTTGAAATAAAAAACTGCATCAACAAAGTCCATTTTTATTAATTCTTCATTATTTTTGTCTGTTTTTGCTTTTTTGGCATTTAATATATATCGATTACCTGCAAGGTCTAGACCTGAATATTTTATATTATAAAATACATCTGCACCATCACCGTCATCTTGATCATTTTGTATACTGATACTGCTTTGGTTCGATGTATTAGAAGGCTGATCTGTGGTTTTTTCATCTTTGCTTGTGTAGGTATATATAAGAATAGCTACTCCCGTTATCAATAATAAAGCTTGAATTATAAATTTTCTTTCTTTTCTTTTGTTCATTGAACACCTGTTTGTAAAATTGAATGGATATGAATTATTCCTTTTAGAACCTTGTTTTTTTTAGATACGTCTTTATCTGGGATAACAAGAAGACTAGTCACTTTCTTTTCACTCATTATACCGAGAGCTTTAGAGGCAGGCATGTTCTCATTAACTGTTAAAGGGCTCTTAGTTAAAATTTTAAGTATATTTTTATTAGAAGATTTTTTATTAAGTTCTCTTCTTAAATCACCATCAGTAATAAGTCCCATAATAAATTTATTTCTTGTTACAACTATCATTCCTAGGTTTTTTTGGTTCATAATTTGTAAAACTTTATTAAAATTCGTTTTAAAGTGAACAACTGGCATTTTTGATCCAGTAACCATGATATCTTTTGCTAATAGTAGTGATTTACCGATATTTCCTCCAGGATGATAAATCTTAAATTTCTCTTTAGAAAATTTTTTAATTTGCATTGCTGTTGTAGCTAAACAATCTCCTAATAATAAAGTTATTGATGTACTCGACGTGGGAACCATACCTGTTATATCTGCCTCTTTTACTTTTGGGAGTATCAACTTAACATCGCTGGCTTTGAGTAAGACACTGTCAACTTTAGAGGCTACGCCTATAATTTTAATACGGTACCTATTGGCATATTTAATCATATTATTAAGTTCAGAAGTATTTCCTGAATATGAAAAAATAATGAGTATATCTTTTTTTTCTATTTGACCCATGTCTCCATGCAAAGCTTGAGCTGGATCACAGAAAAAACTTGGAATACCGACACTGGAAAAAGTTGCAGATATTTTTCTAGCGATTAAACCAGATTTACCTATTCCAGCAAAAATAACTTTTCCTCTACAATTTAAAATTAAATCAATTGCCTTGACAAAAGAATTACTGAAAATTTTTTTAACTTTCTTCAGTTCATTAATCTGAATATCTGCTGATTTTTTAGCTAAGGAAATATAATTTTTTTTCATTAATGTTCAAATATATCAAATTTAAAACCAGTTTGATCGAGCGCTACTCTTGTGTCTAAAAAAGTTAAACATTTGTTAAATATATCCATTCTTTTTTCTCGAATTAACATTTTTTCTAATTCGCTTTTAATTTTATGTAAGTAAACAACATCGTTAGCAGCATACTCTAGTTGCTTATCAGATAACTCGTTAATATCTTTATTCCAATCACTGGAGCCTTGTCTTTTATCTAGAGATTTATTACAGAATTCCTGAACTAAGTTTTTTAAACCATGACTATCGGTATAAGTCCTAACAATTTTTGAAGCTATCTTAGTATCAAAAATATTTTTTATTCTACATTTTAAAAAAAACTCTAAAGAGTTTTTATCAAATCTCAAAAAATGTCCGATTTTTAAAATTTTCTCATCCTCCAAGACAGATACTAAATTAGGTGCTTTATAATTATTTTTATTAGGTTGAACTATATATACATTTCCATTTTCATCACAAATTTGAATTAAGCTAAGTTTATCACGTTCTGGTATCTGAAGACCTGTAGCCTCTGTATCAATAGCAATACTTTTTTTGAATGAATTAGCAATCTCTGAAGTTATGTCCTCTTTAAACTTAGTAATTTTCATATATAAGTTCTAAATACCATGAAAAATCAAATTTGCACAATTTTAGGTGGTGGAGGTTTTATAGGCAGATATCTTGTTCGAAATTTGACCAAGAAAAACTATAGATGTATCATTTCCACAAGAAATTCCTTTCAAAAAGGATATTTAAAAACCCAAGCTACTCCAGGCGCTATAGAACTAATTGATTGGAATCCAAATAATTTTTCAGAGTTAAAAGAAGCTATTAAAAACTCAGATGTCGTAATTAATCTGATTGGTATTCTTTATGAAACTAGAAAACAAAAATTTTACAACATTCATTCAACTATACCTGAAGTAGTTGCTAAAGCATGTAAAGAGTCTGAGGTAAAAAAATTTATTCATGTTTCAGCTATTGGAGCAAATGATAATTCCAAGTCGCTTTATCAAAAATCAAAATATTCTGGTGAAGTAAAAGCTTTAAATAATTTTAATAAAACTGTAATTATTAGACCAAGTGTAGTTTGTGGTACTGAAGACAACTTTACAAACCTTTTTTCAAAATTAAGTTTTTTACCAGTAATTCCTTTGGTCGGAATAAATTATAAATTTCAACCTATATTAGTTAATGATGTTGCAGACGCAATAGTTAGAGCAATAGAGACAAAAAATAATGAGAATAAAATATATGAAATAGGCGGGCCAAAAATTATTAGTTTTGGTGATATGGTAAAATCAATTTTAAAAACTATAAACAAAAAAAGATTTGTTGTTCCTATGCCGATGCCTATTGCTAAAATTCAAAGTACCATTACTGATCTGTTGCCGTTTCCACCAATCTTAACAAAAGATCAATGTGAAATTTTATCTGAAGCAGATAATATTGTTTCTAATAACTTTCTTTCACTAAAAGATTTAGATTTAAAACCATCAGATGTTGAAGAAGAAATGAAAAAATGGCTGTGGAGATATAGAGAAGGCGGCCAGTTTGCCAAAGCTTAAATGAAAAGTATGACTTTACTATCAGGGTATATATATCTTGCTTTAGCAATTATTACAGGAATTGCCTCAAATGGTTTTTTAAAAACAACTGAGGGATTTTCAAAATTAAGCCCAACAATTTTTTGTGTTACAAGTATTGTGGTTTGTTTATTTTGCATTTCAAAAGCAATGACAATAATTCCAGTTGGTTTTACTTACGCAACATATGGCGCTTTAACTATAACTGCAGTAACTTTATTTGGTATATTTAAATATAATCAAACTCCAAATATCTATGGGACTATAGGTTTAATCTTAATTATTGCAGGTGTTATACTTTTAAATCTTTTTGGAAAAGTAAAATAAAACCCTAGGTAGAATCTAAATTCAATTAGCGACTCCTCTTTATATATGTTTTGTGCTAGATTTTTTTCTTTTTAAAGAAAACGGGGGACATTCAAAATGAAAAAAATAAAAGCAATAATTGCTTCGTTGGCACTTTTCGCAATGTTTGCGGGAACAGCCGCCCAAGCAAAAGTAGAAATACAATGGTGGCATGCTTTTGGTGGAAGACTTGGTGAATTACTTGATGAACAAGTAAACAAGTTCAACGCATCACAAGACAAATACACTGTAGTTCATACTAGAAAAGGTAACTATTCAGAAACTCTTAACGCTGGTATCGCTGCATTCAGAGCTGGACAACATCCAAATATCCTTATGGTATTTGAAGTTGGAACAGCTAGTTTAATGGCTGCAAAAGGAGCTTACGTTCCTATGTACCAACTAATGAAAGATGCTGGTCAAAGATTTAATCCTAAGGGATTTGTTTCTGCTGTATCTGGTTATTACACAACAACAGATGGCAAAATGTTATCTATGCCGTATAACTCCTCAACGCCAGTTCTTTGGGTAAATAAAGACTTGATGAAAAAAGCAGGTTTAGATCCAGAGATGGACTTGAGTACTTGGAAAAAAGTTGGAAACGCGCTTGATGCTGCAAAAGCAAAAGGTATTGATATGCCTTTCTGTACTTGTTGGCACAGCTGGGTTCACCTTGAAAACTTTTCAGCCTACCACAACATACCGTTTGCAACTAAATCAAACGGATTTGCTGGTTTAGATACTGAGTTAGCTTTCAATAGCCCAGTACACATCAAGCACATTCAAACTTTAGGTAAATGGGCTCAAGAAGGTAAATTTAAGTACATGGGTAGAAGAAATGAAGCCGGTAAAAATTTTAGAGCTGGTGAATGTATGTTAATGACAGAATCTTCTGCTGGTTACGCTGGTATCAAAAAAGAAGCAAAATTCGAATTTGGTATTAGACACTTACCTTACTATGGAGCAACAGAAGCACCTCAAAACACAATTATTGGTGGTTCATCTCTGTGGGCATTGTCTGGAAAATCTAAAGAAGAGAACAAAGCTACGGCAGCATTCTTAGCTTTCTTATCAAGAACTGATATTCAAGCTAAGTGGCACCAAGATACGGGTTATTTAGGTGTTACTACTGCAGCTGCTTCAGCTACTAAAAAGTCAGGATTCTATAAATCAAATCCTGGAACTGATTTAGCAGGGATACAGATGATGAGAAATAAAGTTACTCAAAACTCTAAAGGCTTGCGTCTTGGATCTTTTGATCAAATAAGAGGAATTATTGATGAAGAGATGGAAGGAGTTTACAACGGCACTAAAACTGCTCAAGTAGCTTTAGACAGCGCTGTAAAAAGAGGTAACGTTCTTTTAAGAAGATTTGAAAGAGCTAACAAATAAATCAATTTAATTTACTAGGGGCGAAAGCCCCTAGTATCATTCTTAAGATCAAATGGAAAAAAGGGTTTTTTTTAAAGGCTGGTGGTTACCAGCGCTGCTAGTTGCACCTCAACTACTAATTTCTTTTGTCTTCTTTTTTTATCCATCAGGACAAGCCATTTGGAATTCTTTATTTTTACCAGATCCCTTTGGATTAAAGACAGAATTTGTTGGTTTAGATAATTTTAGATTTTTATTATCCGATCCTTATTATCTAGCAAGTTTTAAAACCACAGTTATTTTTTCAACGGCAGTATCCGTTTCATCCATGGCTTTGGGTTTGTATTTAGCTGCGTTAGCAGATCGATTAATTAAAGGAGCTGGCGTTTATCAAACCTTATTAATTTGGCCTTACGCTATAGCGCCAGCGATCGCAGGTGTTCTATGGTTATTTATGTTCAATGGAAACATCGGTTTAGCCTCTTATTATCTAAAAGCTTTAGGCTACGAATGGAATCATACTTTAAAAGGTGATCAAGCAATGTTTTTAGTTATTTTAGCCTCATCATGGGGAAGAATAAGTTATAACTTTTTATTTTTCTTAGCAGGTTTACAAGCTATTCCAAAATCCATTATTGAAGCTGCTGCAATAGATGGAGCTAGTTTTTGGAAAAGATTTGGTACAATTGTAATACCTCTTCTTTCACCCATCACATTCTTTTTATTAGTCGTAAATATTGTTTATGCTTTCTTTGATACTTTTGGAGTAATACATACAATCACTTCAGGCGGACCTGAACAATCGACCACTATACTAGTATATAAAGTATTCTCTGATGGGTTTGTGAGCCAAGATCTTGGATCAAGCGCAGCCCAGTCCGTAATCTTACTAGTTTTAGTTGGAATTTTAACCGTAATTCAATTTAAATATATAGAGAGAAAGGTTCATTACTAATGGTTGAGAAAAAGAAATCCGGATACTGGTTAACTCACCTTGGTTTAATTCTTGGGGTATTATTTATATTTTTTCCAGTTTGGCTAACTTTTGTTGCATCCACTGTAACTCAAGATGCAATTATTTATCCTCCATTACCAATGCTACCAGGAACAGAATTCTTTGAAAATTATGCCAATGCATTATTTAGAGGTTCGCCAGAGGGATATGGAGCCAAAGTTCCTGTGATAAAAATGATGATGAACTCTGCAATCATGGCGATTGGAATTACAGTTGGAAAAATAATAATTTCATTATTATCAGCTTTTGCATTTGTTTATTTTAGATTTCCATTTAGGAACTTATGCTTCTGGTTAATTTTTATTACTTTGATGCTTCCAGTAGAGGTAAGAATTGTTCCAACTTATGAAGTGGTTGCAAATTTAAACTTATTAAATTCTTACACAGGTTTAATCTTCCCGTTAATTGCATCAGCGACAGCAACTTTTTTATTTAGACAATTTTTTATGACCATACCTGATGAAATGGTTGAAGCAGCTAGAATGGACGGATGTAGTCCGATGCGTTTCTTTTTTGATATACTAGTTCCAATAAGCAAAACTAATATTGCAGCTCTATTTGTTATTTTATTTATTTTTGGTTGGAACCAATATTTATGGCCATTATTAATGACGACCGATCCTGACATGAGAACCATTGTAATGGCTATTGACTCAATGATACCTACAGGAGACGATTATGCACACTGGCCAACGGTTATGGCAACAGCAATGTTAGCTATGGTTCCACCAGTCATAGTAGTAATAAGTATGCAAAAATTTTTTGTTAAAGGTTTATTAGAAAGCGATAAATAATGTCTCAAATTAGTTTACAAAATTTAAAAAAATCTTTTGGAAAAACTCAGGTTATTCATGATCTGAGTATTGATGTAAAAGATGGTGAGCTGATTGTAATAGTTGGGCCATCAGGTTGTGGTAAATCAACATTATTGAGAATGGTTGCGGGGTTAGAAGATGCAAATGAAGGAAATATTTTAATTGATAATAAAAAAGTAAATGAGCTTGAACCTATGGAGCGAAATATTGCAATGGTATTTCAAAATTACGCTCTTTATCCTCACATGACCGTCTTTGGTAACATGGCATACGGTTTAAAAATTGCAAAAGTGCCGAAAGAAGAAATTGAATCAAGAGTTCAAAAAGCAGCTGAAATTTTAGAGCTCGGAGAATTATTAGAGAGAAAACCTAATCAATTATCAGGAGGACAAAGACAAAGAGTTGCTATGGGTAGAGCCATTGTAAGAAATCCTGTAGCTTTTTTATTTGATGAACCATTATCAAATCTTGATGCAAAATTAAGAGTTCAAATGAGATTAGAAATTAAAAAACTTCAAACTCAATTAAAAACTACCTCCCTTTATGTAACGCACGATCAAGTTGAAGCAATGACACTAGCAGATCGAATGATTGTAATGAATGAAGGTAACGTGGAACATATTGGAACGCCTTTAGAAGTTTATACAAAGCCCAAAACTTTATTCACGGCTCAATTTATCGGAAGTCCAGCAATGAATATTTTAAAAGGTAATTGTGGAGGTAACAAATTAATTTTAGCTAACAAAGCTTCACTTTCGGTAAATTCAAATTTTAATGGACCTGTTAATATAGGTATGCGACCTGAAGATTTTGAATTGGATCAAAATGGTCCAATCAAGTTAAAAGTTGAACTTGTAGAGCTGATCGGAGCTAATACACTTATTCATGGTAAACTTGAAAATAGTAATGAAATTTTAGTTGCAAGTATCTCAGGTGTTGTTAAAGAAGATACTATTGGAAAAAATATTAATCTTTCCATTCAAAATGACAAACTACACCTGTTTGATACTAATACTGATTTGAGGATTAATTGATCAATCCATTTTTAACGAAACCTAACTACATAAGAATTTACGGCCACAGAGGAGCAAGAGGTGATATTGTTGAGAACTCTATATCAGGTTTCAAATACACATTTGATCTAGGCATTAAAGCAGTTGAATTTGACGTTGTAATTTCAAAAGATAATATTCCAACGATATTTCATGACTACAGGTTAAATCCTGATTTAGTTAAAGATGCCTCAGGAAACTGGATTACAGATAAAAGCATGAAATTAGTAGAACTGACTTATGATGAAATAAGTAAGTATAGTATTGGAAGTATAAAGCCTGAAACAAAGTACGCAAAAAGATTTAAAAATCAAAAACCTATTACAGGTGAAAAAATACCAAAATTAACTGATTTCTTTAAATTAGTGACGGAAGATAAATATAAAGATGTATTTTTAAATTTAGAAATTAAATCAACTCCTACACAAGAAAATGTAACACCTGACCCAGAAAAAATGGTTTCCTTAATCCTTAAAGATATAAAAGATTTTAAACTTGAGGACAGAACTTTAATCACTTCATATGATTTTAGAATTCTTTATGCCCTTAAAAAACAAAATCCAAATATTTTAAGAGGATTTATTACCCTGCAACAAGGTCTTTCAATCACTAAAAAGAATATTTATGAAAACTCTCCATGGATGGTTAAAAATTATCCAATGGAAGAATTATTTTTGCTTCCTAATATAATTAAATCTTTAGAAGGTCATGTGTGGAGCACTTTCTACCGTGATGTTACAAAACAAAATGTAGAATTAGCACATAAGCATGGTCTAGCCACTTGTGTTTGGACAGTGAATAGAGAACAAGATATTATTCGAATGATTGAGTACGGTGTAGATGGAATTATAACCGACTATCCAAAAAAAGTTCAAGAAATTTGTAAAGCAAAAAATATTTCTTGGTTTTAATTCTAAAACTTGATTTTTTTACTCTCTTGATATAAATACATGCATGGCAAAAAAAAAATATCAAAGAAATTGGCTAGAAAGAAAATTGGATGAATATAATCACACAATGGAACTTATTAGGACTATTCTGCCTTTTTTAATCCTTTTGCTACAAATTTACATACTTACTAAACTCATTTAACACATCATCAAATATCAGGTATAACTGAATAATGACTTTATTGTTTTTATCACTAGCAGGTATCATTGCTATTATTGTTATTCTTGTATCGGCAAAATTTATTAAAGCCGGATTTGAAGCAAGAAGTGAAGTTAAAGACCAAAAGACGAGTGAAAATGTTAGCCAAGAAGACGAAGAAATTTTAGATAAATTAAAAGAAAAAAACCTATCTCCTGAAGACCTTAAAAAAATTTATGAAGATCTTCAGAAGAAAAAATAGTCTTGATTATTAAAATAATCCTCTAGGAATTATAAAGTAATGTATCGCAAGCACGATTGCTACCGAAACACTTAATCCAAATATCATTTTAACAAAGTCTTTTCCAATTAGTGGAAAGACATATTTGAATTTATAATCCTTGTTCATAGTTGAAATTGCCAACTCTCTTCCACATAATAAGCCTACGAACACCCATGTCGTTGACATTGGTAAATCATTCAACTCTTTGAAGTAGAAAAGAACTGCAGCATAAATCACGTTGATGATCGTTGCTGATCTAGCATATCTCGTTCCAGTTTTTTCTAATACAACCTGTTGTATCGAGCCACCTCTAATATAGAAGATATAAAAAAGTAGAACGGTAAAGTATGTTATTACAATTAAAAGTAATGAAAAATCTAATTGTCTAGGTAAGTACACAGCAATGTTTGCAACATCGTGTGATAACCAAACCCACCATAACCAGCCTGAAGATACCCAAACTGAATTTCGCCAAAAAGCAATCCATTTATCTCCTTTAACTTCATCAAGCTTCTCATTAATAAATTTAGAAACTGCAATCCAACAGAAGTAAGCAACTGTTGCCGCTATACCATAACCTACAATACTTTTTACAAGCATTTTTTCCAAAACAACTGTGGAGGCAAACGCAGATAAAACTAAAAAAGTTGTAGATACTGGGATACCTATTCTTGTTAGTGCCAATAGAATTGCAGGAGCGACTGCGTGGTACCATTGAATTTCTTGGAAAGGTATTCTTGTTAATCTTCCGTAAGAAATATCTCCATCATAACTGTACCAACCCCATGTTATTGCAACAATCATTACTAGTGATGCAGCACTTGCGAGCGTGTACCATTTAAACCATTTTTGCTTTGAGGCAATAAAAGTTCCGAGTGTTTGTATAGAGTCATTAGCGATTACACTATAACCTGCTAATCCGAACCCTATAATCGTGTATACTAAATCAAGTTCCATATTATTTCCTTTTTGTCATTTTTTTATTGTTATTCTTGACATCCGAATCGTCATACTTAATAGAACTTTTAAAGGATGTTAAAAATTAATCTAGCGAAGAATTTATTAATTTTTTTTTTGGATAGGCCTTGGATCGCTTATAAAAATTATTTGACTAATTGCAAATTAATTTTCTTTTATTAAGAATAATTATCTTAAAAATTTTATAACATTATATTTCAAAAAATTTAATTAAAAATAAACAAGTTTCACACGTTCATTTCACGGGATTATTTTTTGAATAAAATTTTCTGAATTATAAATAAAGCTAACAAAGCACCGATAATTTCTGCAACTATGTAAGTAGGTGTATTTAAATAGTTTATACCTGTAAATGTATCAGTGAAAGTTCTAGCTAATGCAACCGCAGGGTTAGCAAAAGAAGTTGATGAAGTAAACCAATACCCAGCAGTAATATAAGTTGCAACGGATGCAGCAACTGCAACAGTTCCATTTTTTAGTGAACCAAAAATTATGAAAATTAAACCAAAAGTTGCTATAACTTCTGCAATAAAAATATTAAACCCTGGTCTAGCTTTGCTTGATAATTCTATAAAGGGTAAATCAAACATGAAATTTGCGAGCATTACTCCCAATAAACATCCTAAAATTTGGGCACTTATATAAGTAAAAATTAAGTCTTTTTTAATTTTTTTTATGAAATACATTGTCATTGTAACAACAGGATTAAAGTGAGCTCCAGAAATATTTGCAATTGAATTTATTAAAACAAATAATCCTGCGCCAGTTGCAATAGTATTAGCTAATAACATGACGGCAAAGTCTCTAGTCAAATTTTGAGCCATTATCCCAGAACCAACTACGATCATGACTAAAAAAGCACTACCTATAAATTCACCTATAAATATTCTATTTTTCATTGAAGTAACAATTGATAGAATCCTATTAAAAATAAAGGAATTTGTAATCCGAAGTTTGTAAGAATAGCTTTATCTTTTGAGAGAAAACCAGCAATCGTCCAACCTACAACTCCTGCACCATGAAACATAATATTGATAGGGTACATATTAAGATTGGTAAGCAGTATTCCTGTTAGTACTAAGAAAGTACTTAACCACTTAAGGTATTTTTTAATAAATTCCATTTGAGTTTGAATTACCCTGAGGCTTTAACTTTTTTCTCAATAAATTCTGGAATGTCATCTTCTTTATCAAGAACCTCTTCTTTTGTGCCTTTAGGTTGAAATGCATATAACACGTGTAATTTACAATACGGGAATTCTCCTTCAGGCTTCCTACCGCAGAAATAGAATTTTTCCTCATTGGGATGACCTATAGGCCACTTACAGGTTTCATCTGTAAGTTCTTCCAGTGATTTAGGATTTTCTGGTTCAAAGTTTTTATCTAATAATATAGATTGAAATTTAGCCTTTCTTGATGTTGGCGCTGGTCCTCTTCTAATTTGCTTATTATCATTAGTTCTAGGTGAATTAGGTTGTTTGGAAGGGGCTCTAGCTTCTAAATTTAACCTATGAGCTTTTCCAATTACTGCATTTCTAGTGGTGTCACCTAAAGCTTCAGCGATCTGACTTGCGGTATGGCCTTTAGACCAAAGTTCTTTTAATTTAGCGACTTTTTCTTCTGTCCAACTCATTGTATATAATTACAATATTTAGTAATTATGAAAAACTTAGGACATAATATTGGGGTTTAAAACATTAAAACACACTAAAGCTGTGAGTAGATTTAGTTGTACACAGTTTTTTTAATTAAAGGATATAAGACTATCAATGGTTGAAATTACAAAAAAATATAAAATCGGATCTAGAAGATTTGGAGTCGTTAATTGGGTTGGTGCCTGGACTTTATATAAAAAGGAAGTTTTAAGATTTTTAATTGTGTGGGTACAAACTATTTTTTCCCCATTAATTTCTTCTTTACTTTTTTTACTTGTTTTGTCTCTAGCGATAGGTGCAGATAGAGGTGAAGTACTTGGAGTGCCTTTCATAACTTTTTTAGCGCCAGGGTTGATTTCAATGCAGGTTATCCAGCAGTCCTTCTCTCATTCCTCATCATCTTTTATGATTGGAAAAATTCAAGGGAATATAGTTGATCTTCTTTATGCGCCTTTATCAGCATCTGAGGTTACAATTTCAGTCTCTTTAGCAGCTGTTACTAGAAGCGTTATGATTGCTATTGTTTCAATTATAGTATTCAAATTATTAATTGATATCGAGATCAAAAACTATTTATTGCTAATAATTTTCACATTACTTTCATCCTTTATTTTAGGAAATATAGGAATTATTGCCGGTTTATGGGCTGAAAAGTTTGATCATATGGCTACGGTAACTAATTTTGTAATTGTGCCATTATCTTTCCTCTCAGGCACTTTTTATTCGATAAATAGATTGCCAGAGGTTTTACAAATAATAAGTAAGGCGAACCCATTTTTTTATATGATTGATGGTTTTAGATATAGTTTTATTGGGAAAGCAGACGGTTCAATTTTAGTTGGTTTATTATATTTGACGGTTTTAAGTTTTGTTAGTTGGTTTGTCACTTATATATTGTATAAAAAAGGTTATAAAATAAAATCTTAAATTATGAGTGCAATTTTAAATACATATAATAGAAAAAAAATTTCATTTACCAAAGGTAAAGGCGCATTTCTTTATGGGACAAATGGCAAAAAATATTTAGATTTTGTTCAAGGGATAGCTGTAAATTGTTTAGGACATGCTAACAAATATTTAATAAATTCAATCTCAAAGCAATCGAAAAAACTATGGCATGTTTCGAACGCCTTTATAATCCCAGAGCAAGAAAAATTAGCAAAAAGAATTAAACAGAAAACATTTGCAGATTATGTCACTTTTCAAAATTCTGGAGCTGAAGCCACAGAAGCCGCAATCAAATTTGCAAGAAGATACTTTTATTCAAAAGGCCAATCAAGAAAGAATAGAATTTTATGTATTAACAATAGTTTTCACGGAAGAACTCTTGCAACAATTTTTGCTAGTAACAGCAAAAAAGCAATCGAGGGCTTTGGTCCTAAAGTAGATGGATTTGATCATTTTAATTTTGGAGATCATAAGGGATTAGAAAAAAAAATTACTAGTAGAACTGCCGCAATCATGGTTGAAACTATTATGGGTGAGGGTGGTATTAAAGTTATTCCAGATTATTGTTTAGTAGGTCTGAGAAAACTTTGCAACAAAAAGAAAATTCTATTGATTATGGACGAAGTACAATGTGGAGTAGGCAGAAGTGGAAAATTTTTTGCATTTGAACATGCAAAAATTAAACCTGATATTGTACCTATAGCAAAAGGAATAGGAGGAGGGTTCCCCATAGGAGCAGTTCTGGTTAATAAAAAAGTTGCTTCAGGAATGAAACCTGGAACACATGGCTCTACTTTTGGAGGAAATCCTTTAGCAATGAGTGCTGGAAATGCAGTCATGGATGTAATGTTCAAAAAAGGTTTTCTAAAAAATGTTCATAACAATGGGAATTATTTTTTAAAAGAGTTAAATAAACTTAAAAGCAAATATCCTAAAATTATAAAAGAAGTCAGAGGTAAAGGATTATTAATTGGGATTTGTGTATTTAAAGATCAAACTAAATTTATACAAAAGTTAATAGATAATAACCTTCTTACCGTGAGAGCTGCAGAGAATGTAGTCAGACTTTTGCCTCCTTTAAATGTCACAAAGCAAGAAATTAACTTAGGATTAAAGATAATAGATAAGGTGTGCAAAAACTATTAATGAAAAATTTTATAAATATAGCTGACCATTCCTCTGGCGATTTAAGAACTATTATTGAAGAGGCAAAAGTAAGAAAACTTAAAAGAAAAAATTTAAATAAATCTGCCATGGATGAAGACAAACCCTTTGAGGGTAAATCGATGGCAATGATTTTTGAAAAACCTTCAACAAGAACAAGAATGTCTTTTGATATCGCAGTTAAACAGTTAGGTGGATCATCCATTATTCTAAATCCTGAAGGAATTCATTATGGAAAAGGGGAAGAGTCTCTCAAAGATACAGCAAAAGTTTTAACTGAATATGTAGATATTGTTATGTTAAGAACTTCGTCTCACAAGAATTTAGAAGAGTTCGGTAAATATTTAGGTATTCCTATAATTAATGGTTTATCCGATTTAAGTCATCCCTGCCAAATCATGTCAGATATTTTAACCTACGAAGAAAGCAACGGATCTATTACAGGTAAGACAGTTTCTTGGTTGGGAGATGGTAATAACAACATGTCTAATTCTTTAATCGAAGCTGCAGGGAAATTTGATTTTAATTTAAAAATCGGTTGTCCGAAAAAATACTCACCAAATAAAAAGATATTAAGTTGGGCAAAAAAAAATAAAGTGAGTTTAATTATTACATCAAAACCAGATGAGGCTATTAAAAACTCAGATTGTGTGATGACTGACAAATGGGTTTCAATGAATGATAAAGTAAATAAAAAGTCTAAGAAAAAAACTCTAAAGCCATTTCAAGTAAATGAAAAATTAATGTTAAAAGCAAAATCAGATGCAATTTTTATGCATTGTCTTCCTGTAGGCAGAGGAGAAGAAGTTACCGATAAGGTTATTGATGGAAAACAATCTGTTGTTTGGAGACAGGCTCTAAATAGAGTTCACGCTCAAAAGAGTATTATTAATTGGTGTATCGATTAAGGTAATGGTTTTGGGCTACTACTTTTTGAATTCATAAACAAAATTACGGAAGCCCTATCTTTTTCTTTTCTCAGACCAGCAAAAGCCATCTTAGTTCCTTTTATGTATGCTTGAGGTTTAATTAAATAACTGTTCATTTCTTCAAAAGACCATTCTTTCCCATAAGCTATCATTGCTTTAGAATATTTATAATCACTTATGGACCCTGCAGTTCTGCCAATCACACCCCAAAGATTAGGACCAATCATATTTTTTCCACCATCAGCTATTTGATGACAAGCTGTACATTTTTTAAAAACTTTTTCACCATGAGATAAATCTCCCATAGCCAAGAGAGCTTTAATATCTACAGCTTGCACAACCTTAGTTTCTTTCTCTGTAGAAACTCCAGTTGTAGCAACTTCTAAACCTTCGATTTTGTAAGCTGACTCTTTTGGTTTCTCAACGTAAAATAAAATGTCAGCAAATTTCCCTATTCCAATCACAATTAGTGCAGTAAGGAGAACTGCCGCAATAATTTTATTTATTTCAAAACTGTCCATAATTTTGATAGATACTTAGTTGACGTATAGCACGACTTTTGAAAAAAAACTTTAAATTACTCAATTTTTTTTGCGTCTTTGGGACGCATAATTATGAATAAAACTGCAATAATAATACCTACTAGATTAAAAGCTTCGAGACTTCCAAATAAGCCATTAGAGCTAATAAATAATAAAGAGATGATTCTTCATGTCTACGAGGCTGCAAAAAAAACTAATTCTGGTGAAGTTTATGTTGCTACTCCTGATAAAAAAATTATTGAACTAATAAGCAACAATGGTGGAAAAGCAATTCTTACATCTTCAGAGCATCAAACTGGTACTGACAGGATTTATGAAGTTTTCAAAGATCATCTAAATAGTGAGCCTAACACAATTGTAAATTTGCAGGGAGATATGCCAAATATTGATCCTACATCTATAACTGAATTGATATCTTACATGGATAAAAAAAATTGTGATATTGGAACATTAGCGAGCTCTTTCGCTTCAAAAACAGAATTAGTAGACGAAAACAATGTAAAAGTTGCTGTCAAAAATGAGCTCTCAAATAATCAATACGACCAAGCAATTGACTTTTTTAGAATAGATACAAAAAAACATAAAAATTTTTATCATCACGTCGGTATTTATGCCTTTACTAGCGAAGCTTTAGTAAGATATGTAGGGCTTAAAAGATCAAGACTTGAAATAGAGAGAAAGTTGGAGCAAATGAGAGCTTTGGAAAATTCAATGACAATCCATGTCGGGTATATTAATTCATCTCCTTTAAGTGTTGATACCAATGTTGATTTAATGGAAGTAAGAAAGATAATGAAAAAAGATGAGTAAAATTAAAATAGCCATACAAGGTGAGCTAGGAGCTTATTCCCATATTGCTGTAGAAAGACTTTATAAAAATGCAGAAATAAAAACTTGCGCGACTTTTGAAGAAACTTTTAAACAGGCCTACAATGACTCCGATTATAAAATTGTAATTCCCATTGAAAATTCTTTAGCTGGAAGAGTTGCAGACATTCATTATCTATTACCTAAATATAAGTTGCAAATTCATGGAGAATATTTTTTACCAGTAGAACATAATCTTTTAGGAAAAAAAGAAGCGACAATGGAGGATATTAAATATGTAAGAAGTCATGCCCAAGCTATTAGCCAATGTCAAAAAATAATTACAGAAAAAAATTTTCAATCTATTATTTCAGTAGATACAGCAGGATCTGCTAAGGATTTAGCAGAAGGAAAAGATAAAACTATAGCTGCAATTGCGTCTGACTTGTCTGCAAAAATGTATGATCTAAAAATATTAAAAAAAAATATCGAAGATGATAAAGGAAATGTTACTAGATTTTTAATTATGGGAAAAAATATAGAACAACCAGAATATGATAAAAATAAGAAATATATCACTAGCTGTATATTTAGAGTGAAAAGTGAACCATCAGCACTTTATAAATGTCTAGGAGGCTTTGCGACTAATCAAGTTAATCTAACAAAGCTGGAGAGTTTTTCAGTGAAAAATACTTTTGATCAAGCAAATTTTTATCTTGATCTTGAGGGCCATCTAGAGCAATTCGGAGTAAAAAAGGCACTTGAGGAACTTGGTTTTCATACTGAAACTTTAGATATCTTAGGAGTGTACGAATCTTCAGAATTTAGGCAAAAATAGTCCACAAAACTGAAATCTTGTCTTGTGGTATTTAAATTGATCTTGATATACTCATATTGAGGTTGGCATCAGGTGGATGTTTCATAAACCCGGTCAGGTCTGAAAAGAAGCAGCCGTAGTGAAAATTATTCAGGTTGTTGCCTGCCTCTTTAAAATGACAAATAAAATTTTAGCACTTAAGTATAGACCTCAAGAATTCAAAGATTTAATTGGTCAGGAAGTAATGGTGCAGACAATTACCAATGCAATAAAGTTGGGAAAGACTCCGAATGCATATTTACTAACTGGCATAAGAGGTGTTGGAAAAACGACAACAGCTAGATTGATTGCAAAGGCATTAAATTGCCCGAAAAACGAAGACCCGAAAATCTTATGCTCTGGAGAAAAATTCTGCCCGACTTGTCAAGAAATCATTAATTCAAATCATATCGATATTTTAGAAATGGATGCCGCATCTAAAACTGGAATAGACGATATTAGAGAATTAATTGAAAATTCTAAATACAGCCCTACAAGTGCAAAATTTAAAATATTTATAATAGATGAAGTTCACATGCTTTCAAAACAGGCATTTAACGGCTTACTCAAAACTTTAGAAGAGCCACCTCCAAGTCTGAAGTTTATTTTAGCGACAACAGAGGTTAGAAAAATTCCTGTTACTATTTTATCTAGATGTCAGAGGTTTGATTTGAGAAGAGTAAGCGTAGATTTACTTTGTGAACATCTTCAGAAAATTGCTGTTAAAGAAAAAGGAAACATTTCAGAAGATGCAATAAAATTAATCGCACGAACTTCAGAGGGTTCAGTTAGGGACTCTGTTTCTCTCTTGGATAGAGCATTAATTTCTCAATCAATAAATCAAAATAAGAAGATTACAGAGCCAGAGGTTAGACAAATGTTAGGTTTAGCGGATAAAAGTAAAATTATTTCTTTATTCAAGGAGGTCTTAAGTGGCAATGAAAAAGATGCTTTAAATCTATTAAGTGAGCTTATTAATGATGGCTTGGACGCAAAAAATTTTTTAAATGATATTTTAGAAGTTTTATATCTATTTAGTCGAAGAATAAGCTTAGGATCCATTGAAAAAGACATGTCAGTTTCGGAGTCAGAAGTTGAGATGATTGATAAATATTCCAAGAACTTGGACATGCAAGATATAGGATTGTTTTGGCAACTCACTGTTAAAACTATTGAAGATTTAAGAGTAATTGGTAATGAAAATTTAACTTTAGAAATGTATCTAATACAAATGACCCATTTAAAAAATATAGGATCAAAACACGAAATCTCAAATTTAGAAAGTACCAATAATCAATTATCAAACGAAAGTTTAATAGGAAAAAAAATAGATGATAAATCATCAGAAGCCAACATTCCCAACCAGATTAAAAATCAACTTAAAAATATAAATCAAATTAAAGCACATCCAACAAAAAATTTACTAAAGAAAAATCTAGATACTAAAATTGATATAACAAGTTTTCAGGATTTAATTGACCAAGCTAATAAAGAAAAGGAGATAGAACTAAAGTACGATCTTGAGAGAAATGTTAAATTGGTAAGCTTCAATAAAGGAAAAATTGATATTAGTTTCAATGAAAAGTTGAATAAGAATTTTATCAAAAACCTTTCAGAAAAATTACTTTCATGGACTGGTGAAAGATGGATTATTTCTTTAAGTAAAAATGATAATGCAAAAAGTATTCACGAAATGAACTTAGAAGAGAAGAATAGCAAAATAGAAGAATATAAGAAAACAAAAATAGCCCAAGACATTCAAAGAGTGTTCCCGGATGCAAAATTAATTGATTTTAAAGAAGAGGATTAAATGACAAATTTTTCTGACATGTTATCCAAAGCAAAGGCCATGCAAGAGAAAATGAAAGAAGTTCAAGATCAAATTAAAAAGATCGAAGTAGAAGGAGAAGCTGGCGGAAATCTCGTTAAAGTAATTTTATCAGGTGACTATGAACTTAAATCAATAACTATTAGTGACCAAGCAAAAAAAGAAAGTCAGGAAATTATTAATGATCTGATAATAGCTGCCTATAACAATGCTAAAGAAAACTTAAAAAAGAAATCTACCGAAGAACTTTCTAAGGTAACTGGAGGACTTAATTTACCCCCAGATTTTAAACTCCCTTTTTAATGGACAACGATATTCCAGAAATAAAAGAGTTAATCCAGCAATTTTCAAAATTGCCTGGCTTAGGACCTAAATCAGCGAAAAGAATAATTCTAAAATTAATAAATAATAAAGATAATATGGTGAAGCCCTTAGCCAAATCTTTAGCCCAAGTTTACAAAAAAGTAGTAAGATGTATAGACTGTGGAAATTTAAAAATCATTGACAAAGTTTGTATTTGTTCATCAGATAATTCATATGACAAAATTTGTGTAGTTGAAAATCTTGCTGATATGTGGGTTATAGATTCTGCTAATATTTATAAAGGTCATTACCACATTTTGGGTGGTACATTAAATTCAAATGAAAATTACGAACAAAAAAACCTTTTAATTAATTCGCTAGTAAAAAGAATAAAAAAAAATAATTTGAAAGAAGTTATTATCGCCACAAGTGCTACAGTAGAAGGGCAAACTACCGCTCATTATATTGAAGATACGATTAAAAACGGCAAATTAAAAATAACTAAATTAGCTCAAGGTTTGCCAGTAGGTGGTGAAATTGAACAATTGGATGATGGAACACTATTTTCAGCTTTTAAAAATAGAGTTCCTGTAACTGGAAGTTAATTATTTTTTTTTCTCTCAAGTCTTTTTTGATGCAATAGAGGTTCTGTATAACCCGAGGGTTGATCTTTACCTTTAAAAACAAGGTCACAGGCAGCAGAAAATGCTACTGATTTATCAAAATTATCTGACATTTTTTGATAATTTAAATCATTTTTGTTTTGTTCATCAACTATTTTAGCCATTTTTTTCATGACCTCCATGACCTGATCTTTTTTACAAATTCCATGATGCAACCAATTTGCTATGTGTTGAGAAGAAATTCTAAGTGTGGCTCTGTCTTCCATCAAACCCACATTATTAATATCTGGAACTTTTGAACAACCTACCCCTTGATTTATCCATCTCACAACATACCCTAAAATTCCTTGAGCATTATTTTCTAACTCACGATTTATGTCATCTAATGCCCAGTTAGGCCTATCAGCTTTTGGAATTTCTAGTATATTTTCTAATTGCGCTTTACTTCTAGATTTAATTTTGTTTTGTACGTTAAATACATTCACCTTATGATAATGTATCGAATGTAGTGTAGCTGCTGTGGGTGAAGGAACCCAGGCGCAGTTTGCACCAGATTTCGGATGACCAATTTTTTGTTCCATCATATTTGCCATCTGATCTGGCATAGCCCACATACCCTTGCCAATTTGAGCTCTTCCTGAAAAGCCACAACTTAATCCAACATCTACGTTCCAGTTCTCGTAAGTCTCTAACCAAGTTGATTTTTTCATATCTCCCTTAAAAATCATTGGTCCAGCTTCAAATGAGGTATGCATTTCATCTCCTGTTCGATCTAGGAATCCTGTATTGATAAACACAATTCTATTTTTCACTTGTCTTATACACTCTTTTAAATTGACTGTGGTTCTTCTCTCTTCATCCATTATTCCAACTTTTATTGAATTTTTTTCAATTCCTAGAGCTTCTTCAACCTTGCCAAAAAGTGAATTTGTGAAAGCAACTTCCTCTGGACCATGCATTTTTGGCTTTACAATGTAAACAGATCCAGTCCTTGAATTTTTTTTATTTTTGAAATCATGTAAAGCACAAAGTGTTGCAATAAACGCGTCCATTATACCCTCAGGTATTTCTGAACCATCTTTTAACAGAATTGAAGGATTAGTCATTAAATGTCCTACGTTACGATTAAGCAATAAAGCCCTTCCATGCAAAATTAATTTTTCCCCATCTTTGGATATGTAATGTCGATCTGGATTTAATTTTCTTGTAAATTTTTTTCCTTCTTTCTCTATATCTGCAGTTAAGTCACCCTTCATTAAACCTAACCAGTTCCTATAACATTTAACTTTATCTTCAGCATCAACAGCTGCAACTGAGTCTTCATTATCAATAATTGTTGAAATTGCAGACTCGACTATAATATCAGAAATAGAGGCTTTATCATATTTTCCAACCGTATGATTTGGATCGATTACAATCTCAATATGAAGATTATTGTTTTTTAATAATATTGAGCTTGGCTTATCTGTCTGCCCAGTAAAACCTATAAATTGGTTTTTACTTTTTAGATTTTTTTTATCTTTGCCATCTGTTAAAACTAATTCTCTATTTTGAATTTTAATTTCTGAAACTTCATTCCAATTAAGATCATTAATTGGTGCTATTTCATCTAAAAATTTTCTTACATATTCGATAACTTTGTCAGCTCTTTTCTCATTAAAATCTTTAAATTTTTCTCCAGGAATTACATCTGTTCCGTAAAGTGCGTCATACAAACTACCCCAACGAGCATTAGCAGCATTTAATGCGTATCTAGCATTATCTACTGGAACAACTAGTTGTGGACCCGCTATAGATGAAATTTCAGCATCAACTTTATCTGTTTCAATGCTGAAGTCATCTTTTTCTTCAACAATATAAGAAATAGATTTTAGGAACTTTGTATATTCTTTTTTATTTAATTCTTTACCGGCGTTTTGTTTGTGCCAATCATCAATTTTATTTTGAATATTTTCTCTTTTTTCAATTAAATTTTTATTAATCGGAGCAAGCTCATGCACAGTCTTTTCAAAATTATTCCAAAATTCCTCTATTTTGATACCTGTTCCGGGTATGGCTTCATTATTTATAAAATCAAACAGCTTTGAACTTATTTTAAGCCCATTTTTATCTATTAAACTCATGGTGAACCGATCTTTACATTATATTATAATATATTAATAGTAGTAATAGTAACCCATATGAAAAATTATTTAGAATTTGAAAAAGAAATCAAAGCCCTTGAACAAGAAGTCGATAATTTAAAAAGTCCTTTCGGATCAGAGGGTATTTCTGAAGTTGACACTCAAAAAATCAAAAATACTCAAAATGAAATTAATGAAAAACTAAAACAAACATACGCTTCATTAAATAGTTGGCAAAAGACTCAGGTAGCAAGACACGAAGATAGACCAAAAGCAAATTTTTATATAAAAAAAATATTTTCTCAATTTACATTATTGTCTGGAGATCGTTATTTTGGAGATGATAAATCTGTTATTGCAGGTTTTGGACTAATTGATAACAAATCAGTTTTAATTATCGGTCAAGAAAAAGGTGAAGATCTAAATAGCAGAATTGAAAGAAATTTTGGAATGATGAGACCTGAAGGTTATAGAAAATGTATTAGGTTAATGAAATTAGCTGATAGATTTCAAATTCCTGTTGTTAGTTTTATCGATACACCAGGAGCATATCCCGGATTGGGCGCTGAACAAAGAGGCCAAGCATCTGCGATTGCTAATTCAATTGAGTGCGGTATGTCACTTACAGTACCAAACATTTCAATTATCATTGGTGAGGGAGGTTCGGGAGGTGCTATTGCATTAGCCTCATCTAACAAAGTTATCATGTTAGAGAATTCTATTTATTCTGTAATATCGCCCGAAGGGTGTGCATCAATATTATGGCGCGATCCAAGTAAATCATTACAAGCTGCTGAAGCAATGAAATTAACTGCAAAAGATTTATTAAAATTAGGTGTAATAGATGAAATAATATCAGAACCTTTAGGTGGTGCACATAGAGATCCAGAAAGTATCGCTGCTGATATTAAACATTCAATAATTAAAAACCTTAAAAGTTTTGAAAATTATAGCAAAGAGGAAATTTATGACCATAGAAAAGCAAAATTTCTCCAGATAGGAAGGAATCAAGGATTTAGTAAATCTACTAATCTTGAGGGTAGTGGATTAAGTTATAAAGACACAAACTTACAAAAATTTTCATCACATATTGTTAAAAATAAACTTATTTATGCTGGTTTTGGTTTATTAGCGATATCGGGCCTTATTGCTCTTTTATTTTGACTATTGTTGCATAAAAACAATTTAATTAATTAATATTTTCTCCTATTGACTTTTGTTCGCCAAATCTATTTAAGAACAATAACTAATTAATAATTAGTTAAAGTTAATAAAAATAAGGAAAAATAAATAATATGAGTACACTAAAAGGTAAAGTAAAGTGGTTCAATGGCACTAAAGGATATGGTTTCATTGAAAGAGAAGACAAAGAGAAAGACGTGTTCGTCCATTCTTCTGCGGTAAGAGAAGCTGGTTTAAAGTATTTAAACGAGGGTGATGAGTTAACGTTTGAAGTGGAGAGCACAGAAAAAGGTCCTTCAGCAGTAAAACTGCAGAAAACATCTTAATCTAAATTTCCAAAATCACTGATTATCGGGACATTAACTTTAGTCTATTGCTATTTTATTGTCCCGCTAATTTCATCTTGAAATAGTCACAATTATTTTTTAAGTATTAGCTATGATTACGAAAAAGAGAATCATTTCAATAATAAGATCACATTCGCACAGAATGCACGCTAGGCTATTGCTTAGCTTATAATCAAAAACATATAAATTAATTAAAAATTAATATAAAAACAAAAGGGATGCAGCAGTAGCTCAGTTGGTTAGAGCACTAGTTTGTGGAACTAGGGGTCGGTGGTTCGAATCCACCCTGCTGTACCAAAAAATGAAAAAAGAAAAAAATAACAAACCTTCGAAAGAATTACCATTAGGGTTTGTAGATAGACAAGAAAAAGAATTATTAATCCGTGATTTTGTAATTTCTAACATCAAAGAAATTATGATTAAGTATGGTTTCCAATATCTCGAAACACCAAGTTTCGAATATACAGAAAGCATTGGTAAATTTTTACCTGACGCAGAGAGACCGGACCAAGGAGTGTTTTCTTTTAAGGATGAAAATAATTGGCTGTCTTTAAGATATGACCTTACAGCACCTCTAGCCAGATACGTTGCAAAAAATTATTTAGAAATTCCAAAACCATTTAAAAGATATCAATTAGGCACTGTTTGGAGAAATGAAAAACCTGGACCTGGAAGATTTAGAGAATTTTTGCAATTCGATGCTGATTTTGTAGGAACAAAAAGTTTACAAGCAGATGCTGAGTTATGTGTAATGATTTCAGAAATTCTTGAAAAGTGTGGTTTAAAAAAAACGGATTATATTATTAAGATCTCCTCTAGAAAAATAACTGAAGAGTTATTTAAAAGATTAAATATAAACGATAACAATCAAAGACTTACTGCTTTAAGAGCTTTAGATAAAATCGATAGGCTTGGTTGGGATGGAGTTAAAGAATTATTAGGAGCAGGGAGAAAAGACAAATCCGGAGATTTCACAAAAGGAGCGAACCTTAAATCTCAAGATATTCAAACAATAGAGGAAACACTTAAGAAAAAGTCTCCTGAGTCAGAGGATTTAATTGAGATATTAAAAATTTTTAAAGATTATAACTTTAGCAACTTTGAATTTGACCCATCAATTATTAGAGGGCTGGAATATTATACCGGTGCAACTTTTGAGGTAAATTTAAAATTTGATGTAACAAATAATAAAGGGCAGGTAATCCAATTTGGTTCAATAGGCGGCGGAGGAAGATATGATAATTTAGTAAACAACTTTGGCAATTATGATGCGCCTGCTACAGGGATATCAATTGGATTAGATCGTTTTGTTTACGCATTGATGCAGAAAAAAGAATTTAAAATAAAACAATCAAAACCTGTCGTCATTTGTGTTTTTGATAAAAAAGCAATGAAAGAATATATTTCTTTACAAATGATTTTAAGAAAAGCTGGTGTAAGCGTAGAAATCTACCCTGGTGAAAGCAAATTAAAAAAACAAATGGAGTATGCGAATAAAATCAAATCACCAGCTGTAATTTTATATGGTGAAAATGAAATTAAATCAGGAAAACCAACATTAAGAAATTTAGGCTCTGGCAAAGAAAAAACAATTGAAATTAAAGAATTAGTAAATGAAATTAAAAAAATTATCTGAAAATATAATTAAGACTTTTAAGAGCAATGGGTTTGTTTTGTCAGAACCTGATGTGCTTTTAGACTCAAATTATATTATTGAGAGGTCTGGAGAAAAATTTAGAAGTTCAATGCTTACTTTTGATAGAGAAGATGGAAAAACGATGTGTTTAAGACCAGATTTAACAGTTGCTTCATGTATAAATTTCTTACAAAAAAAATCTTCTTCTAAAATTTACTACTCTGGTCAAGCGTATAGAAGGTCAAGTGGGAAAGGCACAAACTTTATTCATGATCAATTGGGAATTGAGATTTTAGGTTCCAAAAATCAAATCCAAGATGATTTTAAAGTTTTAAGTACAATTTTAAATTCAGCAAAAAAAATAAAAAGAAAAAAAATTCAAATTAAAGTTGGGGACATTAGTTTATTTAAAAATTTAATAAATGCCTTGGATATGCCTGAAAGATGGAAGTTAAGATTAGTAAGACATTATTGGAAACCAAGTTATTTCGAGGAACTCTTGAAAAGACTGGAACAGAATTCAGATATTGATGCTGTCACTTTTGATTCAGACAAGAAAAGATTTTATGAAATGAAAAAAACAAATCAAGACAAGATAATCGCAGGAAGATCAATATCTGAAATTTTGAAAAGATTTGATAAAAAAATTAAAGACCCAAGATCTTTTACTGATGGAAAAAAAATTGTTAAAATTATCACTTCATTTTTAAAAATTAACTGTAAGCTTTCAGAACTTGAAGAAAGGTTATTAGATTTCACAAAAAAAAATAATCTTAAGAAAAATATATTTAGAGATTTTAAATCTATTCTTAATCTCAAAAAACTTAATCAAGATATTAATTTTATCGCAAATTTTGGTAGAGACGTAGAATATTATACTGGAATAGTTTTCGAAGTGTTTTCAGAAAAAAAAGAAATCGCTAGGGGCGGTCGTTATGATGAATTACTAAAGAGCTTAGGTGCTAAAAAAAATATCCCTGCTGTAGGGGCTGCAATAAACTTGAAAAATATATGAAAAGCATAATTACTATAGGACTACCAAGCAAAGGACGATTAAAAGATAAAGCAATATCATTTTTTGATAAAAGAGGGCTCAAGATTTTACAAAATGAGAAAGAGAGAAATTATTTTGGGACTATCGAAAATAAACCTGATATCAAGATTATTTTTCTTCATGCTAAAGAAATTATTCAGAGATTAGGAGATGGAACTTTAGACATGGGTGTATCAGGGTTAGATCTCTTAAAAGAATCTGGTAAAAATTTACAGGGTAAAATAAATATTCAAAAAAAACTTGATTTTGGTAATGCTAATTTAGTTATCGCTGTTCCAGATGATTGGATAGATGTCCAGACCATTGCTGATCTTGAAGAGGTATCCTTTGATATTAGATCTAAAAGAAATGCTAGGCTTAGAGTCGCAACAAAATATCCAAATTTGACTAATGATTTTTTGGTATCTAAAGGGGTAACTCAATATAAATTGATACCTAGTCTCGGTGCTACTGAAACGTACCCATTCATAGGTTCTTCAGAAATTATTACAGATATAACTTCTACGGGTAAAACTTTAGCAGATAATAATTTAAGAGTACTCAAAGATGGATTAATACTTAGCTCAAATGCATGTTTGTTTATTGCAAAAAAAAAGGCTGCAAAATTACAGCCTTTTTTAAAATCATTTGGGTAGGTGAAATTACATTCCCATTCCGCCCATACCACCCATACCACCCATACCACCACCCATTGGAGGCATTGCAGGACTAGCATCTTTTTCCTCAGGTTTATCCGCGATCATAGCTTCAGTTGTTATTAATAGTCCAGCTATTGAAGCAGCATCCTGTAATGCTGATCTTACAACTTTAGTCGGATCAATTATTCCTTTAGCAAACATATCTACATACTCTTCGTTCTGAGCATCATAACCTTGTGAAGATTTTTTACCCTCTAGAAGTTTTCCTACTACTACAGAACCATCTACACCTGCGTTAGCAGTAATTTGCCTAATCGGAGCTTGAAGAGCTTTTTTAACTATCTCGACACCTGCTTTTTGATCATCACCTTTAACCTTTACGCTATCTAAATCTTGTGCAGCATAAAGTAAAGCGCAACCACCGCCGATAACAACACCTTCTTCTACTGCAGCTCTAGTGGCGTTAAGAGCATCTTCTACTCTATCTTTTCTTTCTTTAACCTCAACTTCTGTAGCACCGCCAACTTTTATCACAGCAACTCCACCAGCAAGCTTAGCTAGTCTCTCTTGAAGTTTTTCTTTATCGTAGTCAGACGTAGTCTCGTTTATTTCAGATCTAATTTGGTTACATCTTGCTTCGATATCAGATTTTTTACCTTCACCAGCTACTATCGTACTGTTTTCTTTATCTATTTTTACTTTTTTACAAGAACCAAGATCTCCAATTTTTACGTTCTCTAATTTGATACCTAAGTCCTCAGAAATTACTTGTCCTCCAGTAAGGATAGCGATATCTTCTAACATTGCTTTTCTTCTATCACCAAATCCTGGCGCTTTAACTGCAACTACTTTAAGACCACCTCTCAATTTATTTACAACTAAAGTTGCTAAAGCTTCTCCCTCGACGTCTTCAGAAATAATCATTAAAGGTCTATTTGCTTGTACAACAGACTCTAAAAGAGGTACCATTGGTTGTAGATTTGTTAATTTTTTTTCAACTAAAAGCACAAGAGGGTTCTCTAATTCAGTTGTCATCTTTTCAGTATTTGTTACAAAATAAGGAGATAAGTATCCTCTATCAAATTGCATACCTTCAACTACATCTAATTCAGTTTCAACACCTTTTGCTTCCTCTACTGTTATGACTCCTTCGTTACCAACTTTTTGCATAGCTTTTGAAATCATATCACCAATAGATTTTTCACCGTTTGCTGAAATAGTTCCAACTTGAGCGACCTCTTCGTTGGCTTTCACTTTTTTAGAAGATGTTTTTAATTTACTTATTACATTTTCTACAGCTTTATCTATACCTCTTTTAATATCCATTGGATTCATGCCAGCTGTCACGTACTTTAACCCTTCATTAACTATTGCTTGAGTAAGTATAGTTGCAGTTGTTGTTCCGTCTCCAGCATTATCATTTGTTTTGCTGGCAACCTCTTTAACCATTTGAGCACCCATATTCTCAAATTTATCTTCAAGTTCTATTTCTTTTGCTACCGAAACACCATCTTTCGTTGTTCGTGGAGCTCCATAAGATTTATCCATTACAACGTTTCTCCCTTTAGGTCCTAACGTAACTTTCACAGCGTTGGCTAAAGTATTAACTCCAGTAAGCATTTTTGATCTAGCCTCTGTGTCAAATTTAATTATTTTTGCCATTATTTTCTCCTCTTAATATTATTTTTTAGTTTTTGAAATTCCCATTATGTCAGACTCTTTCATAATGCTGTATTCTTTACCGTCAATTTTCACTTCAGTTCCAGACCACTTTCCAAAAAGAACTATATCTCCAACTTTAACATCCATTGGAGCAACTTTGCCATCCTCATTTTTTGTACCAGGTCCCACAGCAACTACTTCACCTTCTTGAGGCTTTTCTTTTGCTGTATCTGGAATAATAATACCACCGGCAGTTTTTTCCTCACTGTCCAGCACTTTAATAAGCACGCGATCGTGCAGGGGTCTAAATTTCATATATATTTTCTCCTATAAATTCTAATGTAGTGCTGATATGGTATGTTTTAACTATATTTCAAGAGTAAAAATCATTAAAAAAACCAATAAATACTATATTTTGTGTAGATTAAGGAGAGAATTAATATTTTGAGAGAATTAAAACACCTATCAGAGATATTTGAGAACTATGACACCTTTGTAATAGATTTATGGGGAGTAATGCATAATGGAGTTGTTCTCAATTCAAAAGCAATAGATGCAATAAATCAATTAAAAAATAACGCTAAAAAAATAGTCTTTTTATCAAATGCTCCAAGACCAAGTTTTCAAGTTGTAAATTTTTTATTAAAAATGAAAATGGATAAGAAATTCCTCACCAATGTAATAACATCTGGAGAAGCAGCAATGCACGCAATTAATAATAAACAATTTGGAAAGACATTTTTCCACTTAGGTCCACCCAGAGATACAGATGTTTTCGAAAAAGTAAAAGAAAACAAAACTGAACTTGAAAAATGTGATTTTATTTTATGTACCGGTTTATTCGATGAACATGAAGATGACTTAGAATTTTATAAAGTATTTTTAAAAAAACATATCACCAAAAAATTAGTCTGCACAAATCCAGATTTAACCGTTCACAGAGGAAATGTAGAAGAATTATGTGCAGGTTCTATCGCAAAAGAATTTGAAAAACTTGGCGGCGAAGTAATTTATTTTGGGAAACCATACAATGAAATATATAAAATGTGCTTTAATTCAAATGAAAAAGTTTTAGCTATAGGAGATAATTTAAGAACTGATATTAGAGGAGCAAATAATTTGAGTATAGATTGTTTGTTTATTACAGATGGAGTTCATAGAGATGAATATAAAAATGTTTCTGAATTAGATACTCTTTTAAAAAAATATAATGTGAAAGCAAATTTTTTTCAGAATGAATTAAAATGGTAGTATGAAAATTTATAATAATGTTAAATTAAATCGTAATCACTTAAATAGTGTTATTGCAATTGGTAATTTTGATGGTTTACATTTGGGACATCAAAAAGTTCTCAACGAAGCAAAACAAAAAGCAAAAAGGAAAAGATTGCCTTTTGGCGTTATAACTTTTGAGCCAGTTCCAGTAATGTTTTTTGATAAAAAAATAAAGAATCACAGAATTAATTCTCTCGAGCAAAAAAAATTAATGCTTAAGATTTTTAAGCTCGATTTCTTAATTATAATCAAATTTAATAAAGAATTTTCATCTTTATCTGCTGAAAAGTTTATTGAAAAAATAATTTATAAAAAAACAAAGTGCAAATATTTATATGTGAGTAAAAACTTTAGGTTTGGTTTTAAAAGACGAGGTAACATTCAAACACTAAAAAAATTTGAGAAACTATACGGTTATAAAAATATAATTACAAAACCATTTAAAAAAAATAATAGAATTATTTCATCTACGATTGTTAGGAAAAAAATAAGAAAAGGAAAAATAAATGAAGTAAACAAATTTTTAAATCGAAATTGGAGTATTGAAGGAAAAGTTATCACAGGAAGAAAAAGAGGAAGAAAGATCGGCTTTCCTACATGTAACCTTAAACTTCATAGTTATGTAATTCCTCGTTTAGGAGTTTACTCAGTGAGAGTTAAATCAAAATATTTTATCAAAAATGGCATATCAAATGTTGGTTATAGACCAACATTTAATGGACAAAATTTATTATTAGAGACAAATATCTTTGGAATTAATAGAAATTTATATAATAAAGTAATAACTGTTTATTTTAAAAAATTTATAAGACCAGAGAAAAAATTTAAAGACTTTAAATTTTTAAAAAAACAAATAAAACTTGATATACAGCAAGCAAAAAAATAATGTCTAAAGACACTCTTCAACTTCCAAAAACAGCTTTCTCGATGAAAGCTAGCTTACCAATCAAAGAACCTGAAATTTTAAAGAGATGGGAAAAAAGCAAAATTTTTGACAAGCTGAGAAAAGATTCAAAAGGTAGAGAAAAATTTATACTACATGATGGCCCTCCTTATGCCAATGGGCACATACATATGGGAACAGCTTTAAACAAAATATTAAAAGATATTATTACTCGTTTCCATCAAATGAACGGCAAAGACTCAGTTTACGTTCCAGGTTGGGACTGTCATGGATTACCAATTGAGTGGAAAATAGAGGAACAATATAAAAAAAAGAAAAAAAATAAAGATGAAGTTCCAATAAAGGACTTTAGACAAGAATGTAGAGAGTTTGCAAAGAGCTGGATTGAAGTTCACATTAAGGAGTTCAAACGATTAGGCGTAATAGGTGATTTCGACAACTACTATTCTACAATGAGTTATGAAGCTGAAGCTCAAATTGTGAGAGAACTGGGAAAATTTCTTTTAGACGGCAGTTTGTATCAGGGTTTCAAACCTGTGCTGTGGTCAACAGTTGAAAAAACTGCCTTAGCCGACGCAGAGGTTGAGTATTTGGACCACACATCTAATACTATTTACGTAGCTTTTAAGGTGGTCAAAACTAAAAAAGATTTTTTAAAAAATACAAATGTTATAATTTGGACAACAACTCCTTGGACTATACCAGCTAATCGAGCATTAGCCTTCAATAGTAATATAGAATATTCAATTTTGGAAATAAATGATCTTGAACATTTTAAAGAAAAAAAAATCGTAGTAGCAAAAAATTTAATTAAATCAATAACTGAGGAGTGTGAAATAAAAAATTTTAAAGAAATTAAGACTTTTAAAGGATCAGAATTTGAGGGAACTGTTTGTAGCCATCCTTTTGTTAAAATGAATTTTAATTATGACGTGCCAATGTTAGATGCGCAATTCGTTAATTTAGAACAAGGTACTGGGATCGTACATTGTGCACCAAGCCACGGTCCTGATGATTTTAATTTATGTTTAAAAAATAACATATCTTCTCGTTATACTGTCGATAACTCAGGCCTTTATACAAAAGAGATACCTTATTTTACTAATACACACATATTTAAAGCAGATCCATTAGTTATAGAAAAACTGAAAGAGCAAAATAAACTCCTTAAGCACGATAAATTAAATCATAGCTATCCCCACTCATGGAGATCTAAAGCACCTTTGATTTATAGAGCAACACCTCAATGGTTTATATCTATGCAAAAAAATAAACTTAGAGATAAAGCAATTAAAGCAATAAATGAAACTGTTTTTTATCCAAACAAAGGAAAAGAACGTTTATTATCAATGGTTGAAGGTAGGCCAGACTGGTGTGTGTCGAGACAAAGAGTTTGGGGAGTACCATTACCAATTTTCATTAATAAAAAAACTAAAGAACCTCTGAAAGATCAAAAAGTAATCGACAGAATTGCTGATATATATGAAAAACAAGGATCTGATTGTTGGTTTACAGACGACCCTAAAACTTTTCTAGGAAAAGATTATAATCCGGAGGATTATGAAAAACTAAGTGATATTGTAGAGGTATGGTTTGATAGTGGATCTACACATAGTTTTGTTCTAGAAAAAAGAAAAGATTTAAAATGGCCTGCAGACATGTATCTAGAAGGATCTGATCAACACAGAGGTTGGTTTCACTCTTCTTTGCTAGAGTCTTGCGGAACAAGAGGAAAAGCTCCCTTCGAAAGTATTTTATCACATGGATTTGTTGTTGATGGAAAAGGAATGAAAATGTCAAAATCCATGGGCAATGTAATTTTACCTGAGGATATTTTAAAAAATTATGGTGCAGATATTCTTAGAGCTTGGGTTGCAGCTTCAGATTATGCCGAAGATTTGAGAATAGATAAAAGTATTTTAACTCAACATGCTGAATCTTACAGAAAAATCAGAAATACCTTTAGATTTATGCTTGGTAATTTAAAAGATAATTTTGAAAAACAAAACTTTGAAAAAATTAAACTAAATGAATTCGAGGAATTAGAGCAATTTATTTTGCATAAATTATTTTTAATAGATAAATCTGTTGATAAAAATTTAGAAAATTATAATTTTCATAAACTTTATAAGGAATTATTAAACTTTTGCACGCTTGATCTTTCTTCTTTTTATTTTGATATTAGAAAAGATGTTCTTTACTGCGATAGTATAAACTCAAAAAAAAGAAAAAATTGTGTAATTGTTTTAAACATAATTTTAGAAAGCTTATTAAAGTGGTTTGCTCCAATTTTAGTTTTTACTACAGAGGAAATTTATAGCTTACTAAACAAAAGTAATGATGAAAGTATACATGAAAATCAATTTGTAAAAATTCCATCACATTGGGAAAATGATAAGCTAAATGAAAAATGGACAGATCTATTTAAAATTAAACAAGAAGCAAATATTGCAATTGAAGAGAAAAGAGCTAACAAAGAAATTGGGTCAAGTTTAGAGGCAGAAATTAAACTTACGTTGAAGAAGGAGAAATTTGAACTTCTCGATAAGTTGGATTTAGCTGATTATTTTATAGTTTCAAAAGCAGAGAAAAAATTATCAAATAATGATGAAATCAAGATTGAAGTGAAAAAAGCTCAAGGGAAAAAATGCGAAAGATGTTGGAAAATTTTAGAAAAAAAATGCCAAAGAGAAAGTTGTCCAGTAAAATAGAAAGACAATATTTTGATTGATCTTAAAGAAATTAAAAACAAAATCGTTACAAAAAATAATCTTTATTGTTTGATAGTTATTTTAATAATTTTTTTTTTAGATAGATATACAAAGTTACTTATTTTAGACAATTTTAGTGAGAATTCATATTATTTAAACGATTATATCAATTTAGATTTAATTTGGAATATCGGCATTGGTTTCGGATTTTTAAGCACAGACTCATTCCTAATATATAACTTAATTACACTTTTAATTGGATTAGTAATATTGTCATTATTTTATTTTTTAGTTTTATCAGAAATAATAGATAAATTAATTTACTCTGTTATAATTGGAGGCGCATTAGGAAATTTTTATGATAGGTTGGTTTATAATGCTGTGCCAGATTTTATTGACATTCATTATAAAAACTTTCACTGGTTTACTTTTAATGTAGCAGATATATTTATAACTATAGGAATATTAATTTTTATTCTAAGAAGTTTTTTTGTTAAAAATTAAATATGAAAAATTCGAACATTTTACTTATAACTTTTTTTCTTTTTATTTCCTGTGCGAGTTTGGATGATGCAGGCAAAGTTTTAAGAAACGAAAAAATTAAGACAACTGATGAATTTCTCGTTGAGAAAAGGGACCCGCTTGTTTTTCCACCGGATTTCGATAAAATACCTGAACCTGGAACAAAAGAAAAAATACAAACAAGTGAGGAAGAAAGAATTAAAAAAATACTTAAAGCTAATGAACAAAAAAATGTATCTAATAGCAATTCATCTTCTGTAGAAGACTCGATATTAAATAAAATCCGTAAGTGAATAATAATAATCTAACTTTAAAAAATAATCTTTATTTCAATAAAAAGATAAGTTCATTTCATAAGCTAAATAAAAAATTTGATAAAATATATACTAACTTAAAAAGAGAAATTAAGAATAAAAACAAAACTTTAAATGTTCTAGATGATAAATTTAAATTAAATTTTAGATTAAAGGATCTAAGTAAATATAAAAAATTTAAGACCATCGTTATCATTGGTATGGGTGGATCTATATTAGGGGCGAATGCAATTTATGATTTTTTTAGATTTACAATAAAAAAAAAAGTTTATTTTTTTGATGATTTAGATGAAAATAAATTGTCTTCGCTAAAAAAAAAAGAATATTTACCAAAAATTCTTTTTATAATTATATCTAAGTCAGGAAATACCATAGAAACATTATCTAATACTTTTGCATTAAATATAATTAAGAAAAACTCTAAAAATATCATTTTGATTTCAGAAAGAAAAAATAATGTATTATTTTCTTTATCAAAAAAACTTAACTTGTTTTACATAGAACATAACCCAAATATTGGAGGAAGGTACTCAGTTCTATCAGAAGTTGGAATTATTCCTGCATATTTAATGGGAATAAACATAAATAGATTAAGATCAAAAATTTCGGACAGTTTAAATAAAAAAAATAAAATTTATTTAAAAAAAAGCACAACTAACCTTGTTAAAATCTTGAAATCAAAAAAATTTAATAGCTTAATTTTATTAAATTACGCTCCCAACTTAAAAAAATTGTTATACTGGTGCCAGCAATTGATAGCCGAAAGTCTTGGAAAACAAGGCAAGGGTTTATTACCAGTAATATCAAATGCTCCAAAAGATCATCATAGTTTGTTACAACTTTATTTAGATGGACCTAAAGATAAATTATTTTATATTTTCAGTTTCGAAAAAAAATTTAAACAAAAAATAAATTTTGGTAAAAAGTTTGAAGGATTAAATTTTATTAAAAAGAAAAGTATAAGCACTATAAAAATTGCTCAAAAAAATGCTTTAATAAAGTCGTTATTACAAAATAAAACTCCAATTAGAGAGTTTAAAATTAAAAAGTCCAACGAAGAAACACTAGGACAATTATTTTCATACTTTATAATTGAGACTATAATTGTTGGCAAAATGCTGAATATCAATCCATATGATCAACCTGCTGTCGAAAAGGTTAAGCTTTATACTAAAAAATTTCTTAAATAAATTTTCCGAAAAATATTTTTGATCTAGCATACTGCTTGGTTTCTACAATATGAAGTATATTTCCAAAATTTTCTTTTGATCTTTTTTCTCTATGAATTATTACAATATGATTTTCTTCAAAAATTTTTCTATTTTTAATCAACTCCAGATTAAGAAAATAATTTTCGTCAGCAAATGGAGGATCTAAAAAAAAAATATTAAATTTTTCTTCCAATCTGCTTAAAACATTTTCAATTTTATCAGTAAAAATTTTTGATTTTTGAAAGATAGATAATTTTTTTAGGTTTTCTTTTAAGATATTGGAAGCATTAATGTCTTTCTCAATAAAGGTAACTCTTTTTGCATTTCTTGAAAGCGATTCTATTCCAAAAGATCCTACACCAGAATATAAATCTAAAATATTTGCATTTTGAATATCTGTTTTAATTAGATTGGAGTGATTTAAGATATTAAAAATACTCTCTTTAACCGAGTCTTTAAGGGGACGAGTATTCTTATTTTTTAAAAAATTTATAGATTTACCTTTTAAAGTGCCGCTTATAATTCTCATTTTTATTAATTACCCTCCAACCTATATCACTGCGATGAAATCCATTTTTCCAACCCAATCTTTTAATATTTGAAATTATTTTTTTTCTTATCTTTAAAAAATTATTTCCAATAGAAGTTATATTTAAAACTCTACCACCAGATGACACAATTTTATCATCAATATATTTTGTTCCCGCATGATATATATAATCACCTTTAGATAATTTAACTTTATTTAAATTTTTAATTTGTGAGTTTTTCTTATATTTACCAGGGTAACCCCTTGAACATAAAACAATAGTCATGCTTTTTTTTTTAATCCATTTAATTTTAATACTTTGTAATTTATTAAAGATAGCTTTTTCAAAAATTTTTATTATATCAGTTTTTAATCGTGGCAATATCACCTGGCATTCAGGATCACCCATTCTTATGTTATACTCTATTAAGTATGGTTCATTCTTTTTAATCATTAAACCAACATATAAAAAACCAGTATAGGGGTTTTTTTTCTTTTTAAGAGCATTTAAAGTTGGTTTAATAATTTTAGATATTATCTTTTTCTCTAAAGATTTTGTTACAATCGGAGCAGGAGAGTATGCACCCATACCACCTGTGTTTGGACCTTTGTCTTTTTCATAAACACGTTTATGATCTTGAGCAGTTCCAAAAAACTTAAAATTATTATTGTCAACAATTACAAAATAACTTGCTTCTTCACCCTCTAAAAATTCTTCCAAAATTAATTTTTTTGAGGACGCGAACTTTCCCATAAGTATTTCGTTAGAATGTTTAATTACCTTTTTTTTTGTATCACAAATCGTAACGCCTTTACCAGCCGCTAAGCCATCAGCTTTTACAACAACAGGAAGTTTACAATTTTTTAAAAAATCATTAATCTGCTTTTTCTTATTGCAAATTTTAAATTTAGCAGTTGGAATATTATTTTGAGCACAAATCATTTTCATAAAAGCTTTTGAACCTTCAAGTTTTGCGGCATATTTATTAGGACCAAAAACCTTTACTTTATTTTTCTTTAAAAAATTGACTATTCCTTTTACTAAGGGTTCTTCAGGCCCTACTACAACTAAGTCAATTTTATAAAATTTTATAAGTTTTAAGATTTTTTTAAAATTTAAAATATTCACGTCTACATTAGTAGCAATTTTAGATGTACCTGCATTACCTGGAAAACAAATGATATTATCAACTAGTCTTGAAAGAGATATCTTCTTGCACAAAGCATGCTCTCTACCACCACTACCAATTAAACCAATATTCATGTCAGAATATATAATGTATAATTTAAAGATGAATAAAAAAAAAGCTAAACTTATTTTTAAACACAATTTTTTTGAGATAGTAGAAGAAGGAGATCATGTTTTATGCGCTGTATCGGGAAAAGAAATTAAATTACAAAATTTAAATTATTGGAATGTAGATTTACAAGAAGCTTATTTTTCACCTATTGAAGTAAGTAAAAGATTAAAAAATTTGAAAAAATAATATCCTATTTCCACCTATTATGCGTCCAAATCCATTGATATGGGTTCTTTACTATCATTTTTTCGATCACTTTATTCAACTCTTCTGAGAGTTCTAACTTATTTTTAAAAGATGTAGGATTAATTCTTTTTTGGAACTCAATATTGAAACTATTATTCGTATTTCTCTCAATAAATACAGGAATAATATCCATTTCAAATTTACTCGATAGTTGTGCTGGTAAAGTAGTCGTAAGTGCAGGTTCTTTAAAAAAGTTAATTCTTTCTCCTTCACTAACTCTCTGATCAATCATTAGAGCTATAGAGTTATTGTTATTAATATACTCAATAGTTTTCTTGACGCCTTTAATTCCTTTTTTAATTTGATTTTTACATATATATTTTTTTCTCAAATATTCCATAAAAGGATTTAAAAAAATATTATTTAAAGGTCTATAGATTGTAGCTAATGGAATATTCTTTTTTGTAATTTCCATTGACATTAATTCAAAATTTGCAAAATGACCAGAAATGAAGATAACTGGTTTTTTATCTATATGTATTTTTTGCAAATCTGCATTATCCTTAATTGTAATGATATTATTTTTTTTTTTAAAATAGTCTAAAAAAACATATTCTATAAAAGTCATCCCATAATTTTTCCACATACTTTTTATAATTTTTTCTTTATCAGGATTGGTTGCTACTTTTGAAAAAAAAGTAAGATTTTTTAATATTATTTTTTTTGATTTAAAAAAAGAACCGAGTGAAAGAAATAAAAATGCAAATATTTTTCTGCTTAAATTTAAGCCTAAAATACGTGCTATAATAAAACAAATATATACCAAAATTGATTGTAAGAAGTAAATTATGTGCTTGATCATATTTGATTAATTCTACTTATTAACTTATCTAATCCATCAATTTCTAAAGATACTTTTAAATAATTTATATTTTGTAAATTAAAATCTTTTACTTTAAAGTAATCTTTTTCGGTCATTATAATTTGATAATCTTTAATTTTGGCTTCTTCAACAATTTCATTTATCTCTTTTTTTGCAAATTTATAATGATCTGGAAAAATGATTTTTTTATCAATCTTTAAATTATTATCTTCTATTAATTGAAAGAAATTTTGTGGATTTCCAATACCAGCAACCGCAAGTAGCTTACTACTTTTGAATTGTTCTAAATTAAGAGGTTTATAGTAAGAATAAAAAATATCTAACTTATTATTAATTTTTAAAATTTTATTTTCAAAAATTTGGTCCTTTTTTCCATTAATGATTATAATATCGACATCTTTTAAAGCTGATAAATTTTCTCTTAACGGCCCTGAAGGCAAAACTAAACCGTTACCAATCAATTGATTTTGATTGAAGCAAACTATATTTAAGTTTTTTTTTATTTTATAATCTTGAAGTCCGTCATCCAAAATAACAATATCAAAATTAGATTTTTCAGCTTCCTTTAATGCCTCAATCCTATTTTTATTAGTTATTAAGTTTAGTGAATGATTTTTTATTAAATTATATTCATCTGAGTGGCCTTTGTAAAATTTTCTAATTATAATTGGTTTTCTTCCTTTTTCTAAAAGTTTTTTAGTCAAAAGAATAGAAGTTGGAGTTTTTCCAGTTCCACCAATATAAATATTACCTATACAGATTATTGGAATGTTAAAAGCTAGTGTCATTGTAAACTTTTTTTTTAAATAAATTAAAAAAATATAAAAAAAAGTAAAAGGAAGTAATACCAAGGAAAGAAAGCCAATTTTATTATCCCAAAATTTAGGTTTATTTATTTCCATGAAATATGAATTCGTTAACTAGTGTCATTGTATCATTTAAAGTTGTTTGCTCTAAATTTTTAATTGAATCTGATATTTCTATATTTTTTTCGATACTTTTTGTTAAATCTTGAGTTAGATTTTCAGCTAGCTTATGATGGTCTTCAATTTTTTGCGAAATATTATTTTTTGCAAATATCTCATAAATGTCATCGAAGTTAAAGACATATGGCCCGTGATAAATTTTACAATTCAGTTTTGCTGCCTCAATAGGATTCTGACCTCCGTTATTTTTAAATTTTTCTAAAATTGATTTTCCAATAAATACACTCTTTGAGTGCTTAAAATAATTTTGCAAAGCTCCAAAATAATTTATTATAACCACCTCCACATCTTTAGATATAGTTTCATTTTTATTCAGTATTTGAGCGTCAAGGTTTAATTTTTTAGCTAAACTGTAGATATTTTCTGATCTGTCTATATGTCTTGGGGCAATTATAGTAACAATATTTGTTAATTTTTTCTTTATTTCAAGGTGAGTTTTTAGACAAAAAACATCCTCTTCTTGATGTATACTAGCAGCGAACCAAAATTTATTATTTTTACAAAAACTTTCATTGATGTCTGCGATTTCCTCTTTGTCAATTTGATTAATCAATTTAATATTTCCCTTAAAAAAAATATTATTTAATTGTAATTTTTCCAAGTAATTCTTTGTTCTTAAGTTTGAACAAATAAATAAATCAAAATTTCTAAAAATTTTTTTTGCCTCATTAGGAAAAATCATCCATTTATCAAAAGATTTTGGAGTTAATCTTGCATTAATAAGAGCTAAAGGAATGTTTAATTTTTTTGCATTCAAAATTAAATTTGGCCAGATTTCTGAGTCTACTAAGAAAATATTATCGGGTTTCCATAAATGCAAAAATTTTTTTATTAAAAAAGGCACATCAAATGGGAAGTATCGATGTTCTACATTACTAAAATTTTCTATTTCTTTAGCAGCAAGATTTCCTGAACTTAAAGTTGTTGTAGTTATTAAAAATTTTAAATTATTATTTTTAATGTTTAATTGACGAATAATTGGAATAATACTTTTGTACTCACCTATGCTTGCAGCATGAAACCAGATCAGTTTTGATTTACCTTTATTTTTTATATTAAAATGTGAGACTAAAATTTTTTCTTTAAATCTTTTAGGGTCTTCTTTTTTTTTAAGTTTTCTTAAGAATAAAAACAGGAATAAAAATGGATACAAAATAGTAGTAATTATTTTGTAAACTATAATCATTTATTTTAATTGTTTCTGGTAAAGAGATTTATATTCTTCACAATTTTTAATTAACGATTCATGATTACCAGAATTAATTATTTTTCCCTCTTTTAAAACAAAAATCTTATTCGCGTTATGAATGGTAGAAAGTCTGTGAGCGATTACTAAAGTTGTTTTATTTTTTGTTAAATTATTAATTGCATTTTGCACTATTTCCTCTGAGTCTGCATCCAAAGATGAAGTTGCTTCATCCAACAGTATTATTGGTGACTCTTTAAGAATAGCTCTAGCTATTGATATTCTTTGTTTCTGCCCACCTGAAAGTCTTACTCCGTTTTCCCCAATCATTGTGTCATAATTATTGGGTAATTTCTTGATAAATTCATCAGCAGCCGCAAATTCACAGGCTCTTATGATTTCTTTGTCAGAGGCATCAGGTTTCGCGTAAGCAATGTTATTCTTTACCGTGTCATCAAATAAAATAACATCCTGACTTACTAAAGATAAATTTTTTCTTAATGAGCCAAGAGAAACATCTTTAATATTCTGATCGTCTATTTCAATAGAGCCGTTTTGAGGATCATAAAATCTAGGAAGTAGATTTATTATTGTACTTTTACCAGCTCCACTATGACCTACAAATGCAGTCATTGTATTACCTTTAATTTCAAAAGTAACATTTTTAATTGCTTTTTCATCAGTTAACTCGTACTTAAATTCAACATTATTAAACTTGATATCAGAGTTTCTTAAAATCAATTTTGGTGCATTAACTACTTCTTTAATTTGAACTTCTTTATCAATTATAACACTAATTCTTTTAAAAGCCGCAGCTCCCTGGTATGCAGCCATATTTATTGTTGCTAGTGATCTTATTGGTTGATACGCAAGCATCATAGCTGCTAAAAAAGAAAAAAAATTATTAATTCCTATTTCTCCAGACGAAATTAATTTACCAGAAAAAACTATAAAACCAGCTATCATGAAGCCAGTTAACGCCTCCATAATAGGAGTTGCCCTTATAATTATACTTCCAATTTTTATATTTTTTTCTACCAAGTCATCAATAAATTTATTAGCATTTTTATTTTCCTCTTCCTCCTTTTGATAAATTCTTATCATTTTTGAACCTTTTAATATCTCAGTTAAAAATGAAGTTAAATTTCCGGACGACTCACCTGCTTTCGAGGTTGCTTTCCCAATTCTTTTTCCTAAAGATTTTGCAAGACCTCCAGCTAATGGCATCATTAAAAGAGCAAATAAGGCTAACTTCCAATTTTGATAAAACATTACTGAGACAAGAGCTATAACTGTAAAAGTGTCTTTCATTAAATTCAATATACCTGTGCTTACAAGATTTTGGACATGATGACTGTCAAACATAATATTAGAAATATATTTACCAGAGTGTCTATTATCCAAAGTTTGAATATCTGAAGTTAAAATATTATTTGCAATTTTTTTTTGAAGAGCTCCTGCCACCTCTTCTCCAACTGTAATAATATTCACTCTCGCAAGATACAGTGATAGCCCTTTGCTAGAAAAAGCAATCACAATTAAAATAGGTATTGACCAGGCAAATACTTTATCTTGCTCAATAAATATTTTTTTTACTGCAGGATCTAATAACCAAGCAATACCAGATGTACTTGCTGCGACAACTAGTGAAAGTACTAAAGCTATAAGAATTCTTTTAAGATGCTTTTTGACGTATTCCTTATATAATCTTTTTAATATAATTTTTAATTCTTCTAATTTCATTTTATAAATTTAATGCACAAATACTTAAAAATAATATTAACCCAGTATAGTTATTCAATTTAAATAATTTCAGATAGTTTTTAGATTTTCCATTTTTAAGCTGAATTAATTGGTAAACTAGACTTAAAATGAATAATAATTGAAAGAAAGTGAAAATATTTTGTCCATAAAATTCTCTAAACAATAAAATATTCAAAACAATAAAAACTAAATACGCAAAAGAAACGAACATATTTATATTATTTTTAAATTTAATTGAGGTGGATTTTAATCCAATTATTTCATCATCTGACATATCTTGAGCTCCATAAATGGTGTCATAACCCAATGTCCAAAATATGGCTGATATGTAAAGGATTATTATTTCACTTGTTAAATCATTATTGACTGCTGTCCACGCCATTATAATTCCCCAATTAAACGTAATACCTAAAAATAGTTGAGGCCAGTAAGTTATTCTTTTCATAAAAGGATAAGAAAACGCAAGTAACATCGAACTCATACCTAAAAAAATTGTAAACAAATTAAATTGAAGTAAGATTAAAAAAGCTATTAAGCAAAGAATTAAAACATAGACAAGTGAATGATAAACTGTAATTTTCCCTGCAGCAATAGGTCGGGTTTTTGTTCTTTTTACTTTTTTATCAAAATCTTTATCGACAATATCATTAAAAATACATCCGGCACTTCTCATTAGTACAGAACCTAAAAAAAATAATAATAAATAATACAAAAATAAATTTAAGTTTGTGTTATTAAAGTAGGCGTAAGCCAACCCCCAAGAGCAAGGCCAAAATAAAAGCATAAACCCTATTGGTTTGTTTAGACGTGTAAGATCTATGAATATTTTTAAATGTTGCATGAAATATTACTTGTAAATATCAAACACTATCTTCATAATCAATTTGATTCGATGGATATAGATTACACAGTTGCAGCTTTAATGTTCCCCGCAATTCCACTAATGATGACCATGTATAGTAATAGATTTCATACATTAAGTGCACTAATACGAAAAATCCACGATCAGTATACTTTTGAAAAAAAAGTTCCTCCTGAGTGGGAAAATCAACTTCATGTTCTTAATAAAAGAACAAACTATCTAAAATTTGTGATGGGATTTTCAGCTTTTGGTTTTTTATTTAATATGCTCACAGTTTTGCTTTTATATTTAGATTTAGTTTTTTATGCGAGATTGAGTTTTGCCTTTTGTTGTATTTGTATGATTTTCTCTATTTTTTTATTTTTACAAGAAATAAGACTTTCTAATGAGGCTTTAAAATTCCACTTGAGTGACATGGACTCTATGAAAAAAGATTATTAAATTATTTTTCTAAAAGACTTTTTTTATACAATGAAATTCCTTGTCTTATCTTATGATCATAAGACTCTTTAAAAGTATCTAATTGCCAACCTTTCATTCTTGAGGTTAACTCGTCTAGATTTTTTATTTTCCATTCAAAGGTTACCTTCTCATCTTTCCAAAGTTTTTTTTCTGCATTTGTTCTAGCACATCCGTAACAGTATCCTGTAACTGGATCGGTTTTACAAATACTAATACATGGTGATATTACTTTTTCTTTGCTCATTAAGGAATTAATAAAGCTGGGCCAGTCAGTTTCCTTGCCTCTAAGTCTTCGTGTGCCTTCTTTGCATCTATTAAGCTATATTCTTTATATATTTTTATTTTAATTTTACCGAATTTTACTTTTTCAAATACTGCATCAGCACCAGCCTGAAGCTCTTTTCTGTTTGTGAAATATTGACCAATTGATGGACGTGTTAAATAAAGACCTTTTGGTTGAATATCTTTTGGAACATTAACAGGATCAAGAGGCCCTGATGCATTACCAAAGCTAACCATCATCCCCCTCGTTTTAAGACAGGCTAGTGAGCCGTGAAAAGTATTTTTTCCAACTCCATCAAATACAGCTGGCACACCTTCATTATTTGTAATCTCCATAACCTTTTTAGAAAAATCATCTTTTGTATAATTAATTACATGAGCATAGCCATTTTCTTGAGCAACTTTAATTTTTTCGTCAGATCCAACAGTTCCTATAACTTTTGCTCCAATACTATTAGCCCACTGAGCAAATATTTGACCTACTCCTCCAGCTGCAGCATGAAAAAGAACAGTTTCTCCTGCTTTAAGTTTATAGGTTTTACAAATTAGGTAATTTGTTGTTAAGCCTTTCGTCATTAAGGTTGCTGCTTGTTTATGAGATATACCTTCAGGGATTTTTACTGCGATTTTTGAAGGAATAATTCTCTGTTGTGAATAAGCACCTAATGGCACAGAGGCATACGCAATATTATCACCTATATTAAATTCTTTAACGTCAGTCCCCACTTCTTCTACTTTTCCTGCCGCTTCTAAACCGATCCCGCTTGGTAATTTGAGAGGATATAATCCTGATCTATGATATGTATCAATATAATTTAAACCAATCGCATAATTTGTAACTTTAATTTCATTAGGGCCAGGAGAACCAATCTTAATATCTTGAAGTTCTAAAACTTCAGGACCACCATTTTTTTTAATTATTATCGATTTAGGCATTTAATAAAGAATAAGTACTTGAACTTTTAATATTTAGCAAATGTTCCGTTGTTATAATCTTTAATAGCTTCAAGTATTTCAGCCTTAGTATTCATTACAAAAGGACCTCCCCTTGCGATGGGTTCCCCTATAGGTTTACCTGCAATAAACAAGAACTCAGATTTTTTTTGAGCTTTTACAAAAAGTTTAGAGCCTCTTTCAAGTAAAATTAAGTTCGAGTCAAAAGTTTTACCATGATTCTCGTTGCCTATTTTTAGCTCACCTTTTAGCAGATATATAAAAGAATTATGAGTTTCAGGAACATCACAACTAAACTCCTTCGCTTCATTTAAAACCACATGGAAATATATCGGCTCAACATTATGATTTTTTTCAGGACCCTCTGCTTTTTCATATTTACCTGCAATCACTTTTACCGTTTTTTCGTTATCTTTATGAGTCCCAAGTTCATTCCCTTTTATATAAAGATACTCTGGTTTGTTTTTTTTCATTTTAGCTGGCATGTTAATCCAAAGTTGAAAGCCTAAAAGTCTTCCTTCTTTCATAGCTGGCATTTCAGAATGTATAATTCCTCTTCCGGTTTTCATCCATTGGACATCCCCGGATGACATAATTCCTTTTGCTCCAGTACTATCTTGGTGTTCAAATTCTCCATTTAGCATATAAGTAACTGTTTCTATTCCTCTGTGAGGATGAGGTGGAAATCCAGCGATATAATCATCCTTGTTTTCAGACCCGAATTCATCAAGCATTAAAAAAGGATCAATATAATCTGCTTCTGGAGTTCCTATACTTCTTTTTAATTTAACACCTGCACCATCAGAGGCGTTTAAAGCCTTAATAATTTTTTTAACTTTAATTTGAGACATACAAATATATATAAAGGAAGTTTAAACTATATCAAGTAGCTGCTTTAAGTTGTTGATTTCATTTTTTGGTTGATAATCAAGGATATCAAATTCAGATTTATTTCTATTAACCCAAATAGAATTATAGCCAAAATTCCCTCCTCCTGAAACATCCCATGTGTTAGCACTTAAAAAAGTAACTTCATCAGCTTTAACATTGTATTTTTTTACAGGTAATTCATAAACTCTTGAGTCAGGTTTATAAACTTTTACTTCTTCTACAGAAAAAAGGTCATCAAATAAATTATTTAAATCACTATTCTTAATTAATTCACTTAGAAGAGAAGGTGTCCCATTAGAAAGTATAGCGAGTTTAAAACTTTTTTTTTTTAGATTCTCCAAGACCTCTTTAACTTCAGGATACGGAGAAAGAATTTTGTAAAGGTTAAGCAAATCATTTTTCATATTTTTATCAATACTAAATACTCTTATGGATTTATCTAAACTATCTTCTGTCACGTCCCAGAAGTTTTTGTGTCTATTCATTAAACTTCTTAACCAAGTGTACTCCAGTTGAGTAGTTCTCCAATGATTTGCGAATGCTTCCCATTTACTACCAATTTTATCTTTACATTTTTCAGCAGCTGAATTTACATCGAACAATGTACCATATGCGTCAAACACTATAGCTTTTGCTTTCATAATCTATTTAATGTTGTGAGAACCATCACACAATGGTTGATCATTTGTTTGTTTGCATGAACAAAAAAAAACTTTCTTAGATTGATCAGCTAAATATTTAAAAGGAGAAAATTCGGTGCCTTTGTGTGAACCGTCGCAAAAAGGTTGTTTAGAACTTATTCCGCAAGTGCACCAAAAATAAGATTTTCCTTCCACAACATCAATGCCAATCGGAGATTCTCCTGCTCTTTTACCTTTTTTCACTATTGCTCCTTTATATCTTTAAAATTTGTTTATATATATCAATAATGAATATTAGATTATATCATCCAGACAGTATACTGGAAAATACAACAAGTTTATTAAGCAAAGAGCATACTCATTATGTAGTTAACGTTATGAGACTTAAAAGAGGATCTAACTTAAATTTTTTTAATAAAAATGGTGAATGGAGAAGTGAAGTAATTTTTTTAGACAAAGATAGAGTAGAAGTAAAATTTTTAGAAAAAATTAAAAATGAAAATAATTTATCTAAAATTGAACTAGCTATTTGTTTAGTAAAAAAAAATCCAATGGAAATTATTTTACAAAAGGCAACTGAACTTGGAGTAAGTAAAATTATTCCAATAATCTCAGAGCGAACAGAAGTCAAAGAATTAAATCATGAAAGAGCTAATAGAATAGTAATAGAAGCTACTGAACAATCTAATCAACTTGTTCCTCCCGAAATTACAGATGTAAAAAAATTAAAGGATTTTTTAAAAACTTTTGATGAGACTTCCAAGCTTTTATTCGCTGATGTTAACTCAAAAGAGAATTTAAAAAATGATGATCTTAAAGACAGTAAGTCTTTATGTATTTTAATTGGTCCTGAGGGTGACTTTTCGCCAGCAGAGCGTGAGTCTATCCTTGGAAATGGATCGGTAAAACCCTTCAAGTTATCTAGAAACATTCTAAGATCAGATACTGCTGTAATAAGCGCCATTTCATTAGTTAATTTTATCAATAACTTTCATTAATTGTCGCATTAATTGAAATTGTGAAATTGTCTAAAAGCTGTATAAAAACTCATGTTTAAAAAAATTGTACACACTTTATTCTTGTTAACACCGGTTTCACTTTCGGCTAATGAGCCAGTGGATTGGCAGTTAGGTTTTCAGAAATCAGCTTCCAAAACAATGGATGATATAGTCTGGTTCCATGACTACATGCTATTACCTGTTATCACTGCAATAACAGTATTTGTTCTTTTTTTAATCGCTTACGCTTGTATAAGATTCAGAGCTTCAAGAAATCCTGAGGCTTCTACTACAAGCCACAACACAGTGATCGAAGTTATTTGGACTTTGGTTCCTTGTTTAATTTTAATTGTTTTAGCTGTTCCATCATTTAAAGTTTTATATTCTCAAGATGAAATTCCAAAAGCAGATGTAACTATTAAAGCTATAGGTTACCAGTGGTATTGGGGGTACGAATATCCAGACGAAAATATAGTTTTTGACTCATACATGATTGAAGAAAAAGATTTAAAAGAAGGTCAACCAAGATTACTTGCTGTAGATAACGAAGTTTTTGTACCGGTAAATAAAGTCGTCAAAGTTATGATTACAGCTAATGATGTTTTACATGCTTGGGCTTTGCCATCATTTGGTGTTAAACGAGATGCCGTTCCAGGAAGAATTAATGAAACATGGTTCAAGGCTGATAGAACTGGAACTTTTTATGGGCAATGCTCAGAACTATGTGGTATCAAACATGCCTTTATGCCGATAACTGTTAACGTGGTAACCGAAGAAGAATATAATCAGTGGTTAGAAAAGGCCAAAGTAGAATTTGCGAAGGAAGAAATTAAGAATAATATAAAAGTAGCTAAAAAAATTAAGGAGATAAAATAATGTCCGCAACAACTGCATCACACGAACATCATCATAACCCAACTGGTTGGAAGCGATGGGCTTATTCTACAAATCATAAAGACATCGGAACAATGTATTTAATTTTTGCGATTATCGCCGGAATTATTGGAACAGCTTTTTCAGTGCTAATGAGAATGGAATTAGCGCATCCAGGTGATGGAATTCTTGGAGGAAATTATCATTTATATAATGTATTAGTTACAGGACACGGACTGATCATGATTTTCTTCATGGTAATGCCAGCAATGATTGGTGGATTTGGAAATTGGTTTGTCCCAATAATGATCGGAGCTCCAGATATGGCATTTCCACGAATGAATAATATTTCTTTTTGGTTATTGCCAGTAGCTTTAATTTTATTAATTGCATCAATTTTTGTGGATGGCCCTCCAGGTGCACAGGGTGTAGGTGGAGGTTGGACAATTTATCCTCCGTTATCTTCTAAGACAGGTCAACCAGGACCAGCAATGGATTTAGCAATTTTAAGTTTACACGTAGCAGGAGCCTCTTCTATCTTAGGAGCAATAAATTTTATAACTACAATTTTAAATATGAGAACGCCGGGTATGACTTTACATAAAATGCCATTGTTCTCGTGGTCAATTTTAGTAACGGCCTTTTTACTTTTATTATCATTACCAGTTTTAGCAGGTGCAATTACAATGCTTCTTACAGATAGAAATTTTGGTACTGCTTTTTTTGAAGCTCAAACAGGGGGAGATCCAGTCCTATTCCAACACTTATTTTGGTTTTTTGGCCACCCAGAAGTTTATATTTTAATTCTTCCAGGTTTTGGAATGATAAGTCATATTGTTTCAACTTTTTCTAAGAAGCCGGTATTCGGTTATCTAGGAATGGCTTATGCCATGGTAGCGATTGGGGTTGTAGGGTTCGTTGTATGGGCTCACCACATGTATACAGTTGGTTTAGACACAGATACCAAAGCATATTTCTTAGCCGCCACTATGATTATTGCAGTACCAACAGGAATAAAAGTTTTCTCTTGGATTGCAACAATGTGGGGTGGATCTATAAGTTTTAAAACACCAATGTTATGGGCAATAGGGTTTATATTCTTATTCACTTTAGGAGGAGTTACTGGAGTAGTCTTAGCTAACGCTGGTGTAGATACTGCCTTGCACGATACATATTATGTAGTGGCACACTTCCATTATGTACTCTCAATGGGAGCGGTATTCGCAATATTTGCTGGCTTTTATTACTGGTTTAGTAAAATGAGCGGATACGAGTATTCAGAATTTTTAGGAAAACTGCACTTTTGGTTAACGCTTGTTGGAGTAAATTTAATTTTCTTTCCTCAGCATTTCTTAGGACTAGCAGGGATGCCGAGAAGATATGCTGATTATCCAGATGCGTTTGCAGGATGGAATTATATTTCTTCAATAGGATCATATATTACTGTCGTAGGTTTAGCAGTTTTCTTAATTAATCTTTTATATGCTTTTGCTAAAAAGAAAAAAGCAGAACAAAATCCATGGGGAGAAGGAGCAACAACTTTGGAATGGACAGTATCTTCGCCGCCGCCGTTCCATACTTTTGAAGAGCTGCCTAAAGTAAAGTAAATTGAGCCAGATACTTTTAAAAACGAGAAACTCTAAACTTGGTTTGGCATTAGATCTTAACTCATTTTTTAATCTAATGAAGCCAAGAGTAATGTCTCTTGTTTTATTTACTTGCATGGTTGGTTTATTGATTGCACCTTATAGCGTTGATCTTAAAACTTCTTTAATATCATTACTAGCAGTAGCAATTGGCTCTGGTGCGGCTGGAGCTTTAAATATGTGGTATGAGTCCGATGTTGATGCCCTAATGAGCAGAACCTGTTTAAGACCGATACCAACAGGCAAAGTAAAAAGAAATCAGGCTTTATATTTTGGAATTATTTTATCAATTATTTCTGTTGCTATGCTTTACTATTCGGCAAATACTATTTCAGCAATATTATTAGCATCAACTATTGGTTTTTATTTTTTTATTTATACGATCTGGCTTAAGAGAAAAACTCCACAAAATATTGTCATTGGTGGTGCTGCTGGAGCCTTACCCCCAGTTATTGGATGGACAATAGCTACAGGAACAATAACAATCGAACCAATAATACTTTTCTTAATTATTTTTATTTGGACACCATCTCATTTCTGGGCATTAAGCTTGTATAAATCAGGAGACTATAAGAGAGCCAAAATACCTATGTTACCAGTTATAGCTGGAACGAGAACCACAAAAACAAATATACTAGTTTATTCGTTTGCTATGTTACCAATTGTAATAGCTCCATATTATTTTGGGTTTGCAGGATTGCTGTACTTATTCTCAGCATTAGGTATGACAATATATTATAATTATTTATGTCTAAAATTATTTAAAGCAAAGATTACAAAAACTTCAAATAAAATTGCAAGAAAAATATTTATCTACTCAATCTTTTATCTATTTTTTGTTTATCTAATTTTACTTATTGATAATGCTAGGAGCCTTTTTTAATGAGTAAAAAAAAGAAAAACATAATAACTGCAGTGCTATTAGTATTATTTATGATCTTTTTATTTGCACTTACCTTTTACAATATTGGAATTTATAATAGAGAAATTTAATGACCATTAATAAAAAAAATTTAACACCAATAGCCCTAGTTTCGATATTTCTACTGATGCTGGCTTTATCTTTCGCAGCTGTACCTTTGTACGATTTATTCTGTAGGGTTACTGGCTTTGGAGGAACAACACAAAATGCTTCAAACAAAGAAATTCCAAAAATAATAGTTAATCAAGATTATAAAATGAGGTTTGATACTAATGTTCACAGTACATCAGATTGGAGGTTTTATCCTGAAAAAAATACTTTAGATTTAAAACCGGGCCAAGTTCACACAGTCAAATTTAATGTGGAAAATCCAAGTAACCAAACTTCATCAGGTTCAGCTTCATTTAATGTCTCTCCCTCTTCATTTGGCAAATATTTGAATAAGATTGGCTGCTTCTGTTTTGAAAAACAAACATTAAAACCTAATGAAAAACAAGAATTTGTTTTAACATTTTTCTTGGATCCGAAAGTGGTTGATGATAATAAAACTAAGAATATTTCTGATGTAACACTATCTTTTACGTTCTTTGCATCAGAATTTTATGAAAAGGGAAAAATTTAATGTCAGCTGAAAAAAAGAAACACGATTTTCATCTAGTAGATCCAAGTCCTTGGCCAATTTATGTATCTTTTGCAACTTTAGTCTTAGCAGTTGGTGCAGTTTATTATTTTCATTCCAAAGCTCTTTGGCTTTTATTAATAGGTTTTGCTCTAGTTGTGTATGGAGCCTTTATGTGGTGGAGAGATGTGATTGAGGAAGCAGAACACCAAGGTCATCATACTCCTGTAGTACAAATAGGTCATCGATATGGAATGACACTTTTTATTGCCTCAGAAGTTATGTTTTTTGTTGCATGGTTTTGGGCTTATTTTAATGCAAGTTTATTTCCAACTGAGTCTATAGGAGGAACCTGGCCTCCACCTGATATAAAGACATTTGATCCTTGGGATATACCACTAATCAATACTCTTATTTTATTATTATCTGGGACAACAGTAACTTGGGCTCACCATGCAATGTTAGAGAATGACAGAAAAGGATTGGTGAATGGATTGATTGCAACTGTATTTTTAGGATTTATATTTTCATGCTTTCAAGCCTACGAATATCATCATGCCACTTTCACTTTAGATGGAAATATTTATGGTTCCACATTTTATATGGCTACAGGCTTTCATGGCTTTCATGTGATCGTTGGAACAATCTTCTTAGCAGTGTGTCTCTTTAGATCAATGAGAGGTCATTCAACACCAACTCACCATTTTGGTTTTGAGGCAGCTGCCTGGTATTGGCACTTTGTCGATGTAGTTTGGTTGTTCCTTTTTGCTGCAATATATATTTGGGGAAGTTAATCTCAAATTGAAAAAAGCATTCTTATTTCAATTATTTGTAATTTTCTTCATAACATTATTTTGTGCACTAGGTACTTGGCAACTTTACAGACTTCAGTGGAAATTAGAATTAATTAGCGAAATAACTTTTGGATTAGACTCTCAACCAATAGAATACTCAAGTTCTATTAAAAAAAACTATCAAAGAATTAACGCTAAAGGAAAATTTGATTTCGATAAACAAATTTACCTTTATAGTTTGAATGAAAAAGGAAAGCCAGGATACGATGTAGTAACTCCATTTAGAACAAATAAAAATGAAAATGTCCTAGTTAATAGAGGTTGGATAAATAAAGAACTTAAAGGTAACGCTAAGATAAATCTAAATACATCAGCCGAGCAAAAAATTGTCGGTCTTCTGAGAGAAATATATAAACCAAATATGTTTAAACCAGATAATGATATAAAAAATAATATTTGGTATTCAATAAATTTAGAAGATCTGAAAGAGGCTACAGGAGAACAATTTAACGAGTTTGTAATTTTTTTGGAAGATAACCAAGTTAAGTCACCAATTCCTAAAAAGATCACAATTGATGTGCCAAACAATCACCTCAAATATGCTATAACATGGTATGCAATATCAATTTCTATAATTTTTTATTATTTATATTTTAGAAGAAAAAAATGAATTATTTTAGCACTAGGGATAAATCTTTAAAATTTAGCTTTAAAGATATTTTCTTAAGAGGACTTGCACCAGGCGGAGGGTTGTTTTTACCTGCTGAAATTAAAAAGTATAATCAAGAAGAGCTAAATAATTTAAGTCAACTAAACTATAATGAACTTGCAACAGAAATTATCTTTAATTTCTGTTCAGATGAAATTGAAAAGGAAGAACTTAGCTCACTGATACAAAAATCTTATAGTAGGTTTAAAGATAAAGAAGTAGTAAATTTAAAAAAGATTGGAGAGATTGATCTTCTTGAGCTTTATCATGGGCCAACTTTAGCTTTTAAAGATATTGCAATGCAGGTAATTGGCAATTTGTATGACTACTTAGAAATTGCTAAAAATAAAACTGTAAATGTCGTAGTAGCTACATCAGGAGATACTGGTTCAGCAGCTATTGCAGCATTAAGTAATAGAAAAAATATAAATCTTTTTGTTCTGCATCCGCATAATAAAATTTCTAATATTCAAAGAAAAATAATGACAACAATTGGTGGTACTAATATTTATAATATTGCTATTGAGGGTTCATTTGATGATTGTCAAAAAATTGTAAAACAGCTCTTTAATGATGATAGTTTTAGATCAAAAATAAACATGTCTGGCGTAAATTCTATTAATTGGGCAAGAATTGTTTGTCAAATTGTTTATTATTTTTATTCTTTCTTTAAATTGAAAAAAAATAATATTAGCTTTTCTGTACCAACTGGTAATTTTGGAGATATCTATGCTGGATATGTGGCAAAAAAAATGGGTTTACCAATTAATAAACTTATAGTTGCTACAAATAAAAATGATATTTTACAAAGAGTTATTAATACAGGTGAATATAAACCTGACACAGTGAAAGCAACCATCACACCAAGCATGGATATCCAAGTTGCTAGCAATTTTGAGAGGCTACTTTATTATATATTAGATGAAAGCGATATTAAGGTCGGATCATTAATGAATGATCTGTCATCAAAAAGTTTATTTAATTTAGAAAAAAAAGAAATAGATAGAATAAAAAAAGATTTTGAAGCAGTAAAAGTTACAGATGAAGAGACAGTATCTATAATCTATGAGATATATAAAGAGCATAAATTTATAATTGATCCCCATACTGCTACTGGCGTAGGCGCAGCAAAAAGTTTTAAAAATTTAGGAGATATAGTTGTTCTTGGTACAGCTCATCCTTACAAGTTTAACGAAACAATAAAAAAAGCTATAGGTAAAAATTTAGACTCACCTGAACATCTAAAATTGAATATAGATAAAAAGGAAACATTTGATATTATTGGGAATTCAAATTCAGAAGTAAAAAATTATATTTTGGGCAAAATACAATGAGAATAAATATAGGAGATAAACTACCGAACTCGGAATTATTTTATCTTGATCAAAATAATGATGTAAAAAAAATTGATATATTGGATCTTTGTAAAGGTAAGACTATCATTTTAGGTATGCCAGGAGCTTTTACAAAAACTTGCTCAGCTCTTCATCTTCCTGGGTATATAAAAAATTACGAACTAGCTATTAAAAAGGGAATTTCTAAAATTGTATGTGTTGCTGTGAATGATCCTAATGTAATGAAGGCCTGGGGTGAAAATCAAAATGCTGGGAGTAAAATATTCATGGCCGGTGATCCCTTTCTTAAATTTACAAAAGCTATTGGAGCCGAGGTAGATAAATCCGAAAAAGGATTAGGAATTAGATCTAATCGCTACACTATGTTGGTGGAGAATGGTGAAGTTAAAAAAGTAGAGGAAGAAAAAGAGACAGCTACTTGTGAATTATCTTCAGCTGAAAGCTTTTTAAAATCTATTTAGTTTTCGAAACTGCCAATTCATCAACAAGATTATTATATTTGTTACCAGCGTGCGCCTTAACCCATTTCCAAGTAACTTTATGTTTTAGGCAAACATTATCCAATTTTATCCAAAGATCTTTATTTTTAACAGGTTTCTTGTTTGAACTTTTCCAATTATTAACTTTCCACTTTTTAATCCAATCAGTTATTCCATCTTTCACATATTTCGAGTCAGTAAAAATTGTAATCTCTGATTTCTTTCTTATTTTTTTTAATGCCATAATTGGAGCCATTAATTCCATCCTATTATTAGTTGTATTACTTTCACTTCCAGAAATACTTGATTGATTAGAATCATCTAATATGATTGCTGCCCAACCTCCTTTCCCAGGATTTCCAGAACAAGCACCATCAGTATAAATTTTTAATTTCATTAAAAGAAATAATCCTCATGATTTTTTGCATTCTTGTGAAATTCTAATCTTTTTAAATACTCCATTGGATCTTTAATTTTAACTATTGCTCCTTCTACTTTATTTAATGCATCGAATACTCGAGTTAGTAAGAATCTCAAAGCAGCACCTTGGGATAACACTTTAATATTATTCAATTCTTCGTGGGACAATTTTCTTACAGATGTATATCCATCTATAAGATTCTTTGCTTTAGTAACGTTAAAACTTAAATTACTTTTTAGACCGTCAAAACACAAAGCGTTAAAACAAATAGCTATTTCGAAAGCGAAAAAATCTTCACATGAGAAATAGAAGTCAATTACACCGCTAAATTTATCTTGAATAAAAAAAATATTATCATGAAATAAGTCCGCATGAATTATTCCTTTCGGTAAATTTTTTGGCCAATTTTTTTCAACATCGCTAAGATTTTCCTCAATTAATCTTGGAAGATCTTTATGTATATTTTCACATTTATCTTTAACTGAATTAAATAACTTTCTCCATGAATTGACCGAGAGATCATTTTGTCGATTTAGTTTCAGACTCTTTGTGAGTTCGTGCATTTTAGCTACTTCAGACCCGATTGTTTTACAGTTGGCAGGTGAAAGATTTTGTTTTGCCCTTCCTTCAAGAAACGAGACAATCATTAGTTTTTTTCCCTCAAAATTTGAAATAGTTTCATTATTATTATTGGAAATAGGAGCGGGGCATTTAAAGCTAGCTTTATTTAATGATGACATTAAATCTGAAAAAAAAGGAAGATCAGTAGATCTTACTCTTTTTTCATAAATAGTTAGTATAAATTTTTTCTTATCAATTGATAAAAAATAGTTTGTATTTTCAATACCTTCTTCAATTCCTTTGAATGAGTCTAACTTACCTAAATTATAATTAGATAAAATTTCCTCAATCTTTTTTTGATTTAACTTTGTGTAGACAGCCATTAATTGAGCTCTTTCGGCAATTTAAATACAACCTTTTCTTCTGCAACTACTACTTCTTCAATAGAAACATTTCTATCTTTTTTTAAACTGTCTAACAAAGTTTGAACAAGCTTTTCTGGTGCAGACGCTCCAGAGGATATTCCGATAGTTTCAGAATTATCTATTTCATTAAAAGGAATCTCTTTTTCAGAGTGCATTAAATGAGAATTATTACAACCTGCTTTTTTTGCAACCTCAACTAATCTGACCGAATTAGACGAGTTACGACTACCCACTACAAAAAACATATCACACTTAGAAGCTATCTTTTTAACAGCGGTCTGTCTGTTAGTCGTAGCATAACATATATCCTCTTTAATAGGGCCTTTGATTTTTGGAAATTTACTTTTAAGAGCTTTAATTATTTCAGCTGTATCATCTACAGACAGAGTTGTTTGAGTAATATATGCCAGAGGTTTTTTAAAATCATTTTCTTTAAGAAGCTCAACATCATTTATTGTTTCAATTAGTTTAATTGATCCATTTGGAAGCTGACCCATTGTGCCAATAACTTCAGGGTGATTTTTATGACCAATTAATAATATTTCGAAACCATTTTTATTTAATTGTTCTGACTCTCTGTGAACTTTTGAAACTAATGGACAAGTTGCATCTACAAAGGATAAATTTTTTAATTTAGCCTCCTCTGGGACTGACTTTGGAACTCCATGAGCTGAGAAAATTACAGGTCTACTTTCATCATCTACGTCAGATAATTCATCTACGAAAATTGCACCTTTTTCTTTTAACTCTTCTACAACTTGCTTATTGTGTACTATTTCATGACGAACATATACCGGAGCTCCAAATTTGCTGATAGATTTTTCAACTATTTCAATTGCTCTTTTAACTCCAGCACAAAATCCTCTTGGTGACGCTAAATAAATTTTAAGTTCTTTTTTCATTTTTTTCTAAAAGATATTCTAACAATATATGCGGAAAAGTAAGTGACGCCAAACCAATAAATATTACCTTATAAATAGCCTCATCAAGCTTATAAAAATTATTTAAAAAATATATTGCAAATAAAAATATTACTGCAGTTACAAAAGTTAAAGGGATAGCTTTTGTTATAAATTTTTTAAGTCCTGGCTTGAAAGATCTATCCAACTCAAAAATAAGAGTAATCGAATGCCTAATTGAGTGAAGAAAACAAAAGTAAAGAGTGAAAGCTAAAATAGGTGACAAAAAAAGATTTAATATAATTAAAGAAAAGAAGTCCATGATCATGACACTTTTAAGATTTGCATTTTCTTTTTTTGAAATGTACATAGATGATAAAAAACTAAGGCATAACATTCCAATTAAAAATTCATTACTAAAAAATTCTGCTTCAAAAACATTGAAATTAAGAATTCTAAATATTTCATTTGTTTCTTCTCTCTTTAATAATAATGGAGCCATAATTACCGTTGATCCTTTTAAGAAGAATAAACACTCAGAGATGAAAAATTTTTTTTTAAAAGAAAATATGGTGTCTTCTTTTCCAAAATGATAGGCGGCTATAATCAAAAATAGTAATAAAATTGTATTAGGAAATATTAACCAGAATATTATTATCAATAATGAAATTAATACATAGGCAAGATAAAAGGATACATTTTGTTTGTATCCAAATAATTTTAAAAGCTTTTTTCCTTTGATATTATCTAATGCACCGTGAGAAATTCCCAAAATTAAAATTAAAAACAAGCAAGTTACAACCGGTTCAAAATTCAGCATGAGATAAAGAGCGCTTATCAAAATACAAAAATTAAAAAATATAATTGAGTGCTTAAAGTTAATATTTTCCATTAATTAAACAATGCTTTTAAAAAAATCAATTTTGGCATTTTGCTAATAATATTTATATCTTCAATAATATTACTTTTATTTGATAAAAATTTGATAATCGTATTTGAAGAAGTTTTAAACATATTAAAAAAAATTTTGGGCATCTTTTCTGGATGTTTTTCCAATACCCTTAAAAATACTTTATCTAAAAATTGATATTTTTTTCCTAGGTTGAATATTTTCGCACCATCAATATTTTCAATATTTTTCACTATATACTTACTATGTTCTTGAATATTTAAAAAAGTATATCCAGTACTTAATCGCGTCATGCCCCCTACAGATCCAATATTGATTATTTTATTTTCCTTTTTGAATGAGGGATAAAAAAGCGGTATAGCTCCTTTTTCAGTAAAATTTATTTTATAGTTTTTTATACCAAGGTTATTTTTTATATAATTTTCTAATTGAAGATCATAATCCATTAAGCTTTGATCCTCTAAAGCTGAAAGCCAAGTTGTTTCAATCAAAGCTTTATTTTTACTGAATGGTAAAGTGTAAAAAAAGTGAACATCATTTCTTTGATCACAATTAAAATCCATTAGATTTATTATATCTTCATCAAAAATATTTTTAGGTGTTTCTATCTCGATACCTTGAAAGTGTTGCCATAATTTTGATTTATCTAATTCTTTTTTATGAACACTGTTGAAAATTATTGAATTATCAGAGTTGATTTCACTCAGATTTTTAAAAAAACTAATATTAGAATTTGCGTAGAGCTTGGAGTTTATTTTTTTATAGAATTTACCACTATCGATACTTTGGTAAGGAAATTTTTTATTTGTTAATTCATGTGAATTATCTGAAGAGTTTACAGTAAAATTGTTCCAACTCTTAATTACACAATCGTTAAAATTATGGTCAAATACTCTCCAGAACGACCACGTTTTGTCTCTTTTATATTCTTCACGAGTTTCAATGATTGCTAAAGTTTTATCTTTTAACTTATCATTAATTTCAAGCTCATAGGCTAAAGATAAACCAGCGCATCCACCACCAATAATTATATAATCAAATTCTCTCATTTAAATTAATCTCTCGTTCTAATATATTATGATTTGACTGGTTACCTTTATTTAAATTTTTAATGAAAAATAATTTAACAAAGTCAAATACAGATAAAAAGGTCTGAATTGCTTTTTCAAACATTGGAACATAGATTTTGCCAGCTTTATTGTAATTATCTATATTTTTTTGTTTAAGGATATAGTCACCTATTTTTCTGTAAACACGCCTTGCAACAATAACCGAAAATCTTGATTTAAACGGTATATAACGAATAGAGTTAAATGAATTTTCATAAAATATTTGAGACTCATTTATCAATTCTCGAATTGCCGAAAAATCGTGACTGACATATTGTCTATTACGTTCTTTGTCTTCACAAACGTCACGAGCAATATTGGTAAGCTGCATTGCGATACCTAAGTCAATAGCGCCTTTAAGAGCTTCTTTATTTTTAACTTTTAGTATTTTTGACATCATTAATCCGACTGTTCCAGCAACTCTATAAGAATAAACAAGTAAGTCTTTTTTTGAATTAATTATCACTTTTTCCTCTAAGTCCGTTTCTACACCATCAAATAAATCTATTACTATTTGTTTAGAAATACTTTCACTATCAATTATTGACCACATATCATTTATAATTTGATTGTTAAGATTTTTATTTTCAAAATCTTTTTTGAATTTTAAAAAAATTTCTTTCTTGGATTGTAGATTGGTATTGTTATCAGCTATATCATCTAAGGTTCTACAGAAATTATATAAAGATGAACATTTTTTGAAAGTATCTTTCGATAGAAAAAAACTTGCCCAATAAAAAGATTTAGCATGTTTTTTTAATAAATTATTTTTCATTAAAATAATTTATCTAAAACTTTTGCCGATGAAAGAACACCAGGCATTCCAGCACCAGGGTGTGTACCGGCACCCACAAAGTATAAATTTTTATATATCTCAGATTGATTATGAAATCTAAAATAAGCTGACTGAGAAAATTTTGGCTGAATTGAAAATCCAGAGCCATAAAGAGTCGCTAGATCAATTTCAAAATAATCAGGCGTTAAATAAAAATCGCTTACCACACTTTCTTTAATACCTGGAAGGACAGTTTTATCCATTTTATCTAAAACTAAATCTTTAAATTTATCTCCTTCTTTTATCCAATTAACTTTAGACAAGTTATTTGGCACTGGAACCAAAACATAAAAAGCATCTTGACCTTCTGGAGCCATATTAGGGTCAGTTGCTGATGGTCGATGTAAATAATAGCTTATGTCGTCAGAAAGTATTTTTTTTTCAAAAATTTTATCAAGATGTTTTTCATAGGTTTCTCCAAAATAAATTGTGTGATGTGCAACATTATTGAATTTTTTTTTTGAACCAAAATAATAAACGAACAATCCCATGGAATAATCCATTCTTTTCATTTTTTGTTTAAATAAAAAATCATAATCTTCCTTTGATTTAATTAGGTTATTATAAACATTAGGAGGGTCAGAATTACAAATCACATAGTCACTATTAATTATCTTTGAATTATTAATTTTAACACCTTTAACCTTTTTATTTTCCGTAAGTATCTCTGTAACTTCAGCGTCTTTGATAATTTTGATATTTTCTTCGATCATTAGTTTTTCTAAAGCTTTCACTACATTCCCTGTTCCTCCCATAGAGTAGTGAATGCCCCATTTTTTCTCTAAAAATAAAATTAATGTATATATCGATGTAGTACTGAATGGATTTCCACCCACTAAAAGTGGGTGCATACTAAATACTCTTCTTAATTTTTCACTGGAGATGTATTTTGAAACTAAACTATAGACTGACTTATAACTTTTCAACTTTAATAAAGAAGGAATTTGTTTCATCATAAAGACAAAATTATTAAAAGGTTTGTCTGATAAATCTGTAAAACCTTTATTAAAAATTTTTTCAGTAAAATTTACTAAATTTTTATATCCATCGTAATCAGTAGGGTTAAACTTTTTTACTTGTTCCTCCATAGATTTATCATCACCATTATAATCAAAAGTATCTCCGTCGCTGAATACGAAGCGATACCATAAATCTAAGGGGACTATTTCGACGTAGTCATTAATATTTTTATTGAATAACGAAAATAATTCTTCAAATAGATACGGGGCAGTAATTACTGTTGGACCGCCGTCGTAAACAAACCGATCTTTTTTAAAAACTCTAGCACGACCCCCAAGATCAGGGTGTTTTTCTACTAAAGTAACTTTATAGCCTTTAGCTTTTAATCTAAGTGAAGCGGCCAAACCTCCAAAACCAGATCCTATAACAATTATTTTTTTTGCCATATGTAATGGCCTATTCTAACTAGATTTTTTCTTAAGTGCTAATTTTGTTTCTTCAATACTAGAAGTGTAGATTTTATCTAATTTACTTTTATCTAGCGAGTTTTTTAACAATTTTTCAACCGACTCTATAGCAATTCTCACAGATGTATTCTTGATGTCCTTAATAGCTTGATTTTTAAGTTGTTTAATTCTTTCTTCAGAGTTTTTCTTTCTACTTTCCATTAAATTATGAAAATCTTGATTAGTTTTGATAACATTTTTTTCAGCTTCATCGTTTGCTTTGTTAATCATCATAGCCACTTCTTTTTTTGAATTACTAATTTTTTTTTCATGCTCTATCAGAATATTTTTAGCGTCCTCTTTAAGTTTGTCCGCCTCATTAATTTGGTTCTTAATATTTTCTATATTCTCGTCTAGTAGTGTTTTAATTTTTTGAGGAACTTTAAAATAAATAAGAAGCCCCAAAAAAGCAAAAAAGGAAACCATTACCCAAAAAGTTGCATCTATTATCATAAATATTTACCTATAGTTTTTTTCGAAACATCTTCAACTGTTGCCTTTATGCTGCTTTCATTAAGTTTATCACCTGAAATATTTTCTATTATACTTGCAGCTATATTTTCTGAAATTTTTTGGATCTCAGAAATTGAATTTTTTTTGAGCTCAATTATTTCCTTTTGAGTTTTTGATATTTCTTTTTCAATCTCTTTTTCAATTGTCTCTTTTTTTTTTTGAATATCTTTATCTAATGTGTTTTTAGATTCTAAATGAATTTTTATCACCTCTCTTTTTGCATTTTCTAATATTCTTTCATACTCTTTTAATCTTGTTTCTGATAACTCTTTAAATTTATTTGCGTCATCTATATCTTTTTTAATCTTGTTTTCACGATCTTCTAAATTATTTTTAATTTTCGGTAGGTAAAACTTTGATATTGAAATATATAAGATTGTAAAAACTAAAATTAGCCAGAAGGCTTGAGACGCCCAATACTTTGGATCTAGCTGAGGCATCCCAGCCTCAGCTGCGAATAGATTATTTCGTATTGCTAATGTAGCAATTGTAAAAGCAAGTAATCGCTTCATACTAATTTACTAAAATGCAAATAAAATAATTAAAGCTACTACTAATCCAAACAATCCTGTTGCTTCTGCCAAGGCAAATCCCAAAAGCAAGTTAGGGAATTGTTTCTGTGCTGCAGACGGATTTCTCATAGCACCAGATAAGTAGTTACCAAAAATAATTCCGATACCTACTCCTGCTCCAGCTAGCGCGATTGCAGCAAGTCCTGCTCCAATCATTTTTGCCGCTTCTAACTCCATTTTTCCTCCTTTATTTGTTAATGATGTAAATTTAATGCATCATTTAAATAGATGCAGGTTAATATTGCAAAAACATACGCTTGAAGAAATGCTACTAATATTTCTAAGCCAGTTAATGCAACTGAAAAACCAAGTGGCAACCAACCACCTAGCAATCCCAAACTTATGACAAATCCACCAAATACTTTTAACATAGTGTGTCCTGCCATCATGTTTGCAAATAATCTTACAGATAAACTTACTGGTCTACTTAAATATGAAATAATCTCTATTATTGTAATTAATGGCAGGAGAACTACAGGAACTCCACTAGGAACAAATATGCTTAAATATTTAAAACCATGTTTAATAAATCCAATAATTGTAACTGCAATAAAAATAAATAAAGCCATGATTAATGTAACAATTATGTGACTAGTAACCGTGAATGAGTAAGGAAGCATTCCGACCATGTTACAAAAAAGCACAAACATAAATAAGCTGAAGATGAAAGGAAAATAAGGTTTAGCCTTTGACCCTGCTGTATCGCTTATCATTTTAGCTACAAAAGCGTAAAACATCTCGGCTATAAGTTGAATTTTATTGGGTATAATTTTTTTCTCTTTAGATCCAAAAAATAAAAATAATAAAATAATTGATGCACTTATTACCATAAATAAACTTGCGTTGGTAAACGACAAGTCTATTCCTGCAATTTTAATTTCTGGCCCAATTTTATGGACGCTAAATTGCTGCATCGGGTTGCTCGCCATATATTTCCTATGTTAATCTTCCTTTTGCATTCGGTTTGCAGTTCTTATTACGTTTAACATTCCTGCAGCCGCACCTAAAAAAAAGAAAATTATTATTAACCATGGTTTAGTATCAAACCAATTATCTAAAATAAACCCAATTATTGTCCCAACAGCAACAGCTGCTACAAGTTCAGTGCCTAATTTGAAAGCACCGCCCATAAATGAGCCTTTTTGTTCACTATCAGATTGAACCTGTTTTTTTATTTTTGATTTTGCAATTTTTAGGCGAGTTTTAAAATCTTCAGGAATAGTCATGATTGATTTTAAGCAACTAACTCTTCAGCTTTTTGTAAATCCACAGATACTAGTTGGCTTACCCCTTGCTCAGCCATTGTAACCCCATATAGTCTATGCATTCTAGACATTGTTAAAGCATGATGCGTTATTATTATAAATTTTGTATTTGTTATTTTTGTAAGTTCATCTAAAAGTCCGCAGAATCGAGTAACATTAGCATCATCTAAAGGAGCATCTACTTCATCTAAAACACAAATAGGCGAGGGATTTACTAAAAATACTGCAAAGATTAATGATAGGGCGGTTAATGCTTGCTCACCTCCTGACAATAGTGTGATTGATTGCAATCTTTTTCCAGGAGGCGATACAAACATTTCTAAACCAGCTTCAAGAGGATCCTCTGAGTCCACAAGTTCTATTTTCGCTGTCCCCCCATTAAATAATTTTGTGTAAACCTCATTAAATTTTCTATTAACTTTTGTAAACGCTTCAAGCAATCTTTCTCTTCCTTTTTGATTTAATTCTTCAATACTTGTTTTCAACTTAACAATTGCTGAATATAAATCAGTTCTATCATCCTCCATTTTTTTAATTTCTGTTTCATATTTTTTTGTTTCCTCATCTGCTCTAAGATTTACAGATCCAAGAGACTCTCTTTGTTTTTTTACTTTTTCTACCTTTTGTAATTGATCCTCTATTGTTGGAAGATTTTCTGGAGTTAACTCATTTAAATCAGATTGAGATAAAATTGATTCTTCGTTTTCAATTTTTAATTCATTTTTTACGGAATATAGTAAATCTTTTTTTCTATTTTCTATTCCCTCGATAGTTGCTTCATTTCTAGCTTTATTCTCTTTAAGCCCAGAAAGTTTTAATTGTATTTCTTTAATATTTTGGTTGATAGAATTATATTTTTTTTCAGAGTCGATTAATTCTCTCTCTATTTCCTCGTTTCTTTTTTTTGTATTTTCTAAGTTTTGAAGATTTTGACCTTTTGATGTTGCAATACGTTCAGGGTTTTTTTGGTTCTCGTTTATTTCAGCATGTAATTTGTTTTTTCGTTCTGCCAATTCAGATGTCATTTTTTCTGAGTTAGATCTTAAATTTCTCCAATTTTCTAATTCAATATCTATATTTTTAATTCTTTCTTTTCTTTTAATAGAGTCACTTTGAATTGATTTATCTTTGCTGAATTTTTCAGCATATTCTTCTTGAGAAGAAGTAATATTTTTCACAAGTTTTTTAAGTTTTCTAAAAGTTTCTTTTGTTAGCTTTTTATCTTGATCAATGTCTTTTTCAATTCCATCTAACAATAAGTTTAATTCATTTTGCAAGTTATCAAGTTTTTCTTTAGAGTTTTTTAATTCTTTCGAGGAACTTGTTTCTACCTCTAATAATTTATTCTCTGTTTTTAAGAGTTCCTCTTTTTCTCTGGAAATTCTTTTTTCATTTAAATCTGCATCTAAAGAAATGCTTTTTTCTCTTTCTAGATCTGACTCAACAGTTTTAATAGATTTTTCAAGTTTTTCTTGTAATGATTTTACTCTTGCCTCTTCTTCAATAAGATTAGACATATCTAAATTAAGTTTTTGCAAGCTCGCAGCACTTTCCATTTTTTTATCCCTCAAAGGGGTAAGTTTAGTATTTTCTTCATCTAAAAGCGTATTATTATGATTAAGATCTATATTAACTGCGCTTATTTCATCTTCATATTCACCTAATTTTTCTAAAATATCTTTCTTATCTTTTTCTATCTCCTTAATTTTTAAATAATACAAACCGGCCTCAATCTTTTTAATCTCTTTGGATATTTCTTTATATTTTGTAGCTTCTTCGGCTTGTTTTTTTAAATTATCTAGCTGTTTTTGTTGCTGTTTCTTAAGTTCATCAGCTCTTTTTAAATTATTTTCAGCAGCGTTCAATCTTGTCTCGGCCTCATGTCTTCTAGCATGAATTCCTGAAATACCCGCAGCTTCTTCAAGTATTGATTTTCTTTCTATGGGTTTTGCAGTCACAAGCTGACCAATTCTTCCTTGACTTATTAAAGAAGGCGAATGAGCACCGGTAGATAAATCAGCAAATAATGTTTGAACATCTCTCGCCCTGACCTCTTTATCGTTAATGTAATATTTTGAACCTTTATCTTTTTCAATTTTTCTCCTAACTGAAATTTCATCAAATTCGTTATATTGTGAAGGTCCGTCTTTATTCTGATTTTCAAGTAATAAAGCGACTTCAGATATATTTTTAGATGGTCTATTAGAAGTTCCAGAGAAAATGACATCTTCCATCCCTGAACCTCTCATACTTTTTGCAGAGTTTTCTCCCATGCACCATCTTAAAGATTCTACAATATTAGATTTGCCACATCCGTTGGGGCCAACTATTCCTGTAAGACCATCCTCAATTAAGAAAGTTGTTTTTTCAGAAAAGGATTTAAAACCGGTTATGTCAAGTTTTTTAAATTTCATCTATAAATTTTTATCTATTATTTTTTTAAAGTTTTTATAATCTACTTTACCTAAGTATTTTTTTTCATTGACAAATATTGTAGGGGTGGAGTCAATTTTATATCTCTTTTGAGCTTCAATTCTCTGATTGAGAATTATATCTTGAACATTAGTATCTTTTAGGCACGCATCCATTTTATCCTCTGATAAATTAAAATTCGATCCTACTTTTTTTATTAAAGTGTTAATTTTATTTATATCAGACCCAACAGCCCAAGATGATTGTTTTTTATAAATTTCCTCCAATAATTTAAATTTCTCATCATTATTAGCTGTACATCTTACAACTATTTCTGCATTTAGGGCGGCCAAGTCCAATGGGAAAGCGTGATGCTCAAATTTTACAAGACCTTTATCAATATAATCTTCTTTTAGTTTATTAAAAATAGAATTATGGAAAGTTGCACAATGGGGACATGTTAACGATGAAAAAACTTTAACTGTTACTTTAGCATTAGCACTTCCAATGCTTAAGATTTTACTCTCTGAATAAGAGGTTGTAATTAGAAAAATTAACAGGGTTGTTTTTATAAATTTACTTATTTCTGTCATTAAATGCTTTTAAAAAATTATTTAGTGAACTTTTAAGCTCACTATTATTTATCTTATTCATTTTCTCTTCAATTCTAGAAAAATCTTTTAATTTTGGAAAAACTGTTTTATTTAACTCTATTTTTTCTTGCACTATTTTTAACTTAACCTGATCAATACAATTGTAGCCAAAAAAGCTGTTTATTTTGTCAATTATTTCTTTTTTATTATATTCTACCTCCATCTCTTTACCGTGAATTACATTTAAAACTAAAATGCCATTTTTCATCTCTTTTCCCATTTTAATGTTATGAGGATAACAAGAGTCAGAAATTTTTTTACTCACTATCTTTGTCCAGTTATCTACAATATTAGAATAATTATAACCACCTTTTCTGAGGTGTTTTTTTAATGTTTTAGGAATAGAACTTGAAAAGGGTCTTAGTCCTTGTATGAAAGTCTGAGTTTTATTATTATTCTTATTATGCATTTGAGCCCAACATTATCAAAAAAAATTCTAGCTTGGTATGATAATAGCAAAAGAGATTTACCTTGGCGTGTTAGCAAAAAGTCGCCTAAAAAGCTTTATTACAGAGTTTTAAGTGAATTTATGTTGCAACAAACACAGGTAAAAACAGTAATTCCCTACTTTAAAAAGTTTACTAAAAAATATAAGTCACTTGAATCCTTGGCAAAAATAAATGAAAATCAAATTCTTAAACTATGGGAAGGATTGGGTTACTATAGAAGAGCAAGGAACCTATTAGCATCAGTAAAATTATTGGTAAAAAAATATGACTCTAAACTTCCAAAAAATTTTGAGGAGGTAAAAAAACTTCCAGGAGTTGGTGATTACACTGCAAATGCTTTACTAGGTTTTATACACAATCAACCAACTTTAGCAGTAGATGGGAATGTTAAAAGAGTATTCGCAAGGTATTTAAATAAAAAAGAGACAAAAATTGATTTTAAAAAATTAATTTCTCTTAATAGAAATAGCCTTTTTATTACAAATAGAAATTCAGATTTTATTGAATCATTAATGGAATTCGGAGCTTTAATATGCAAACCAAAAGACCCAAAATGTAGTCATTGCTGTTTGAAAACAAGTTGTAAACATTTAAAATCTTCTAAGAAGACTAAGACTAAAAATGAAAAAAAAGTCAAAACAATTAACTATGATATTTTTTGTTACATTAATAAAAAAAGACAAATTGCTTTAACTAAAAAGAACGAAGTAAGTTTTTTAAGAAATTTTTATCTTCCGCCAATAAAAAAAATGAGAAACAATTCAAATCAAAATAACTGGATATTTCTAAAAAACTATAAAAATTCAATTTCAAATTTAAAATTAAATATAAATCTCTATTATAAGTTTTCTAATAAAATTCCTCAATCTTATTACTGGCATTCTATCAAAAGCAACAAAGAGTTCATACCAAGTTTTACAAGAAAAATTTTCAATCAAGTATCTACTTTATTTTAATGAAAAAAAAAATTGCAATTATTGGAGCTGGGATAGCAGGTTTAACACTTGCTAACTTTATAAAAAAGTTCACAGAGCATGAATTCATGGTTTATGAAAAGGAGGAGAGCTTATCGCTCGAAGAAGGTTATGGTATTCAACTGGCAACCAATAGTGTTAAAATTTTAAATCAAATTAACTTTAATAAAATTGAAAAAGAAAAAATATTTAATCCGAATACTTTAGTTTTCTACAGTTTAAATAATAAAAAAATATGCGATTTGAATTTATCTAAGTTTAATAATGTAGAAGCAAAATATACAACTTTGCAAAGATCAACTTTAATTGAATTTTTAAAAGAAAATATTTACACACAACATTTAAGATTTGGAAAAAAAATTAAAGAAGTTTCTGAGTTAAAAGATAAAATTCTGATTAAATTCGAAGATAATACTAATGATCTTGTTGATTTTGTAATTGCCGCTGATGGAATTTTTTCAAGTACAAGATCTTTCTTTGAGAAAAAAAAAATAGAGCCGAAATTTAAAAAAGCGATAGCAGCAAGAATAATAATAAAATCAAAATATGACCTTAACATTAGTGAAGACAACATAAATTTAATTCTTGGCGGCAACTGTCATATTGTCATTTACCCTATTAATCAGAAAAAAGAATTAAACTTAGTTTGTATAATGAGATGTAAAAAGTATGATCCTGATAGCACTAAACAATTAATTCAAAATTTAGTTTTAAAACAAAACCCTAATTTCAAAAATATTTTTGATAATGAAATTAAAACATGGCCTCTGTATTTTACTCCAAAAATACAACCTTCTTCTAATAAAAAAGTATTTTATATTGGAGATGCTTTTAATGGATTTTTACCAACCCTTGCACAAGGTGCGGGGCAGTCTATAGAAAGTGCTTTTGAAATATTTAATTTATTGACAAAAGATAGGCTTGATAAAGAAAATAATTATTTTGAAAATAGATCCAAAAGAGCACAAATCATAAGAAGTAGATCAAATTTTAATTTTTTTGCATTTCATTTTTCAAGCAAAGTTATGCAAAATATAAGAAATCTATTTTTAAAGTTCTTAGTAAAACGTAGATTTTTTGTAAAAAGATACTTAGGTAAAGTTTATAAAAATTAGTCTTTAGTTTCAGTGATAAATTTCTGTCTTAAACTATCAATTACAACAGTGGATCCATTAATATTACAATGCCAATAAGTCCAACCATTATAACTTTCAGCTCCCATAATTGTTGCTGCTACTTTATGAATAGAACCTTCTGACGCTTTATATTTAATACTACCGTCAGCCATAATTTTTGCATTAATCTTCTTCTTCGGATCAAATAGGGTAGTACCAGGCTTTAATATTCCTAGTTCCACAAGAGAACCAAAAGGAATTCTTGGTTTTGATTTATTGTTTTCAATTGTGTCTAAATATTCATCCTCAATTACCTTAGTTTTTTTTAATCGTTCACCAGCAGCTTTAAAATATTTTTTATCTCTTTCTATGCCAAAATATTTTCTACTTAATTTTTTAGCAACCACTGCTGTCGTCCCAGTTCCTAAAAAAGGATCAAAGATGGTATCACCTTTGTTTGTGGTAGCTAAAATAATCCTATGTAAAAGAGCTTCTGGTTTTTGAGTAGAATGAATTTTTTTTCCATTTTTCTTTAGCCTTTCTTTTCCGTTGCAAATAGGCAATGTCCAGTCTGACCTCATCTGTAAGTCGTCATTTAAGCATTTTAACGATTGGTAATTAAATGTATATTTTGATTTTTTATTTTTTGAAGCCCAGATTAGAGTTTCATGTGCATTAGTAAATCGGGTTCCTCTAAAATTTGGCATAGGATTATTCTTTCTCCAGATGACATCATTCAGCAGCCAGTAATCTAAATTTTGCAAGTGGTAACCTAGACGAAAAATATTATGATAAGATCCTATTACCCAAATACTTCCATTATCTTTTAGAATTCTTTTACACTCATTAAGCCAAGCAATGCAGAATTCATCGTAATGCCTGAAACTATTAAATTGATCCCATTTGTCATTTACACCTTTCACTTTGCTTGCATCGGGTCGCGTTAATTTTTCACCAATTTGCAAATTGTAAGGAGGGTCAGCAAAAATTAAATCAAATGACTTATCAGGAATTTTTTTTATTTCCTGCAAACAATCTCCATTAACAATTTGGTCTGAAAATTTTAGCATTTCTAGATTCAACTCTAAATTGAATCCAGGGTCAAACCTTTTTAATGAAAAAATGATTACTCTTGTGTTTGAGATTCTTAGTTAGACAATATCTTGTGTACAGGCTTAAAACCTTTTCTGTGATGAGAGGTAATACCAAATTTTTTCAAACCCTCTAAATGAGCCTTTGTTCCATAACCAAAGTTTCTTTCCCAAGCATAGTTAGAAAATTCCTCTGCAAGCTTGATCATAAGTTTGTCTCTAAAAACTTTTGCAATAATAGAAGCTGCACTAATAACTTTTATTTTTTCATCTCCATTAATTATAGTTTTATAATTTTTTAAACCACTTGGAGCAAAATTTCCATCTATCAGTGTCAAATCTGGTTTTATAGTCAGCTGATTTAAAGCTCTTTTCATCGACAGCAATGATGCTTGTAAAATATTTAAATCTAAAATTTCCTTTACGGACGCCAGACCGACAGCATAATGTGAATGAGATTTAATATGCTCTGAGATTTTTAATCTTTTTTTAAAGCTTATTTTTTTAGAGTCTTCAAGAATCTCAAGATTTACACCTTCTTTTAGTATGACAGCTGCTGAAACCACTGGACCAGCTAAACATCCTCTACCAACTTCATCAATTCCTGCAATAATAATTTTTTTTTTCAATTTAATTAAATTTTCCTATCTCTTATCATTTTTAAGTCAATCCAAGCCATTTTTTTCTGCGCTGGTTGCCTTATTAAAAAAGCAGGATGAAATGTGATAATAACTGATGCCTTGCAATTACCAAATTTTTTTTCAATCATTTTTTGAAATAAAATTAAATTTCCACCTCTCCACACTCCACATTCAACAAAGTCACCCTCCACGTCATCTATTTGAATTTGCCTTAATGCTTTAATTAAAAAAAACATTCTCTCAAAACCAGTCATAGAATATTTAGAGGCAATTTCTAAAGTTTTTTTTTCAAAATCACTAAGGCCGACGAAATCATCGCTCCAATCTCTATTTTGGATTTTTGTAAATCTATATCCAAATCTTTTAGATACAGAATTTAATAACTTAGCAAATTTATTTTTCATTTATTTCCACTTTGCTTCTGGTGGAAGCGACATTAAAATAGAGTCAGTATTCCCCCCTGAATTTAAACCAAATTTTGTACCTCTGTCATATAAGAGATTAAACTCTACATATCTTCCGCGTTTTAACAATTGTTTTTCTTTATCTTTTTTTGAATATTTTGAATATTTTTTTCGATTAATTACTTTATTTGATATATCAATAAAAGTTAATCCAAGTTCTCTGACGAACTTGAAGTTTTTGACCCAATCTTTAGTTTCGTAATCGAAAAATATACCTCCGATTCCTCTCGCTTCATTTCTATGAGGTAAAAAAAAATATTCATCACACCAGTGCTTATATTTTGTATAATTCTTTTTATTCTGTAAGCAAATTTTTTTTAATTCACTATGAATAATCTTACTTTCTTTTAAATCTTTATGGCTTGGTGTTGCATCCATACCTCCTCCAAACCACTCTTTTGAAGTCACAATGAACCTTGTATTAAAATGTAAAGCAGGAATTTTTGGATTTTTCATGTGAGCAACCACTGAAACTCCTGAAGCCCAATAATTCCCTTTTTTTTCTGCACCTAAAATTTGAGACCTAAATTTTTTAGGAAATATTCCCGATACAGTTGATTTATTGACACCAACTTTATCAAAGATTTTTCCACCAGATAAAAGATATGATGTACCTCCTCCCTCTTTAACGTTTTTTTTATACCAATATCTTTTAGAGAAAAATATTTTATTGTCCTCAAGCGCCTCAAAAGATTTACATATTTGTATTTGTAAATATGAGAACCAACTATCTGCCATTTTTTTTTTAAATTCTGAAGTAATCATTATTTCAAAAGTTTATTTTGTCTTAGAGCTTCAGCCGAAACTATAGCTACGCACATAGCTACATTAAGAGATCTAGTTTTTTTATTCATTGGAACCTTTAATCTATTATTAATAGTTTTATGTAAATTTTCTGGAACCCCGGCACTTTCTCTGCCAAATAATAAAATATCATTTTTATTAAATTTAAATTCATGATATTTTTTTTTAGCTTTAGTTGTCATAAGTACAATTCTTTTTTTTCTATTTTTAATGAGAAAATTATTATAGTCCTCGTACTTAAAAATTTTGCAAACCCCAAGGTAATCCATTACTACTCGTTTGAATCTAGCGTCGTTTAAGCTGAAGCCACATGGCTCAATAATATGAATTTTAAGGTTTAAACAAGCGCTTAATCTAATTATAGCAGCTGTATTTTGAGGTATATCCGGTTTATATAGAGCTATGTGCATTAATATCTCTTAATTTATGTGTCATTCTGACCCTAGAATTTTTATAATATGGTTTTATCTAATAATTATATTATAAGCACATACATAAATGAGCAAAGAAGAAAAAAAGGTCAATCGAAGAGATTTTTTATTTACAGCTAGCTATACGGTAGGAGCAGTAGGGGTAGGAGCGGTCATTTGGCCAATGATTGATCAGATGAATCCCGATAAAGCCCAACAAGCATTAGCTACAACAGAGGTGGATATCAGTAATATTCAGCCTGGAAAATCAATAACAGTTTTATGGAGAGGAAAACCAGTTTTTTTAAAAAGAAGAACTCAAGAGGAAATAGCTGAAGCTAGAAGTGTAAAAATGGACGATTTGCCCGATCCTCAAAAAGATGAAGACAGAGTAAAAGAAGGTAAAGACGAATGGTTGGTGATGCTGGGCGTTTGCACCCACTTAGGTTGTGTGCCTTTAAAAGACAAAGGTGACTATAACGGTTGGTTTTGCCCTTGTCATGGATCACACTATGATGTTTCAGGAAGAATTAGGAAAGGACCGGCACCTACAAACATGGAGATACCGAAATTTGAATTTGTTGATAGCAACACTATTAAGATTGGATAAAAAAAATGAGTGAACACGAATATACACCAAAATCTAAAGCGGGAAAATGGTTTAACGATCGTTTACCACTATTGACTTTGGGAGCACACTTGACAGATTATCCTACGCCAAAAAATTTAAACTATTGGTGGACCTTTGGAGGAATTTTAACTTTTTGCCTTATAACCCAGATTGTAACTGGAATCGTTTTAGCTATGCATTATGTGGCTCATGCAGATTTAGCTTTTGCAAGTGTTGAACACATAATGAGGGATGTGAATTATGGGTGGTTAATTAGGTATATTCATAGCAATGGGGCGTCAATGTTCTTCTTAGCTGTTTACATACATATTTTTAGATCTTTGTTTTATGGATCCTACAAGTCTCCAAGAGAAGTGATTTGGATAATAGGATTAATGATTTACTTGCTAATGATGGCTGCTGCATTTATGGGATATGTATTACCTTGGGGACAAATGAGTTTTTGGGGCGCGACAGTGATAACTAATTTGTTTAGTGCAATTCCCTTAGTTGGAGAGAGCATTACAACTTGGCTATGGGGAGCTTATTCTGTTGACAATCCAACGCTAAACAGATTCTTTAGTTTGCATTATTTAATCCCATTTTTAATTCTGGGCTTGGTGGTCTTACACATTTGGGCACTCCATGTACCAGGAAACAATAACCCTGTTGGAATAGATATTAAGAAACCTTCTAAAGATACAGTTCCATTCCATCCATACATAACGATAAAAGATGCTTTTGCTTTACTTGTATTTATGATCATATTTGCTGGATTTGTTTTCTTTACACCTAATGTACTAGGTCACTCGGATAATTATATTCCTGCAAATCCATTAGTTACTCCTGCTCATATAGTTCCTGAATGGTACTTGCTTCCATTTTATGCAATTTTAAGATCGGTACCTGATAAACTAGGTGGTGTAATTTTAATGTTCAGTGCTATTTTTATCTTATTCGTTTTACCTTGGCTAGATACCTCAAAAGTTAGATCTGCAGTTTTTAGACCAATCTATAGACAATTTTTTTGGATTTTAGTGATTGACGTCTTAATGCTTGGTTACGTTGGCGCGATGCCAGCAGAGGGAATTTATTTAGTTTTAGCTAGAGTGGGAACTGTTTATTATTTCCTTCACTTTATTGTTGTAATGCCAGTAGTTGGTTATTTAGAAAAAACAGATCCAATTCCTATGAGCATAAGCGAACCAGTATTAGCTGGTGGCGCTGAGCCGTCTGTGGCTAGGAAAGTAAATGATAAAGTCTAATCTAAAAATTGTATTATTAGCATCTTTACTATTTATTTCGTTTAAACCAATACAGAGCGCAGAGATGGTAGATCCAATTAAAGTCAATTGGAGTTTCAAAGGGCTCACGGGTACTTTTGATAGAGCTTCGTTACAAAGAGGTTTTCAAGTATACAAAGAAGTTTGCTCCTCTTGTCATTCAATGCAGTATTTAAGTTATAGAAATTTAGGTGAACAAGGTGGGCCAGAATTTTCAGAGCAAGAGGTCAAAGCGATAGCTGCAAGTTTTGAAATAGAAGACGG
>CACJSY010000002.1 GCA_902596205.1 uncultured Pelagibacteraceae bacterium
TCTTCTCTTGTCTATAATTGCAAGATCAGCTTTAATTCTATTAGCTAAATCTCTTGTTCTTGCTACTCCTCCTACATCTGGTGAGACACAAATTAATTTTTTATTACTTAATTTTTTTTTTATGTATTTAGCAAATAATGGTGCAGTATATAAATTATCGACAGGCATATCAAAGAAACCCTGGATCTGACCAGCATGCAAATCTACAGTAACAACTCTAGTTGCCCCGGCATTAGTAATTAAATTAGCAACCACTTTTGCTGAAATTGAAGTTCTAGGTGCAACTTTCCTATCTTGTCTTGCATAACCAAAATAAGGAATTACTGCAGTAATTGTTTTTGCCGATGACCTTCTTAAAGCATCAATAACTAGCAACAATTCCATCAAATTGTCATTGGCTGGATTAGAAGTAGATTGAATGACGAATACACTATTCCCCCTTATATTTTCATTAATTTCAATATAAATTTCTCCGTCAGCAAATCTTCTTATATTAGTATTGATTAATTTTAGTTTTAAATTTTTTGCAATGTCTTTGCTTAACTTTAAATTACTTGTTCCAGATAAAATTTTCATGAAATGTACCTACTTATACCTCATTTCTCCATCTTTTCAAATTAATTAAGTCAAACAATACAAACTGTAGATATACACCTACCGTAATCTTTTTGTTCTAGTTTCCTTGACCTTCTGTAACTAAAAAAAATGCTCTTTTGTGTGAACGTATCTTTATCAATCTGGTCAACTTTGACTTTAAGTTTAAGGAGTTTATCTGTCACGTATTTTCTCAAATTGAAAAATTTTTTAATTTTACATTTATCAGAGAAATATTTTCTATTTTTTTTTGATTTTCTAACAAATTTCTCATAGAAAATTAAATCTACTTCATAGCTTTTTTTACCAATACAAGGTCCCACGCAAGCGTAAATTAAATTGTTAGAGCCAATTTTTCGAATTTTATTTATAGTATTTTTAATTATGTCGGAAAAAGCACCTTTCCATCCGGCGTGTATACAACCAATAATATTATTTTTAATATCAAATAAAATAATTGGAACGCAATCAGCTGTAACTACTCCAAGTGCGATGCCTTTCATTTTAGTTACAATAGCATCAGCTTTAATTTTTTTTTTATAATTATTTTTATTAACTTCAATTACTCTGTTACTGTGAGTTTGATGCATTAATATAAGTTTATCATTTTTTACACCCATCTTTTTTGCAACAAAATTTAGATTTTTACGAACTTTTTTTTTGTTGTCTTTTGATCCTTTGCCGCAATTAAGGCTTTTATAGATACCTTTTGAGTACCCATGTTTCCTTGAAAAGAAACAGTGTTTTATCTTTTTTATTTTCTTAAGTTGTTTGGAGTAGAACATTATGAAAAACCTAAAAATTTTGATTTATTTGATTTATAAGCTAAGATCGCTTTAAATAAATTACCCATAGAATTTGGACTTAATAATCTTTTAATTCTCAAGTAAAGATCTGATTGTTCTCTAAATTTCATTTTTTTTGCAACAATTTCTGCTCTTTCAAGAATTCCCATACTTTTTAGAAATTGTCTTTGAGTGATTACGTTTTTAATTTTCATTCTGTTTTTTTGGAAAAATTCGCTAAGTAGTTCAAAATTAACATGAGAAGTAACATCTGCCTTTCCCAAATTATAAAGTGGATTATTTTTTCTATGTTTAATTACTGACTGTAAAGTGCTTTGATTATTAGGTTTTAAATATCCATAATCTATTAACAAGATACACCCTTTTAATTTTGAAATTTTTTTTGTCATTTTTTTTAATTCTAAAAAACCTAATTTAGGTAATTCTATAAAATTTAATTTTTTTAAAGATTTGTACGATCTTATTATATTAATATCCCTTTTTTTAGCCTTTTTAAAAATTTCAATTAAATTATTTTTTTTATCAAGGGTATAATTTTTTTCATAAAAAGAATTATTAATTTTTTTAAATTGTTTTATTGGCATCGCGTCAAAAAATTCGTTCCCAAAAAATAAAACTGGACCTGTTTTAATTTCACTAAATTTATCTATCCACTTTACATGTTTGTTATTTATATTTTTTTTTTGTATCTTTTTTAAAAAATTACTTTCTTCGTATAAAAATATTTTTTTTATTGAATTAAATTTTGGGAATCTCTCAAATGATTTTAAAAGAATTTTAGTTAAAGTACCATCACCAGGACCCAATTCAACTATATTGAAATTATTCGGTCTTCCAAATAATTCCCAAGTTGAAATAATCCAGATAGCAATTGCTTCAGAAAACAAAAAAGAAATTTTTGGAGAGGTTACAAAATCTCCATTTTTTCCAAATGGTAATTTAGATGCATAATATCCGTGTTTATTGTCGTATAAAACACTTTTAAAAAATCTATCAACTGGAATAACTTTTGATTTCTTAAAAAACTTTAAATCAGATTTCATCTTTTTTTTTTAAAATAATCAAAATTACAAATCCACTCAAAACCATAAAAAAACTTAGAATTGTCCCCATAGTTAATACGTTAAACAAGTATCCTACTTGAGTATCTGGTTCTCTAAAGAGTTCTGATATTATTCTGAAGACTCCATAAAAAATTAGAAATAAATAAGAGCATGTTCCCATTTTATATTTCATTTTTAAAATTAAAGTATTCAGAACTAAGAATAAAACTACTCCCTCTAAAGCTGCTTCATAAAGTTGAGAGGGATGTCTAGGCAACATATCTACTGCAGGAAAAATTACACTCCAAGGAACAGAAGTAACTTTACCAATTAGCTCTCCATTAATAAAATTAGCTATTCGACCTAAAAAAATTCCTATTGGTGAAACGCAAGCGATTACATCCAATAAAAAAAAAGTAGGTACATTTTTTTTGATGGAAAATAAATATGTTCCAACTATTATTCCAATTAACGCTCCATGAAAAGACATGCCACCTTCCCAAACTTGAAAAATTTCAAAGGGATTAGATAAGTAATATGTTGGATTATAAAAAATTACATATCCTAGTCGACCACCTATAATTATAGAAATTATTAAATAAGTAATTAAATCGTCAAAAATACTAAGATTAAATTTAATGGCTGTTTTATTTATAACACTTTTAACTATTTTTTTTCCGAGCCACCAACCTATTACAATTCCGAAAATGTATGCTAAAGAATACCATCTGATGATTATAAACCCAAAATTTATCAAAACAGGGTCTAAATTGTGAGTATACATGTCTACTTATATCACATTTGAAATTAAGATTGCCATCAAATAAGATAGGGTATGAGCAATACTGAAAAAATTTTAAAATCTTTATCAAATTTAATTGAGAACGGTATTTTGACATCAAATGATATCAAAAAAGAAATTTCAACAGATTTAAAATTTAAAAAAGACAAATTAATCAATAAACTTCAACTAGTATCAAGAGAGGAATTTGAGGTTTTAAAAAAAATTGTTCAAAAGCAGGACTTAATTATTAAGAAACTATCAAAAAGCAAAAAAATTAGAAAGGCAAAGAAATCCTAACCTGCAATCCATTATAATTACTTTTGCCTAGCTGAATATTACCACCGTGAGAGTTTATTATATCTTCTACAATAGCTAAACCTAATCCAACACCTGCTTGGTTTAAACTTCTACTTTTGTCGAGTCTGAAAAAAGGCTTAAACACATTTTTATACTGATCCTCTGGTATACCAGGACCGTCATCCTCTATTATAATTATAGCTCTGTTGTTTCCTTTTTGAATATTAATATAAACGTTGTTTCCGTAAGTTAAACCATTATGAATAACATTTTCAAAAGATCTTTGTAATGCTGTGGGCCTGGCATTTAACTCGATTAACTCTTTATTGTCTTTGAAATTTAATTTGTCGTTATTAAATTTATCTTTGATAGATTTTAAAAGTCTACCTAGGTTCACTTTAATTGTATTTTCTTGTGTTTGGGTTTTTGCGAATTGTAAATAATCATTTAACATTTTCTCCATTTCATCTATGTCTTTTGACATTTTTTTAGATATCTCTTTTTGTTGTAGCATTGCGAGCTGTAGCTTCAAGCGTGTCAGAGGAGTTCTTAAATCATGGCTTATTCCAGAAAGCATTTCTGCTCTTTGATTTAGATGACGATTAATTCTTTTTGCCATTCGATCAAATTCAAAAGCAGCCTTTCTAATTTCTTGAGAGCCTGAAGCTCTAAAATCATTTACATAATCACCTTTTCCGAATCTTTCCGCAGCTTTTGCCAATTTTACCAATGGTTTAGTTTGATTTTTTAAGAATATTAAAGCAATCACAATAAGTACTAAAGAAGGAAGTGTAGTCCATAAAACAAACAACCTAACCGATGATGCTGAAACCATTTCTTTAGGAACTAAAAATTCAATAACTTCACTTCCAGATTTGATCTTAATCTCAACAGCATTTTTAAATTTTGAAGTACTAAACCAATAGTTATTGTTTCCAAAAGCAGATTTTAGCTCTCGCCTTAAGGATCTGTCCATTGGACTGAATTTTCTTTCACCACTATTATTTGGAAAAGCCTCTTCATTGATCCCAATTTCAAAATTAAAATTATTTTTGTAACTGTCAGTAAAAAAATCTAAATTTTTTTTATCATTTTGATAAACTTCTTCTATTGCCTTTAATTGTGCGACCAATGATCTTGTGATATTTTTGTTAGATTTTATCCAAACACTGTCATAAAAAACAATAGTTATAATTATTTGTAAAATAATTGTTGGAGCGGCGACAATAATTAAAGCTCTATAAAAGAGCCTTTTAGGCAAAATATATTTTATAAAATTATTCAATCCAAAGAACATAGCCTGAGCCTCTAATTGTTTGAAGAAATTTCGGATTTTTTGGATCCAATTCAAGTTTTTGTCTTAATCTAGTAATCATAACATCAATTGATCTCTCTTGACTAATACCTGAAATTTTCCCTATTTCTTCTCTAGAATAGGTTGTGCCAGGATTCGCTAGCATTTCAATTAAAACTTTTTTTTCTGAGTTATTTATTTTTTTAGATGTATTTTTTAAATTTATAGTCATTTTATTTAAATTTACTTCTGCAATTCCGATCTTGTGAATACTTTTTAAATCTAATTTATTACCTTTTTTGATAATATTTCTTATGCGTAACAATAACTCCCTAGGTTCAAAAGGTTTACCTAAGTAATCATCAGCTCCAAGTTCTAGACCTTTAATTCTATTCTCAACCTCTCCTTTTGCAGTTAATAATATTATTGGGACTTTAATTTGACGTTTAATTTCTTTTGTTAAATCATATCCATCTTGTCCTGGCATCATTACATCAAGAATTATTGTATCAAATTTTATATAATTCAACTTTTCTTTTGCTTGATCAGCATTTTCAGCTGTCGAGACAATATAATGATTTTCGGAAAGAAAATCCTTTAAAAGATTTCGAATTCTATCGTCATCATCAACTATAAGAATATGATTTTTATTTTCCATCTATTATTTTTTTTAAAACATCCTTAAATTTAATTACAGAGTCAGAGCTAGAATTTTTTAAAGCATTAAAAATTCTTTTTTTTTGTGTATTATAAACTGTTTCAAAAAAAGTTTTTCCCTCTTTATCCAGAAATAAATTTTTTTTCCTAGTATCAGTTTCATCCTGTATCTGTTTAATCATTTTTGATTTTATTAAGTCTCTTAATACTCTATTCAAACTTTGTTTAGTCACTTTTAATTTAAAAATTAACTCACCCAAGTTTATACCTGGATTTCTTTCAATAAGATTTAATGCTCTTAAATGAGCAGGCCCAAAAAATTTTTTTGATAAGATTTCTTTAGGATCAGAAAATGTTTCTCTATAAGCGTAATAAAGCAGCTGAATAAACTCTTTAATTTGTTCATCTTTTAGATAAAGTAAATCTTTCATAATGGTAAGTTATATTGACTTATCCTACTTATGAATATACTTTTTTAAAGAAAAAAAATCTATATATTTACAATTAATGGAAAGTATACCTTACGACAAACGATCGGGAAAAATTTGGTTTAACGGCAGAACTGTTGAATGGGCAGATGCTAATATTCATATATTAAATCATGGCTTACATTACGCTAGCTGCGTGTTTGAAGGTGAAAGAGTATATGATGGAGAAATTTTTAAACTCGAGGAACATACTGAAAGACTTTTTTATTCTGCAAAAAGAATGGGTATAAAAGTTCCTTACACTCAGTCAGAGATTAATGAAGCATGTAAAAAAATTATAAATATTCAAAAGGTTCAAAATGGATATGTAAGACCAATAATTTGGCGAGGTAGTGAAATGATGGCTATTTCAGCTCAAAAAAATAAAATTCATGTTGCTATAGCAACTTGGGAATGGGGATCTTATTTTGATCCAAAATTAAAATTAAATGGAATTAAACTAAACATTTCAAGCTGGAGAAGACCCGCTCCAAATACAATTCCTTGGGATACTAAAGCAGCAGGTTTGTATATGATATGTACATTGTCAAAACATGAGGCAGAGGCAGAAGGTTTTACGGACTCCTTAATGCTTGATCATGAAGGGAATATTGCTGAAGCAACAGGGGCAAATATTTTTTTTAAGAATAAGTCTGGAGAATTGCACACACCAATTCCTGACTCTTTTTTAGATGGAATTACAAGAAGAGAAGTTATTAAAATTGCTGAAGCAAAAGGAATTAAAGTTGTACAGAGAAAAATCAAACCTGAGGAAATGAAGGACTTTGTGGGATGTTTTTTAACAGGAACTGCAGCTGAAGTGACACCAGTCTCACAAATTTCTAACTATAAGTTTAAGGTCTGCAATATGATTACAGATCTTAACAATTCATATCAAAATTTAGTAAGAAAAAGATCTGCTGCTTAATTTTTCTTTGCTGTAATTAACACCGACCAAGCAAAATACTTAAATAATTTAATTTTAAATAGTGTCTGGTCAAGTTTAACGAGCATCTGAAAAAACCTAGAATTGCTAGATCTATAGAATGGAAAAAAAATAAGTGTTAAAAAACCATAGTACTTTAAAATTACATTTCCAAAGTTTTCTTCAATAATCTCGAAATCTTTAAAAATAAGAGGATGTTCATCTTTAGATCTAGATCCAGGTGTTAAAGCGCGATACAAATTTATTAGGGGATTGGTACCTAAGGGCTCAATAAATAAAAGTGACCCGCCAGGTTTTAAAATTCTAGCAATTTCAGTAATACATTTAGAAAATTGTAAGTGATGCAATATGCCTAAACCATAAACTATATCAAATTTATTATCTTCAAATTTTGTCTTTTCACAATTATCAACTTTTAATTCTACTTTATAACTTTGATCATGAAATTTTTCTTTAGCTTTTAAGATTGAGACATCAGAAATGTCAATACCAGTAATTTTTTTTGGATTATATTCTATTACTTTCTCTATAACTGGTCCTATACCACACCCGTAGTCAAGTATTTCAGAATTTTTAGCTTTTAAATTTAAATAGTTATAAAAATCTTCCCAGGCATTAGATATGGCCTTATAAAAAATATTTTCAAATCTTCCTTTGGATTGTGACTGAAGTTTATTATGAAACTCCTTCTCTCTTAAGTTTTGTTCAGTTAATTTCATCAATTAATTTTTTCGTCTTGATTAATAGCATGATCAATGCCTCTTCTTAAATAATCATATCCAGTATAAAGTGTTAAAAACGCAGAAAGCCATAGAAGAATTATGCCTACAGTTTGAGCGTTATAATCTTGAAAATTTATAATCTTATTTCCACTCTCGCCTGTTAACAATATAGCAATAGACAACATTTGAATAAATGTTTTTAGCTTTGATAGGCTTGTCACCTGCATGGTAATTTTTCCTTTAGCTAAAAATTCTCTTAATCCTGATATCAATATTTCTCTTGTAAGAATTATTATTGCTGCAATTACTTCATAGTTTTTTATTGTTCCGTTCATTACAAGAAGAATTAAAGCGGCTGCTACAAGAATTTTGTCTGCTATTGGATCTAAAAGCTCTCCTAACTTAGACTCTTCTTTAAACATCCTTGCTAGCAAACCATCTAAGTAATCGGTAAAGCTGGCAAGTGCGAATAAAAAAAATGGAATCAAATCGCCAAAAAAACCAGGAATAAAAAAAGTCAAAACAAAAATAGGCACAATAATTATTCGTCCTATTGTAAGTATATTAGGTATTTTAAGCTTCATAATTTATTCGTGAAAATAATTATATATTTTGTTTGCTATATTGTCTTCAATTCCTTCTATTGCCTTTAAATCCTCAAGACTAGCAGATTCAACAGCTCTAGCCGAACCAAAGTGATTTAATAAAGCTCGTTTTCTTTGTTTTCCAATTCCATCAATTTGATCCAACAAAGATTTGCTCAAATTTTTCTTTCTTTTTGCTCGATGAGTACTGATTGCGAATCTATGTGCTTCATCCCTTAATCTTTGAATAAAGAATAAAAGTGGATCATTTTTATTTAAAATATATTCTTTATTTTTATGGTAAATTTTTTCTTCACCTGCATTTCTTTTTTTTCCTTTTGCTACAGCTAAAATTGGTAGGTCATGTAAACCTAGCTCGTTCAAAACTTCTCTACTTACTGAATATTGGCCTTTTCCACCATCTATTAAAATTAAATCTGGGAGTGATAAAGATCCTGATTTTTCTTTTATAGCTTTAGAAAATCTTCTAAATAAAACTTCTTTCATCATTCCATAGTCATCGTTTTTTACCTTCTCATCTTTAATATTAAATTTTCTGTATCTCTTCTTAATAAAACCCTCATTACCAAAGCATATTAGAGCTCCGATGGAGTCAGTTCCTTGAATGTGACTATTATCATAAACTTCAATAAGATCTAAATTGCTATTTAGATTAAATTTGGCAGCAAGAGAATCAATCAAATTATTATTAGTATCTGATTGGATTAGCTTTTGCTTTAAAGCTTGTTTCGCATTTTTTTCAGCAAGTTTTGAAATACTCAATTCATTTTTCGCTTTAGCTTTTTTAATAGCTATTTGCTTGTTCTCTTTTAAGGAAAATGTTTTTTCAAGAAGTTTTTTTTCATTTGTTTCTACATTTGTAATTATCAAAGAGGGTATAGTCTTATTTTCATAAAACTGAGGTAAAAAAGATGATAGTATTTCTTCAACTTTGTCGTCAGTATCATGTTTAGGATAAAAGGCTTGATTACCCCAGTTTTGCTTAGATCTAAAAAAGAAAACTTGAATGCATGTTTTGCCAGTTTCTTTATAAATACTTATAACATCTGCTTCACTTAAATTAGTCTGATTGATTTTTTGGGAAGTCTGTATTTGAGTCAAAGCTTTAATTCTATCTCTAGCGATTGCAGCTTTTTCATAATCAAGTTCTTTACTGGCTTTCTCCATCTCTTTAGATAAGCTAATTTGAATCCTTCTTGACTTTCCAGAAATAAAATCAATTGCGTTGTTGACAGTCGACAAATAGTCTTTTTCCCCAATATGTCCAACACAAGGACCAGAGCATCTTTTTATTTGATAAAGAATACATGGACGGTCTCTGTTTTTAAAAACTGTATCGTCACAAACTCTTAAAAGAAAAATTTTTTGTAAAATTTTAATTGTCCAATTCGCTGACCCTATTGATGCAAACGGGCCGAAATAGTAGCCTGATTTAGATTTTTTACCTCTTAATTTTGTGAGTTGAGGCCATTTATCTTTGTTACCAATATAGATATATGGAAAAGATTTATCATCTCTCAATAAAATATTGTACCGAGGTTTATGTTTTTTAATTAAGTTTGCTTCAAGCAATAAAGCCTCACTTTCATTGCTTGTAGTAGTTGTCTCTAGGTTGTGAGTAAGAGACAACATTCTTTCTGTCCTTATTGGCAGGTTTGAGTCTGTTACGTAACTCTTAAGCCTATTTGGGATATTTTTTGCTTTACCAATGTAAAGAATTTCACCGGTGGAGCTTAACATTTTATATACCCCAGGATTTTTAGGAATTAGTGGTATTTTATCTTTAATGACTTTTTTTCCTAGCTCTAAACTGTTAATCATATTTTAGTCTTTGATACTGCAATACCAACTGATTTGGTTTTTTTTAGGATATCTAGTTTTTCTAATTTTAAATCTATTTGTTTAACTAATTTGTTTTTAAATAGTATATTAAAAATATTCTCTGCCAAATCTTCTAATAATTCGTGATGTTTATAATTCACAAGTTTTTCTATTCTCGTAACAATTTCTTCATAATTTAAAATTGAATTTAAATCCTTATTATTTGGAGATACATATGGATCTGTCAAAATTTCAATATTAAATTTTACTCTTTGTTTCTTTTTTTTCTCAAAGCTATGTATTCCAACTGAAATATTTAAAGTAAGATCTTTAATAATTACTTTCCTTTTGTATCTAAATTTGTCTCTTTTTTTAAATTTAATTATTTTCATTCTTTTGTATTAATTATATCAGGTGTTTGCCATGCTAGCCTTTGGCCGCCATCAATATTGATTATTTCTCCAGTTATACTTTTATTTTCAATAAGAAATTTTACCCCATTACAGATATTTTCTAAATCTACTTTTCTTCTTAATATTATAGATTTCCATTGTTTTTTAAAATGTCTCTCAGATTGTCTTTTATTTTTTAAAGTAGGACCTGGTGAGACACCATTTACTCTAATATTTGGAGCCAGTTTCATTGCTGAAGTTTTTGTTAAAATTGCCAAAGACGATTTACTTAATGTGTATGAGAAAAAAAAAGGAGTTAATTTTTCAACTCTTTGATCAATAATATTTACAATACATCCCTCTTTATTGTTGAGCAACTTCTTAAAGTTTTGAATTAATATGGCAGGGGCTTTTAAATTAATATTTATATGCTTTGTAAATAACTTTTCAGAGAAATTTTCAAGATTATCATTTTCAAAAATAGAGGCATTGTTAATTAGACAATCTAAACCTTTCATCTTTTTATATGCAGTTTTAATTAAACTGTTAGTTTGCTTAAAATTATTTAAATCCGCTTTTAACAAATAAGTTTCAGCACCAAGTTCCTCAAGTTCTTTTTTTAATCTTAAAGCACTACTTTTAGATTTATTGAAATGAATAACCATTTTTGAATCAAAACTTACCAAGCTTTTTGCAATTGCGGCACCTATCCTTGTAGCTCCACCGGTAATTATTATTTTTTTGGCTTCCATTTTTTAATTGCTTTTTTTGGTTTTGTACCCGGCATACCCATCGTAGATCTTCCTTTTGGGTAGACCTTACTTTTTAAATTATATTGAGAAATTTTTGGATTTAAAGTTATTTCAAGTTCACTAGCTTCCAACTTTCTCATTTCATCTCTTAATTTTGCAGCTTCTTCAAATTCTAAGTTGGATGCAGCTTCTTTCATTTTTCTATTTAATGCTTTTAAATGTTTTTTTAAGTTTCCACCAATATTTGAACCCTCACTAATTTTTACATAATCTTTTTCGTAAACTGATTCTAAAATATCGCTTATTTCTTTTTTTACTGACTCTGCGGTAATTCCATTTTTTTTGTTGTATTCTAATTGTTTATTTCTCCTTCTTTCAGTTTCCTTTATAGCTTTATCAATACTTTTTGTGACTTTATCAGCATATAAAATAACTTTACCATCTATATTACGTGCAGCTCTTCCAATAGTTTGTATTAAAGAGGTTTCAGATCTTAAAAAACCTTCTTTATCTGCATCTAAAATTGCCACTAAAGCGCACTCAGGAATATCTAGCCCTTCTCTCAATAAATTAATTCCAACTAGAATGTCAAATACTCCCATTCTTAAGTCTCTTATAATTTCAATTCTTTCAAGAGTATCAATATCGGAGTGCATGTATCTTACTTTAAGACCGTTTTCATGAAGGTATTCAGTAAGATCTTCCGCCATCTTTTTAGTAAGTGTTGTAGCAAGAACTCTGTATCCTTTTTTTACAATTTCTTTTGCTTCGTGCATAAGATCATCTACCTGAGTTTTAGCAGGCCTTATTTCTACTGGCGGATCTATTAAACCTGTTGGCCTAATGATTTGGTCAATGTATTTATTAGCAGTTTGTTTGAGTTCCCATGGACCCGGGGTAGCAGACACGAATACAGTTTGTGTTCTCATTAAATCCCATTCCTCAAACTTTAAAGGTCTATTATCCATACAAGATGGTAGTCTAAATCCATACTCAGCTAATGTACTTTTCCTAGTACGGTCTCCTTTATACATTCCATTTAATTGTGGAACAGTTACGTGACTTTCATCCACAAATATAATTGCGTTATCTGGAAAATATTCAAATAAAGTAGGTGGAGGTTCTCCAGCTTTTCTACCAGACAAAAATCTTGAATAATTTTCGATGCCGGCACAAGTTCCAGTTGCTTCAATCATTTCTAAATCAAATTTAGTTCTTTCCCTTAGTCGCTGTTCTTCTAAAAGCTTATTATCTTCTCTATGTTTTTTTAAAGTTTCAGCTAATTCAGATTTTATTTGTCTTATAGCCTGTTCGATAGTTGGTTTTGGAGTTATGTAGTGGCTATTAGCGTAAATTTTAATTATAGAGTAATCATTTGTCTTATCACCAGTAAGTGGATCAAATTCTTCAATTTTTTCCAATTTATTCAAATTAAAACTTATTCTCCAAGCTCTATCCTCTAAGTGTGATGGAAAGATTTCTAAATTTTCTCCTCTTACCCTAAAAGTACCTCTAAAAAAATTTTGATCATTTCTTTTGTACTGTAAATTTATAAAAGCTCTAATTAAATCATCTCGTTCATACTCGTAGTTTTTTTTCAAAGTAATAGTCATTTTTGAGTATGCCTCTACAGAACCTAGACCATAAATACATGATACGCTTGCTACAATAATTACATCATCTCTCTCCAGTAATGATCTAGTCGCTGAGTGCCTCATACGATCTATTTGTTCATTTATTGAAGCTTCTTTTTCTATATAAGTGTCTGATCTAGGCACGTACGCTTCTGGAGTGTAATAATCATAATACGAAACAAAATATTCAACAGCGTTGTCCGGAAAAAAACTTTTAAACTCACCGTATAATTGAGCAGCCAAAGTTTTATTTGGAGCTAGAATTAAGGCTGGCCTATTTGCTTTCTCAATAACTTTTGCCATAGTAAAAGTCTTACCTGAACCTGTGACTCCTAAAAGCACTTGTTCCTGTTTATTATCTTTTAAATTTTTTAGAATTTGTTTAATTGCTTCTGGTTGGTCACCGCTAGGTTGAAAATCGCTTTTAATTTTAAATTTAATACCCCCCTCTAACTTCTTAATTTTTTTAGAGTTATTAACTTCTAGGTCAGCTAATTTTTCTTGATAAGTACTTTGCATTTTATGTTAATAGTATTTATAAATTATTATAAATTTCAATGAGCATAGTTTCCAATACATTAAAACGTATAAAACCGTCACCCACAATAGCTGTTACATCAAAAGCTAGAGAATTAAGGGCTGCTGGTAAAGATGTAATAGGCTTGGGAGCTGGAGAACCTGATTTCGACACTCCAGACAATATTAAAGAGGCGGCAATAAAAGCTATTAATAAAGGTGATACTAAATATACAGCTGTAGATGGAACGCCAGCCTTAAAAAAAGCAATTCAAGAAAAATTCAAAAGAGAGAATAATCTTTCTTATGATCTTAACCAAATAACAGTGGGAACAGGAGGAAAGCAAGTTCTTTACAATGCATTTATGGCAACGGTAAATAAAGGTGACGAGGTTATCATACCTGCACCCTATTGGGTATCTTACCCAGACATAATATTATTAGCTGGGGGAAAACCAAAAATAGTTAAGTGTGAAGAAAAAGATAATTTTAAACTTACTCCTTCAAAACTTAAAAAAGCAATATCTAAAAAAACTAAGTGGATTATCTTAAATTCTCCATCTAATCCAACAGGATCTGGTTATACAAAAACAGAAATTAAAAATTTAGCCGAGGTCTTAAAAAAAAATAAAAAAATATATATCCTAAGCGATGATATCTATGAACATATTACTTATGATAATTTTAAATTTTCAACAATTGCTGAAATAAATGAATTAAAAGGAAGAACTCTTACAATGAACGGAGTGAGTAAGTCATATTCAATGACAGGTTGGAGAATAGGATACGCTGCCGGTCCTGTTGAAATAATTAAAGCAATTTCAAAAATTCAATCCCAATCGACAAGCAACCCTTCATCTATAAGTCAGGCAGCAGCAGTCGAAGCTTTAAATGGAACACAGGATTTTATTCCTAAAAGAGCCAACTCATTTAAAGAGAGAAGAGACTTTGTTGTAAATAGTTTAAATAATATCAAAGGTATAACATGCCTAAAGCCGGAGGGGGCATTTTATGTTTTTCCAAGTTGTAAAAATCTTTTGAATAAAAAAACCAAACTTAAATCAGATACTGATTTTGTTCAAAAATTACTTGAACAAGCAAATGTTGCAGTTGTTCAAGGATCTGCATTTGGATTGCCTGGTTATTTTAGAATTTCTTATGCTACTTCAATGGAAAATCTAAAAAAAGCCATGGACAGAATAAAGAATTTTTGCGAAGGACTTAATTAGTTTTTGATAAAAACTTCTCAGCTTCCAAAGCAGACATACAACCCATTCCAGCTGCGGTAACAGCTTGTCTAAATATTTTGTCTTTCACATCTCCAGCAGCAAATACACCTGGTATGTTGGTTTCAGTTGAGTCTGGTTTAGTAATTAGATAACCCTCTTTATCCATTTTTAGCTGGTCTTTAAATAATGATGTTGCTGGATCATGACCAATAGCAATAAATAACCCATGTACTTTTAAATCCGAAATTTTATTATTTTTAACATTTTTAATTTTAATTCCATTTACACCCTTAGGATCTTTCTCACCTAAAACTTCTTCGACTACGCTATCCCAAATGATTTCAATTTTTTTATTTGCTTTCAATTTTTCCTGAAGCATTTTTTCAGCTCTCAATTCGTTTCTTCTATGAATGAGTTTAACTTTTGAAGCAAACTTTGTTAAAAACATTGCTTCTTCGACCGCAGCGTTTCCTCCGCCAACAACAGCCACTTCTTTATCTTTAAAGAAAAAACCATCACAAGTAGCACATGCAGAAACTCCAAATCCTCTAAATTCTTGCTCAGACTTAATATTTAACCACCGTGCTTGTGCTCCAGTTGAAATAATAAAACTATCTGCAGTGTAAACCTGTCCACTATCACCAACAGCTTCAAAAGGTTTTTTTGACAAATCTACTTTATTAATATGATCTTGTATCATTTCAGTTCCTACTGCTTCAGCTTGGCCTTTCATTTCGTCCATAAGCCATGGACCCTGAATCACTTTTGAGTATCCAGGATAATTTTCAACATCTGTGGTAGTTGTTAACTGCCCTCCAGGTTGCGAACCATGAACAAGTATGGGTTTAAGCATAGCTCTAGCCGCATAAATAGCCGCTGTATAACCAGCTGGACCAGATCCAAGAATTAACACTTTTGTATGTTTTGTTGATTTATTACTCATAATGTAAAGGTTATATAATAACTAATGTTAGAATTAAAAGCACTTCTTTTAACGCAAGGTATGCATGGAATGGTTAGTCAAGTTGAAGGATTAGCTAAAGCTTTAAATTTGTCTTACAAACACCAAAAAATTGAACTAAAACCAATATGGAATTTATTTCCTCCAAAAATCAGTCCGATTTCAGAAAACTTGGTTAAAAACAGATTTGTATGTGATTGTAAAGTGATAATTTCATGCGGAAGAAAAAGTGTAATACCATCGATTGCTTTAAAAAAAAGATTAGGTGATCAAATTTTCAACATACACATTCAAGATCCAAAAGTTTCTTTTAAACATTTTGATTTAATAATAAGCCCTCAACATGATAATTTAAGAGGTGAAAATATAATTAACACTACTGGGGCTATTCATTATTTAACTAAGAAAGAAATTAATGATTACTCGAAATATCTCGGAATAGAGAAAGATAAGAGAAAAGAATTAGTAGCATTTATTATTGGAGGACCAAACAAATATTACAAGTATTCTGAAAAACAAATCCATGATCTTTTCAATAAAGTAAAAACTTTATTTACTCCTGATAAATATAAAATTATTGTAATTCCATCTTATAGGACACCAGAAAATATTCTAAAAATAGCATTTAATACGTTTAGTTTTAATCACCATGTAGTTAAAACAATAGACAAAAAGGCTTATCTCTCAGCCCTGTCAATTTCAAATTATTTGGTGGTGACATGCGACTCTACGTCTATGATTTCAGAAGCGGCTATGACTGGAAAACCAGTTTATATTGCAATGATGAAGTCTTTTAAGCCTACTGGAAGGTTTAAAAAATTTTATTCACAACTTAAAGATTTAGGTATAACAAGAGAATTAGGAGATAGAATTGAAAGCTGGAGTTATAATGCTTTAAATGAGGTAGGAAGAATAGCTCCAATAGTAAAAGCAAAAATGAAAAAAAATGGAATTATTTAAATCTTTAGAGAGTAAAACAAAATTATTTAGTGACCCATTCAAACACTTTGAAATTAATCAACCCTTAACGCAAAGTGCAATTGATGAAATTTGTAATGCAGAAATAGCTGATCCTAGAAAACAAAATTTAAATTATGATGGAACAAGAGCTCTAGATGGAGGCGAAGGTGCTTTTCGAGCAGGTATAAAAGATGGTGGTAAAGCAAAAAAACTTAGATGCTATGTTACTAAAGAAAATTCTAATCAATTTCCTAATTTAACAAAATTCATTGAGGAATTAAGATCACCTGAAGTTTATAAAAAGATAGGTTCTTTAATCGGAAAAGATTTAAGCAATTCTTATGTGAGACTTGAGGTTATTTGCGATAGAGAGGGATTTTGGTTGAAACCTCATTGTGATATTGAAGAGAAATTAATGTCTTCAATAGTTTTTGTAAATTTACATAATGAATCAGAAAATTTAGGGACAGATTTTTACGATTCAAAACTAAACAAAGTTAAAACTGTACCATACAAACACAATTACGGATACTTCTTTACTAGTGGCCCAAATACTTGGCATGGAATGGAAAAAAAAGAAATTAAGAAAGAAAGAAGATGTATACAAATAAACTACGTGACTTTTCAAACTGACTGGAAAGTTAAAAGTTAAATATCCTGTAAACAAGTAACGTTTATATCTCTGAGTTTTAAAGATTTAATCCCCTCCAAGCATACCTTGGCTGTTGACATATTAGTGCAATAAGGAACTTTATTTGCCAATGTGGCTCTTCTCAAAGCTACAGCATCACTTAATTGAGTCTCGCTATTTCCCCCTCCAGTATTGATGACCAAAGCAATTTTTTTAGCATTAAGAACATCAACAATATGAGGGGAACCCTGATTTACCTTATTTATTTTTTTACATTTAATTCCATGCTTATTAATATAATCAGCAGTGCCGCCAGTGCCGCAAAGTTTGAAATTTAATTTGATTAATTGTTTAGCTAATTGAACCCCTTCTGCTTTGTGACTATTTTTAAGAGAAATAAAGGCTAAACCATTTTTTGGAAGGGAATTAGAAGCTGCAATTTGACTTTTAGCAAAAGCCATTCCAAAATTTTTATCAAAACCCATAACTTCGCCTGTTGATTTCATTTCTGGTCCAAGTAAAAGATCGCTGTTTGGAAATTTGTTAAATGGAAAGACTGCCTCTTTTACTGCAAACATATTTTTTGTTTTACTTTTTAAATTGAACTTTGATAATTTTTCTCCTGCCATTACTCTTGAGGCTATCTTAGCAAGTGGTAAATTTTTTGCTTTTGAAACAAATGGAACAGTTCTACTGGCTCTTGGATTTACTTCGATCACATAAATTTTATCATTTTTAATAGCATATTGAACATTCATAAAACCTTTAACCTTAAGAGCTAGAGCCAATTTTTTTGTTTGATTTTCAATTTCTTTAATCAAAAAAGATTTAATTGATACCGGCGGCAGACTACATGCAGAGTCACCTGAGTGAATTCCAGCTTCTTCAATATGTTGCATAATACCAGCTACGAAAACATTTTTTCCATCTGAAATAGCATCAACATCTACCTCCATCGCGTTATCAATAAATTTATCTATTAATATTGGATTTTTCTCGGCTACTTTGAATGCTTCTCTCACAAAATTTTTAAGCTGTGATTTTTCATAAACTATTTCCATAGCTCTTCCACCTAATACATATGACGGTCTTACCATCAGAGGTAATCCAATTTTATCTGCTATCTTTATAGCTTGAGGAAAAGTTTTTGCTATTCCACTTTCAGCCTGATTTAAATCTAATTTATTTAATAAATTTCTAAATCTATCTCTGTCTTCTGCTAGATCAATTGACGTATACTGCGTTCCTAGAATTGGAAGTTTATTTTCATGTAAAAATTTTGCAAGTTTAATGGGAGTTTGACCTCCAAATTGAGTAATGACACCTTTTACATTGCCTTTTGATTTCTCTCTTTTAATAATATTGAAAACGTATTCATCAATTAAAGGTTCAAAATACAATCTGTCACTAGTGTCATAATCTGTTGATACAGTTTCTGGATTACAATTGACCATGATTGTTTCATATTTAGCCTCTTTAAGAGCAAAACTAGCTTGGCAACAGCAATAATCAAACTCTATTCCCTGACCAATTCTGTTAGGACCTCCTCCAAGTATTATTATCTTATTTCTGTTTGATGGGTCAGCCTCACACTCTGAATTAGAGGAGAAATTTCTTTGATAAGTAGAATACATATAAGGAGTGAAAGATCTAAATTCTGCTGCACAAGTATCAACTTTTTTATAAACTGGTAAAACTTTTAAAGCAGCTCTTTTCTTTCTAACCAAAGACTCTGAAAAATTTGTAAGTTCAGATAATTTTTTGTCAGAAAATCCTATTGACTTAATATAATTAAATTCATTAAAATTTTTAGGAAGACCTTTTTTCTTTATTTTAATTTCATTTTCTATGATTTCTTTTATTTGATTTAAAAACCAAGGATCAATTTTTGAAAGTTTATTTATCTCCTTTAAATTTATATTTTTTCTAATAGCCTCACCAACAAGTAAAATCTTGTTTGGTATATTTTCTCTAAGTTTTTTTCTAATTTGTTTTGTATTCAAATTAAATATCTGGTCCAATCCTGAAAAACCTGTTTCTAAAGAAACCAAGGCCTTTTGAAGAGATTCTTTAAAATTTCTTCCAATAGCCATCGCTTCTCCTACTGATTTCATCGATGTGCCTAAAACTGCAGCTGAAGAAGAAAATTTTTCAAAAGTAAATCTTGGTATTTTAGTAACCACATAGTCTATCGTAGGCTCAAAAGATGCGGGTGTCACTTTTGTAATTTCATTTTTTAACTCGTCTAAAGTGTAACCTACAGCTAACTTGGCTGCTACTTTAGCGATTGGGAAACCTGTGGCTTTGGAAGCTAAAGCAGATGATCTTGAAACTCTAGGGTTCATCTCAATGATAACCATTCTTCCATTTTTTGGATTAATCGCAAATTGAACATTTGATCCGCCAGTTTCAACACCTATTTTTCTTAAACAAGCTATAGAGGCATTCCTCATCACTTGATACTCTTTGTCAGTTAAAGTTAGTGCTGGTGCGATAGTAACCGAGTCCCCAGTATGAATACCCATAGGATCTAAATTTTCTATTGAGCAAATGATTATACAATTGTCGTTTTTGTCTCTAACAACCTCCATCTCGAATTCTTTCCAACCTTCTAAACACTCTTCTACTAAGACCTGATTAACTGGTGACTCGTGAAGGCCATTTTTTATTATCCTATAAAAATCTTTATTATTTTTGGCGATACCACCTCCTAAACCACCTAGGGTAAAAGCCGGTCTTATAATGGCTGGTAATCCGATTTGTTTTAATACTTTTGAAGATTGATTAAAATTATTTACTATTTTCGATTTGGGAAGATCTAAACCAATTTCTATCATATTTTTTCTGAACCTTTTTCTATCTTCCGCGTTGGATATCGCTTTCGAATTAGCACCTATAAGTTCAATTTTATATTTTTTAAGAATTCCTCTTCTTTCTGCCTCCATTGCTAAATTTAATGCTGTTTGACCACCCATGGTTGGCAGAATTGCATCAGGCTTTTCTTTGATAAGAATTTTTTCAAGAACCTCTATTGTTATCGGTTCAATATAGGTTTTATCGGCAACATTTGGATCCGTCATAATTGTTGCTGGGTTTGAATTAATGAGAATTACTTTGAACCCCTCATCTTTTAAGGCTTTGCAAGCTTGAGTGCCTGAATAATCAAATTCACAAGCCTGTCCAATAATAATTGGCCCTGCACCTACAACTAAAATTTTTTTAATATCTTTTCTTTTTGGCATTTTTTTTCATACTCTTTATAAATTTATCAAATAAATAGACACTATCTTGTGGTCCAGGGTTGGACTCTGGATGATATTGGACTGAGAAAACAGGTTTATTTTTTAATTCAATACCCTCAATACTGTTGTCAAATAAAGACTGATGGGTAACTCTTATATTTTTTGGCAAACCTTTTTTTACTACTTCAAAACCATGATTCTGACTTGTAATTTCAACTTTGCCCTCAATTAAATTTTTGACAGGATGATTAGCTCCTCTATGACCCAATCTCATTTTTTCTGTCTTAGCACCAAGCGCTAAAGCGAGCATTTGATGACCTAAACAGATTCCAAATAACGGTAACTTTTTTTTGATTAAGTCTTGAATGATCGGTATTGCATATTTTCCAGTTGCTGCAGGATCACCAGGTCCATTAGATAAAAATATCCCATTAGGTTTAAGTTTAAGAATATTACCTGCACTTGTCTTACACGGTACTATTGTAACTTTACAATTAAAATCTGAAAAATATCTCAAGATATTTTTCTTAATTCCATAATCAATTGCAACTACATGTAATAACTTTTTTTTATTTTTTAAATATCCATTTTCTTTTTTCCAAGTTTTATAATCTTGCCACAAATAATTCCTCTTAGTAGAAACCTGTTTTGCCAAATCTAAGTTTTTAAGACCACTCCATTTATTGGTTATTTTAACGAGTTTTTTTATGTTTAATTTTTCTTTGTCATAAAACGATATAGTCCCTTTAGGGGCACCTTTATCTCTAATGAAATTTGTTAAATTTCTAGTATCAATTCCAGTTATTCCAACTATCTTATTTTTTTTCAACCATTGATCTAAATGTCTTAAGGATCTGTAATTTGATGGATTAGTTATTTCAGTGTTTATTATAACACCTTTAGTCCAAATTTTATCAGATTCATGATCCTCTTTATTTGTTCCTACATTGCCTACGTGAGGAAAAGTAAAATTAATGATCTGATCAGCATAAGATGGGTCTGAGATTATTTCTTGATAACCAGTAATTGAGGTATTGAAACATACTTCTCCTGTTGCGGTTCCTCTGTATCCTAAGCCTATTCCTTTGAAAAATTTTCCGTTTTGTAGAACTAGAATAGCAGTGGGATCGATCTTTTTAAGATTTTTTTTTGAGTTTATATTTTGATTTATCTTCTTCAAATACAACTCATGAGTTAAAGTAAAAAACTTATAAACATGATTTTGCGCAACATATGAAATAGAATTAAAATCGTCAAGAAAGTTCTTTTTATTTTGCATATGAATTGTGATTAAAATAAATATTCCATTATGTCTTTAAGAAAAAAAATAGATGACATGCTTAATGAAGCTTTGAAAGCCAAAGATAAAAACACTTATCCAACTTTAAGATTAATTGTTTCAGCAATAAAAGATGCTGAGATCGCGGGACGTTCGAAGGGTCAAAAAGAGATAAAAGACAGTGATATTATCTCGCTACTAAAAAAAATGATAAAGCAAAGAAACGAGTCTTGTGAAGTTTACAAAAAGGCTGGAAGGAACGAGCTACTTGAAAGTGAAAAAAAAGAGATTGACGTAATTAGCAAATTTTTACCTAAACAATTAAGTGATGAAGAAACCAAACGAATTTGCCAAGAGGTAATAAAAACTACGGGAGCTTCATCGATGAAAGATATGGGTAAAATTATGGGAGCTTTAAAGTCAAAGCATGCAGAAAGTTTAGACTTTTCAAAAGTAAGCGTAATTTTAAAAGAACTTTTAAGTTAAAAAGATGAAATATCCTAAAGATTATCTAAATGAAATTAAGTTAAGATTGAAAGTTTCTCAAGTTGTAGGAAAAACTGTTCAACTTAAGAAAAGAGGAAAAGAATTTGTTGGATTGTCACCTTTCAAAAATGAAAAAACTCCTTCATTTACTGTTAATGATGAAAAAGAGTTTTATCATTGTTTTAGCACTGGTGAACACGGAAACATTTTCGATTTCTTGATGAAAACTAAATCTTTAGGCTTTGGCGAAGCAGTTAGAACTCTAGCTGCGGAAGCAGGAATGCAGCCTTATAAATTCTCCAATTTTGATAAAAAAAAAGATTTAAGGTTTCAATCTTATAAAAATATTTTTTACGATTATATGTATTATTTTAATCATCAATTGTTTAATTCAACTGATCAAGATGCGTTAGACTACCTTTTAAAACGAGGTTTAAAAAAAGATATTATCAATGACTTTCAACTAGGTTATGTGCCATGGCAAAATAATTTTTATAATGAATTATTAAAAAAATATTCTGAAGAAGAAATAAATTTGACGGGACTTTATTATAAGAATGATAAAACAGGAAAATATATTGATCGATTTAATTCAAGAATAATTTTTCCAATAAAAAATATTACTGGAGATACAATTGCATTTGGCGGGAGAATTATCCGTGAGGGCAAGTTAGCAAAATATATTAATTCCCCAGAAACTGAATTTTATAAAAAAGGAAATATGATTTTTAATTTAGATAAAGCAAAAAACTTAAGAGCAGAGACAGATGAAATTTTAATTGTAGAGGGTTATATGGATGTTTTAAATGTCTATGCATCTGGTATTAAAAATGTGATAGCCAATTCAGGTACCGCTCTCACAGAAAAACAGATAAGTTTAATTTGGAAGTTTTTTTCTAATCCTATTATATGTTTAGATGGTGATGAAAGCGGACAGAAAGCTGCTTTAAGAATTGCCGAAAAACTATTTCCATTAATAACTGAAAAGAATAAAATTTATTTTACTATAATGCCAGATGGTTCAGATCCAGATGACTATATTAAGAAAAATGGAAAAGAAGGTTTACTTAATTTAATTAATGAAAAACAAATTATCCAGTCTTTTATTTGGAATTATTATCTTGGTAAAGTTGATTTGAACAATCCTTATGAAATTTCTAAATTTGAAAAAGAAATTAAAAAATTGTCTTATTCTATACAAGACGAAACTTTAAAAAAATATGTTCTTGAGGAATTTTTAGAAAAATTAAATAAATTAACACCAATACAATCATCTAGAAAAAATTACAGATATACTAATTTAAAAAAGACAAAAGATCATCATATACTAAAAGAGACAAAACTTTTGCATCAAAAAAGAAAAGATCTCTCTAAGATTCAAATAATCGAATTTTCTATTTTATTTATCATTTTAAATTTTTTTGATATTGCTTCAAAAAAAATTGAAAAGTTATCTGAAATTGAATTTCTTGCAGAGAAAAATGAAAGTTTAAAAAATTTAATTATAACATCTTTAACTGATGGAGATAATAAAAATGTTATAAATTCAAAAATTAACACTTCCTACGAAAACATTATAAAAGAGATAAATGAAAACTCAAATATTCAAATAATTATAAAAAATAAAAATGATCAAGACGTTACAAGTTTGCTAGAAGAATTAATTGAAGATCACAAGGAACAAAGTAACTTAAGAAAAATAGAATCTCTTGAACGAAAATTAATTAACAATCTGGATGAAAACTCATATTCAGAGCTAATTAAGCTTAAAAATCGGCTAAATAGGGAATAAAAAAAGTATAGATTTTTTAAACTTAGTCATTATATATATTCCACTACCCATTATGGCTGAAAAACTCATAACAAAATCATTTGAAAGACTTTTAGACAAAGGCAAACATAGAGGTTTTATCACTTATGAGGAACTTGGAAAATCACTAGGCAAAAGAAATGGTACTAACGAAAATATTGAGCGAGCATTTTTAATATTAGTAGATGAAAAAATAACTCTTGTAGAAAAGAAATCTCAGTATCAATCAAATAAGAAAAAAGAATCAACGGCTCAAGCTGAAGAAAAAACTTCTGATAAAAGTGACGATCCAATCAGAATGTATTTAAGAGAGATGGGTGGTGTTGAACTTCTTTCAAGAGAAGGAGAAATAGCTATTGCCAAAAGAATTGAAGCTGGAAAAGACGTGATGATTAATGCTCTTACACAAAGCCCAATAGTTGGAAAAAAAATATTTGAATGGAAAGATCAGATTGAAAATCAACAAATGTTAGTTAGAGATATAATTGATATAGACTCCACTTATGAAGATTTTGAGGCACTAGATGATGACGATGATTTAAAAATAAATAAAAAAGCTAAAGCGAAAAAAGATAAAGAAAAGGATAGGGAAGACGAGACAGAAAAAAAAGAGGAAAACACTGCTAGCGAAGATGATGAATTTAACGTTTCACTTGCGAAAATGGAGGAAGAGATAAAACCTAAAATAATTAATATTTTAGACTCATTAAATAAAAATTATTCAAAACTACAAAAATACCAAGTTGAAAAGCTCGAGTGTTTGTTAGCTTCAAAAGAACTTTCTGTATCTAAAAATAAAAATTTCAAGAAAATTCAGGAGATACTGGTTGATAACTTTAAAAATTTACAATTAGCACCTCACGTTGTTGAAGACCTAGTTCAAGCTCATTATAAAGAAAATAAAAAAATAGTTTCTTTAGAAGGTGTTCTTCTAAGACTGGCAATGGATAATAAGATATCACGAGAAGAATTTTTAAAATATTACCTGGGTAACGAAATAAATCCAAAGTTTGAATCTTTTTTAAAAGAAAACCCATCCTGGAAGGCTTTTTTCAAAAAGTACAAAAAAGACTTCACTGAAATTAAAGATAGATTAGTAGAATTTAGTAAAAAAATTGGTCTTTCAGTTGGAGAGTTTAAGAAACTAGTTAGCAGAATTCAAAAAGGTGAAAGAGAGTCAAGAATTGCTAAAAAAGAAATGGTTGAAGCTAATTTAAGACTAGTTATTTCAATTGCAAAAAAATATACAAATAGAGGTCTCCAATTTTTAGATTTAATTCAAGAAGGAAATATAGGTTTAATGAAAGCAGTAGATAAATTTGAATATAGAAGAGGATATAAATTTTCGACCTATGCAACTTGGTGGATTAGACAAGCAATAACAAGATCAATTGCAGACCAAGCTAGAACAATTAGAATTCCAGTACATATGATAGAAACAATAAATAAAATTGTAAGAACACAAAGACAAATAATGAGTGAATTTGGTAGAGAGCCGACACCTGAAGAGCTAGCAAAAAAATTAGCTATGCCATTAGAAAAAGTGAGAAAAGTTTTAAAAATTGCAAAAGAACCTGTTTCTTTGGAAACACCAGTGGGAGATGAAGAGGATAGTAGTTTGGGTGATTTTATCGAGGATAAAAATGCTCTTCAACCATTAGATACCGCTATACAATCTAATTTAAGTGAGTCTACAACTAAAATTTTGGCATCACTTACTCCAAGAGAAGAGCGAGTTCTAAGGATGCGTTTTGGAATAGGAATGAATACAGATCATACTTTAGAAGAAGTAGGTTTACAATTTTCAGTTACAAGAGAGAGAATTAGACAAATTGAGGCAAAAGCTTTAAGAAAGCTTAAGCATCCTAGTAGATCGAAACAACTAAAAAGTTTCTTAGAAAAATAATTAATTGTGATATAACAATTATGTTTTGGGCCTGTAGCTCAGTTGGTTAGAGCAGTACACTCATAATGTATTGGTCCCAGGTTCGAGTCCTGGCGGGCCCACCAATCTATTTGTTAACGAATTCTTGCAATTTGCTGATTAAAATTTTAATGTCGTTATTATTTGAGCTTAAAATTGACGCGAACTCCTCTTTTTGAGTTCGAGCTAAACTTAAACCTTCAACGATCAAATCTCTAATAAGAGGCTTATCTGGGTTCTTGGTATAAATTCTCCAGTCGATTTTAATCTCAGGTCCGCCATCGGTCGGTGTTACTTTAGAGTTTACAATTGTATAGTTAGAGCTCTTTTTATCTTCCCCTAAAACTTCAAATTCGCTTTCTGAATAATCAGTAAGTCTTGATGTAAGGCTTTTAAGAAAGTATTTCTCAAAAGATTTTTGATAATCAGAAATATCACTTTCGCTGGCTGATTTTCTTAGTTCTCCAAGTGTATAAAGTCCAAGAGCATTAATATCAACATTTTCTAGCGCGACTTCCTCTACAAAAGCTTCTTTTTGAAGTTTATTTAAATTTTTATCTGATAATTTAGTTATTGCTTCAATTACTAATTCATTAACAAAATCCTTAGGGTTAGAACTGTAAGAAAATAAAGGGCTTTGAAAAAAGAAAATTAGCGAAATTAGATAAACACCTATTCTTTTCATCTTAATTTTAGTTATCTAAGTTTCCCCATTCGTCTTGATCTTCAATAGAGTTTCTAATTTTATTCTCTCTATCTTGAAGATAAACACTTTTAAGAGATGAGTATAAGTCAATTGAGTTTTTTTCTAAACTATCAAAATTTTTACTATTATCTGCCCGAAAATCTATTGCAGTAGTACCTTTTACTGAAAAATAATCCAAGTCGTTTCCAGAAATTCCAAATAATTCATTTTCTCTAATTGTAACATGAGCAAAAGGGTCAATGAAAGTATCAGCTACCAAGCCAAAAGAGTCTCTCGCAGTTGAGGGCCCTAGTATAGGAAGGACTAAATAGCAGCCAGGTCCAACACCATATGCCCCTAGTGTTTGGCCTACATCTTCCTTGTAAGGTTTTAAACCTATCTTTTCAGCAGGATTAAATATTCCTAATATACCTACAGTAGAATTGACTATAAAGCTCCCAGTCGAGTGACCAACTTGACTTATATTTCCTTGAAGCAAAGAATTAGGAATTGACAATAATACTGCAATATTTGAGGTAAAGTTGCTTGTTCCGTTTTTAATTGGCTCTGGCAACTTATTATAACCATTTGCTATCGGCTCTAATATCAAATCGTCGAAAGCCATATTAAATTTAAAGATTGATCTACTTACTCCTTCAAAACATTCTTCAGTTGCTTTTGTTTCAATATGAGCCCCTGAGGTTAATATCAAAATAATTAGAGCAATTTTTAAATTTTTAAAGATATGCATATAGTGGCTATATATATAATTTTAACTTATAATCTATACAAAATTTAGCCAAAAATTTGATAAATTTTGATGCAAAAAGCTTACTAATCTATTTATGAAGATAAAATTTGACTATTCTCCCAATTTTTCCTCAAAAACGAGACATCGAAAAGATATTAAATTTGTAATCATTCACTATACTGGAATGCAATCAGAAATTGAATCAATTAATAGACTGAAAAATCCAAAATTTAAGGTCAGTTGTCATTATTTAATAAATAGACAGGGTAAAATTATTCAAATGGTTAAAGATAAGGATATTGCTTGGCATGCTGGAAAGTCTAGATGGAAAAAATATTTTAACCTTAATAAAAATTCAATAGGTATCGAATTAGTTAATAAGGGTCATAAATATGGATACCAGAGTTATCAAAAGAGGCAGATTAAAAGTTTGATAAGGTTATGTAAATTACTCCAAAAAAAATACTCTATTAAAAAAGAAAATTTTTTAGGTCATTCAGATATTTCTCCTCACAGAAAAATTGATCCCGGAGAAAAATTTCCATGGAAGGAGCTTAGTACTCACAGTTTAGGGAAATGGTATGTAGAAGATTTTAATTATGTTAGAGATAGTTTTAAAAAAATTGACATTCTCTTTTTCAAAAATCTGAAAAAACTTGGTTATAGATACTTTAATATCGCTAAGAGAAAAACTATAGATAAAAAGGTAATTAGATCATTTCAACGTCACTACTTGCCAAACAGGGTTACAGGAAAAATTGATAAAAAAACCTTGAAAATTAGCCATTTTTTAACACATTAAATTAAAATATCTTGATAAATCTTGATTTATTAAATAAAAGACCTCTGCCAGATAATTGGATTGTCGCTATTAGATTTTTAATAGAGGAAAGTCCGGGCTCCGTAAAGACACAGTGCCAGTTAATGACTGGCGAAGGTGACTTCAGGGATAGTGCCACAGAAAATAAACCGCCTAATCAAGGCAAGGGTGAAACGGCGAGGTAAGAGCTCACCGGTTTTTTGGTAACAAAAAACGCATGGCAAACCCCACTGGGAGCAAGGTTAAATAGAGAAGACAGTGTGTTTAAAGCACTAAAAACAGTCTTTAGTTAGTCTTCTGGGTTAACCGCTTGAGCTTAAATGTGAATTTAAGCCTAGAGAAATGACATCTTTAATGACAGAACCCGGCTTATAGATTATCTGGCAATTTCCTAATGTTTAATGTTCTACTTTTGTACTTTAAGCTGCCATAAACTTATTGACTAATTAAAAAAAACCCATACTATCCCATTAAATCCCATAAAGGAGGGTATGTTGATAAATTTAATTATAAAAAGGTTTTTAAATAAAAATGTTTTTGTCGAATTACGTAAACAAAATAGACAAGAAAGGACGTGTTTCTGTGCCGGCATCCTTTAGGTCTCATTTAAATTCTATGGGATATAATGGATTTATTAGCTATCCATCATTTAATCATCCTGCTTTGGAAGCTTGTTCTCAAGATAGGATTGAAAAACTATCAAATACTATCGATACATTAAATCCTTTTGAAGAAAAAAGAGATTTTTTTGCTACATCTATTTTATCAGAAAGTGAAAACTTACAATTTGATACGGAAGGTAGAGTTTCAATCTCTCAAAAATTATTAAGTCATTCAAAAATCAAGGATAATATTCTATTTGTTGGTTTAGGAAAAACATTTCAAATCTGGGAACCAAAGAATTTCGAAAAATTTAAAATTTTTGCACGAAAAAAAGCTTTTCAAAATAGATCTAATTTAAAATGGGACAATAAACAGAAAGGGGAGTTGAAATGAGTATTAATGTTGGTGGTGGAGAACTTAAAGAATTAAAACCTAGAATATTAGTCATTGGAGTTGGCGGAGCTGGAGGAAATGCAATAAACGCTATGATCGAAGCTGGGATGCAAGGTGTAGAGTTTGTTGCAGTCAATACTGATGCGCAAGATCTTAAAATGAGTAAAGCAGATGCTAAAATACAAATCGGAATGAATTTAACTAAAGGACTAGGAGCAGGTGCTAAACACGATATTGGCCAAGCTGCTGCAGATGAGTCTATTAACGAAATTATTAACTATATTCAGGGAAGCAATATGGTCTTTATCGCATCTGGTATGGGTGGAGGGACTGGCACAGGAGCGTCTCACGTAATCGCAAAAGCTGCTCGAGAGATGAATATTTTAACTGTAGGAGTAACAACTTTGCCTTTCACTTATGAGGGTCCAAAACGAATGAGAAGAGCTATAGCTGGATTAGACCAATTAAAAAGACATTTAGATACTACAATTGTAGTACCAAACCAAAACCTTTTTAAGATTGCTAACGAGGCAACAGGTTTCGAAGAGTCTTTCAGTTTATCAAATGATGTTCTCAAGCAAGGCGTTCAAAGTATTACTGACTTAATGGTTCGACCAGGTATGATAAATTTAGATTTTGCAGATGTTGAAACAGTGATGAGCACAAGTGGAAAAGCAATGATGGGAACAGGAGAAGCTGATGGAGAAAATAGAGCAATGGCTGCTACGGAGCTGGCTTTAAATAATCCACTTATTGATGAATATACCTTACAAGGTGCTAAGGGTTTGCTTGTTAATATAACAGGAGGAAGCGATATAAAGCTTTTTGAGGTAGACGCTGCTGTTAACAAAATTAGAGCTGAAGTTGATCCAGAAGCCGAGCTAATTTTTGGTGCGATCAAAGATGAAGATATGAATGGCAAAATCAGAGTTTCAATTGTAGCTACTAGTTTAGAGGGCTCCAGCATTAGTCCAGAGCCAAGACCTTTGTTAAATGTTGTGAATGGTTCCAATATTAAAAATAACAATTTCTCTGAAAATTTATTCTCAAAGAATAATTTAGAAAAAAATGTTATAAATTCTATTGACGGAGCTACAGCCTTAAAACTTGATGAAAGTTATGAATTTCAGGAGGAGCAAAAAATTGACTCAATTGGAGAATTTGAAAAAAATATAGAAAATAATAGCTCAGTTGAATTAAAAACTGCCGAAGAACAAGACTTAACCTCTATTACTTCAGGAGTTTCAATTGAAAGCGCGTCCTATATTGAAAATAATAATTTAGATGAAGCAACGGATAATTCACCAATATCTAAAAATTATAACGATGAAGATACACCACAATTATTTTCAGAAGAAAAAGATGATAAGTCAAATGAAGAAAACTTAGAAACTTTCGATACTGAAAGGGACAACTCAATTGAGTTATTTGATCAAGATACTAATGAAGAGGAAGATTTTGAAATTCCTGCTTTTTTGAGAAAACAAAAGTTTTAATGGTTCAACTTTGGATACATGAACAATCAATCTTCATCACTGGAATTCTCCCATTTTCCAGTGATGTTGAATGAAGTAATAAAATTATCTTCAATTTCTGTCGGAGGAAGATTTATAGATTGTACGTTTGGAGGAGGAGGTTATTCTAAAGAAATCCTTAAATTTCCAAATACTTATGTTCACGCAATAGATAGAGATAAGAAAGTATTATTTATTGCTAAAAAACTAGAGACAAAATTTCCCTCAAGATTTAAATTTCATCAATCAAAGTTTAGTAAACTAGATACAATTACAAATGATTATGTTGATGCAATAATATTTGATTTAGGTTTATCATCTATCCAATTAAATGATCTAGATAGAGGTTTTTCCTTTAAATCTAATAAAAAATTAAACATGACCATGGGACTTAACGAAATATCTGCTCTAGATGTAATAAATAATTTAAGCGAAACAGATCTAAAATCAGTAATTAAAATTTTAGGTGAAGAAAGCGAAGCCTCTAAAATAGCCAAAAACATTGTTAATTATAGAAGTAAAAAAAAAATTAGTAATACTGCTGATTTAGTTCAAATTATTGAAAAAAGTAAAAAAAAAAATTTTTCTGGCAAAATAAATCCCTGCACAAAAACTTTTCAAGCTTTGCGAATATTTGTTAATAAGGAAATTACCGAACTAATAAATGGAGTTATTAGCGCTACCAAAAAACTTAAACCAGGAGGTAAAATATTAATAATTAGCTTTCATTCAATTGAAGATAAAATAGTAAAATACTTTTTTAGTAATTTTTCAAATAATAAATCTAAACCCTCCAGGTACTTTCCTGAGAGTACAGAATTTAAAAGTATTTTATTTGAAGACTATAAAAATAAGGTTTTAAAACCAACAAAAGAAGAAATAAACAAAAATAGTAGATCTAGATCTGCAAAACTAAGATTTGCAATTAGAAGTAAAAACAAATTTGAATATCCCAAAGATTTAATAAAAAAATTTAAAAGATATTTAGATTTGGAGGCAATTAATGTTTAAAACAAAATTAATAATTTCAATTTCTATTTTCGTAACTTTTCTAATTATAACTTCAGTTATTAAAAATAAGACAAGAATTTTAGAAAAAGAAATTACTAATTTGAATTTAAAGATTTTATCAAAAAAAAATGAACTTAATGAGGCTCAACTTGATTTTCATTACTTGTCATCGCCCGCTGAAATCGAAAAAAAAATTAATTTAATAAATTTAAACAACTACCAACCAATATCCTATTCAAAAATATTTTTTACTATTTCGGATTTCACTGAGTTACAAAACAAAATATCTACTCTAAAGAATATAAATGAAAAAAAAACAGAAAAAAAATAAAAATTTTAATCAAAGAAGTTTCTATTTTGAGGATTACTTAGAAACAAATAAAAAAAATAAAATGTTCAAAAAATCGAATAATTTCCAAGACAGAATTTACTTGTTATTCTTTTTCTTTTTTTCTTTAGTATTAATTTTTTCAATAAAAATTACTTTCATTTCTTTAGACAAAAAAAACATTCGAAATTTAGAGAGACAAAATACAAAATTTTCTCTTTTAAGACGAGATATAGTTGACCGAAATGGAGTGATTATATCTAGAAATATCAATACTTTTCATGCAGCTATAGATCCAAAGTTATTAAAGGATAAAAAAAAATTTTTAATTAAATTAAGACTACACTTTCCTGATTTGCCAATTGATAAAATTCAAAAAAAATTAGAAAAAAATAAATACTTCCGCATTAAAAAAAGAATCGATGAAGTCGAAAAGGAAAAGTTTTGGTCACTCGGTGAAAAGGCTATCAAATTTGAACCTTTCCAAGCTAGAATGTATACCCATGCAAATTTGTTTAGTCATATAATTGGTCAAGTCGATTATGATAATTATGGTGTGTCAGGCGTTGAAAAATATTTTGATAGGGATTTAAAAAATAAAGATCTAATTGATAAACCTTTAAAATTAACTTTAGATAGCAATATTCAGTTTATAATCAATAAAGAATTAAATAATGCTATTGAAACTTTTGATGCAACGGGCGGCGGCGCATTATTAATAGATGTAAATAACGGCGATATACTTTCTTTAATTTCATTACCAAATTTTGATATAAATCAAAGATCAACGATCAGTGATAAAAAATATCTTAATAAGATTACTAAAGGAGTATATGAACTTGGTTCAATATTTAAAACTTTCACTGTTGCTTTAGCACTAGAGCATAAATTAGTCGAAAAAGATACGATCATTCAAAACATCCCAAGAAAAATAAGGTGCTCTATTCATGAAATAACAGATATGAAAGAACATCCAAAAAACTTATCAGTTGAGGAAATTTTAGTAAGATCATCAAATGTAGGTTCAGCAATATTAGCTAAAAAAATTGGAGTAGAAAATTTTAAAAATTTTTTGAAGAAAACAAAAATTACAAAGAATCCTGTTATCGAATTACAAGAAGTTGGTAGCCCCCACCAGATAAAATGGAATAAGTGTAAATTAGAAACTATATCTTTTGGTCATGGTATTACAACTACACCTCTGCAAGTCACGGCATTATATGCAGCGATGAGCAATGGGGGAAAATTAATTGCTCCTAGTTTAATTAAAGATAGAAAAATTGAAAAGCCTAAAAATATTATATCAAGCAATACAAGCTATGAGTTGAGAAATATTTTAAGAAAAGTTGTTAGTAGCAAATATGGTACAGCAAGCTTAGCTGATAAAGATGGATACTATGTTGGGGGGAAAACAGGTACTGCAGAGGGATATGGGAATAAAAAAAATAGAATTAATAATTTTATTTCAATTTTTCCTTCGAATGAACCAAACTACGCTTTGTTTGTGATGTTAGAGAATCCAAAAATTAACAAAGATTTGATCTATAATTATAGAGGCACAAAAACAAAAGCACCTTACAATACCTCTGGTTGGAACGCTGTTTATGTGGCAGGCAAAATAATAGAGAAAATTGGACCAATTTTAGCCATAAATAACAAAGAGTTTATACAGCAACATGTTGTTGAAAAATTTAATTAACAATATTTCAAAAAATAAAAAAAATATTTTCATTTCTGGGCTTTCAATAAACAGTAATGAAATAAAAAAAAATTATATTTTCTTTGCAATTAAAGGAAATAAATTAAATGGAGAAAAATTTATTAAAGATGCAATTAAAAAAGGCGCTGTTGTAATAGTTTGTTCTCCAGGTTACAAACAAAAAAATAAGAAAATCACTTTTATTAGAACTAGGAAAATCAGACATCTTTTAAGTGAGGTAGCCTCTAAATTTTACAAATTAAAACCTAAAAATATTTTTGCAGTTACTGGTACGAATGGAAAAACATCTGTTGCAGATTTATTTTATCAAATTTTAAGATTGAGAAATATACCAGTTGCAACTATTGGGACCTTAGGAATAAAATATAACAATAAAATAATAAAAACCAATCTTACTTCGCCTGATACTATTACCCTTCACAAAAATCTAGATTTCTTAAAAAGAAAAAAAATTGATAATGTTATTATAGAAGCCTCTAGTCATGGATTATCTCAAAAAAGATTACATCATATAAAATTAAAAGCAGGAATTTTTACAAATTTTAGCCAGGATCACTTGGATTACCACAAGACCATGAAGTCTTATTTAAATGCAAAACTTTTACTATTCAGAGAAATTTTAAAAGAGAAAACCTCAATTATTTTAGATAGAGACATTGATCAATATTCACTGATTAAGAAAATTGCGAAAAATAAAAAATTAAAAATTTTCGAAATAAGCAAAGAATTAAAAAAAATAGCAGATTTATATTTAAAAAATTTAATAGATTATAGGATTAAGAATTTAGCCATGGCAATTATAGCTTCTAAGATATGTGGTTTAAAAGATAAATATATTTATCCTGAAATTAAAAAGTTGAAAGACGTTAATGGAAGACTTGAACTGATAAAAGACTATCCCAACAAAGTTAAAGTATTTATTGACTACGCGCATACTCCAGATGCTTTACTTAAAGCGATTACATCTCTTAAAAATAATTACGGAAATAATATCTCTTTAGTTTTTGGATGTGGAGGTGATAGAGATAAAAAAAAAAGACCTTTAATGGCAAAAATTGCAAATGAACATTGTAACAAAATTTATGTTACAGATGACAATCCAAGAAAAGAAAGTCCAACAAAAATAAGAAAGCACCTTTTAAAATATATTTCTAAAAAGAAAGTATTTGATATTGGAAATAGGGAATTAGCTATTAAAAAATCTATTCAAAATGCAGAACCAAATGAAACTATACTGATCGCAGGAAAAGGTCATGAGGAAAAACAAATTTATAAAAATAAAATAATAAATATTTCAGATAAAAAAATTGTGAAAAATATAAAAGTAAAAACAAAAATTTCTAAAAAAAGAGATAACTTTTTACACAATAGATTAATATTAAAGAAAATATTGGGAAAAACAAAGCTTGTAAATTTTAATGGACTTTCAATCGACACAAGATCAATAAAAAAAGATAACTTATTTATAGCAATTAAAGGAAAGAAAAATGATGGAAATAAGTTTATAAAAATTGCATTAAAAAAAAAAGCTGGCTGTGTTATTTCATCTTTAAACCATCATCATAATAAAAAAAAAATAATTAAAGTTAAAGATACAATTGCATTTTTAAATCAGTTTGCATACCTCAAACGTGAAAAAACGTCAGCAAAAATAATTGCTATTACTGGTAGTGCAGGAAAAACATCTTTAAAAAATATGATTAGTGATTTGTTAAAAAATTTTGACCAAACTTATTCATCACCAAAATCTTTCAATAATCATTACGGAGTACCTATTAGTTTATCAAATTTAAATACAAAAGATAAATTTGGTGTCTTTGAAGTTGGAATGAGTAGGTCGGGCGAAATAAGAAATCTAACAAAATTAATTAATCCTCATATAGGTGTAATTACAAATATTGGTGAAGCTCATTTAGAAAACTTTAAAAATATTAAAGGAATAGCAGAAGCTAAATCAGAAATAATCCAAAACATTAAACCTGGAGGAACCATTATACTTAATAGGGATGATAAATTTTTTAATTTTTTGTTTAAAAAAGCTAAATCGCATAATTTAAAGATTTGTACTTTTGGCAGGCATTATAAATCAGATGTTAGGATTATAAAAATTATTAATAAAATAAATTCTTCAAAGCTTTTGGTAAATTGTAATAAACAAATAATAAATTTAGAAATTAAGGATTTGAACATACATAATGTTCTGGCCTCAATTACAATTTTAAAAGAATTAAAAATTGATTTATCAAAGATAAGCCTAAAATTTAAAAATTTAAGCTCACCAGAGGGAAGAGGGAAAAAGTATTCTATCTCAAGGTATAGGAAGAAATTTAATTTAATAGATGAAAGTTATAATGCTAATCCATTATCTGTGAAAAATGCCATAAAAAAGCTTAGTTCGATAAAAAAAGTAAATTTTAAAAAATACTTAATACTTGGTGATATGCTTGAATTAGGTTCAAATTCAAAAATGTATCATGAAAAGTTATCTAAAGTTATTAACAATTCCGATATTGATAAAGTATTCGTTAAGGGAAAAAAAACAATTTTCACCTATAAACATATAAACAAAGAAAAAAGAGGAAATATTTTACAAAGCAACGAAGATATAGATTTAAGTTTGAGAAGGATGATATCAAATAATGATTATCTAATGATTAAAGGATCTAATGCTACAGGGCTTTATGATTTCAGTAAAAAAATGATAAAAGGAATATAAGTGTTATTTAATTTATTAACTTCTTTAATTGATCAATATTCGTTTCTAAATGTATTTAAATATCTTACATTTAGAACAGGTCTTTCTGTTGTTACTTCTTTAATAGTAGTTTTTATTATTGGAGGACCATTAATAAAATTATTTTCAGAAAAAATGATTACTGGGCCAATAAGACAAGATGGACCAATTGATCATATAATAAAAAAATCTGGAACACCAACTATGGGTGGAGTGATCATTATAATTGGAATTTTATCTAGTACACTATTATGGGCAGATCTGAATAATATTTACGTTTGGACATTAATTTTTGTTTCACTGTCTTTAGGAGCATTAGGATTTTTAGATGATATGCTTAAAATCAAATTTAAAAATTCAAGAGGACTTAAATCTAGTTACAAATTTCTTGGTCAAATTCTAATCGGTGTTATTACTTTGTTGGCTTTAATTAAGTATTCTAACCATGGATATTTGTATAATTTGTATTTTCCATTTTTTAAAAATTTAATATGGGACATGGGTTTGTTTTTCATCCCTTTTGGTTTGTTTGTAATTATCGGGGCTTCTAATGCTGTAAATTTAACAGACGGTTTAGACGGTTTAGCGACAGTGCCTGTTATGTTGGTAGCATTATCATTTACATTAATTTCATACGTTGTTGGAAATACAATTTTTTCAGAATATCTGCAGATACAGTATATCCCAGATGTAGGTGAATTATCTATTTTTTGTGGATCAGTAGTTGGAGCTTGTTTAGGCTTCCTTTGGTACAATGCGCCTCCAGCAAAAATTTTTATGGGAGATACAGGATCCTTATCTTTAGGAGGTTCACTCGCTGCTATAGCAATTATTGTAAAACACGAAATCGTTTTGGCTATTATAGGTGGTCTGTTCGTTTTGGAGACTGTCTCAGTCATAATACAAGTCGCTTCATTCAAATTGACTGGTAAAAGAATCTTCAAGATGGCGCCGATACACCATCATTTTGAAAAAAAGGGATGGGCTGAGTCAACAATTGTAATTCGATTTTGGATAATCGCTATTATTTTAGCATTAATTGGGCTTGCTACATTAAAGTTAAGGTAAAGCATGCGTCAAATTTTAGATCTCAAAGAACTATCGTTCCTTGTTTACGGTCTAGGTATTTCCGGCGTGTCTGCTGTAAAATTTTTTAAAAAAAACAAGATAAAAAATTTTAAAGTTTGGGATGATAGTTATAAAAAATTATATCAAAAACATAGAGCAAAAAACTTAAATCAAGTAATGAAACAAGTTGATTATATTGTTTTATCTCCAGGTATAAGTTTAGTAAAAAATAAACATCTCATCAAATTTAAAAAAAAAATAATAACAGATATTGATCTATTTTTTTTAACTAAAAATAAATGTAAAAGTATTGTGGTTACCGGCACCAATGGAAAATCGACTACGTGTAAATTATTAGCGCATCTTTTAAAAAAGAATAGTTTCAAGTGCTCTGTAGGAGGCAATATTGGCAACCCAATTTTAGAAGTTACAAAGTCTAAAAATAGTTATGTGATTATAGAGGCCTCTTCTTTTCAACTCGCTCACTCAAAATTTATTTCCCCAGATTATGCATTTTTTCTGAATTTAACAAATGATCATTTAGACTGGCACGGTACTATGGTAAATTACTTGAATTCAAAATTAAAAATCTTTCAACTTCAATCAAAAAATCATTTTGCTTTAATTAATAAGAAAGTTAAAAAATCTTTTATTAGAAAAAAATTTTTGAGTAAAGTAATTACACCCAAAATCAAAAATTATAAGAAAATAAAATATAAAATTAAAAATGATTATTTAATATCAAAAATAAATGATGAAAATATGAGTTTTGTCTATTCATTTGCTAAATTAATAAATATTGGAGACAGATCATTTGTCAACACAATTAACTCATTTAAAGGTTTATCACATAGATTTGAGGTTTTTTTTAAAAAAAAAAATGTTACTTTTGTGAATGATTCTAAAGCTACCTCATTTAGAGCTACGGAATTAGCATTGTCTAGTCTAAAAAATATTTACTGGATTTTAGGAGGACTTCCAAAAAAAGATGACAAAATCAAATTATCAAAATTTAAGAACAACATTGTAAAATGTTATTTGATAGGAAAGCATATAGATTTTTTTAGAAAACAAATTAAAGGTAAAATAAATTTTTCAGTTGCAAACAATTTAAAAAATTCAATCATTCAAATTTCAAAAGACATTAAGTTAAAAGATGGAACTGATAGGTCGGTCTTATTTAGTCCAGCCGCTGCATCATTTGATCAATTTAAAAATTTTGAAAAAAGAGGACAGGAATTTAAAAATTTATGTAAGAAATATGCTGGTAAATTCAACTAAATTTTTGATTACAAGTTATTGGAGAAGTATAGATAAAAAAATTTTGCTTAGCTTTTTGGTTTTATTTTTCTTAGGATTATTTTTTTCATTTTCCTCAACATCCTCTCTTGCAGGTGAGAGACTTAATAAAGATTATTATTTCTTTTTTACCAAACATCTTGTTTTTACATTTTTGGCTTTAATAGTGATGATAACGATATCTGCGATTAAAACTCAAATTTTTATTAAACTTGTCACACCACTTTTTTTGATATCTTTTTTATTTTTAGCGATGGTTCCTTTATTTGGGGTTGAGATAAAAGGAGCAAAACGTTGGATAGACTTATATTTTTTTAGATTACAGCCAATCGAAATATTAAAACCTTTTTTTATTTTAATAACAGTAAAGATATTAACTATGGAAAAGTTTTATAATTCCCAAATTAAATATTTTTTAAGTTTTATAATTTTATGTTCAGTAATAATTTTATTAATTGATCAACCTGACTTAGGACAATCTATTTTACTTATATGCAGTTGGATTGCCACAGTATTTGTCTCTGGAGTGAGTTTGATGTATGTAATTGCATTTTTTTCAATATTTTTAATATCTTTTAGTTCTTTGTTATTTTTTTTACCAGAAAAATTTGGTTATATAATTAATCGACTGATTACTTTTTTTGATCCCAGTCAAGGTGATAAGTTTCAATCTTCCTCTGCACTTGAAGCAATCAAGTTAGGAGGATTAACGGGACAAGGTATGGGTGAGGGTATATTAAAAGAGAGTGTTCCTGAAGCACACACAGATTACGTGATCGCAGTAATATCTGAAGAATATGGATCTATAGTTTCAATAATGATATTAATTATTTTTCTTTATATTTCATTTAGAATAATAAAAAATTGTTTTAACCAAGATAACCAATTCTTGAAATTTTCTTTAGGCGGATTAGCAACATTATTAATATTCCAGACATTTATCCATGCTGGAGTAAATACCAATTTATTACCAACAACAGGTATGACTTTGCCTTTTTTGAGTTACGGAGGCTCATCCCTTATCGGAAGTGCAATTTTAGCAGGATTAGTTTTAAATTATACAAAGGATAAAAGTTATCTTTATGATTAGAAAAAAAATATTAATCGCAACAGGAGGAACAGGAGGCCATGTTTTTCCTGCCTATGCTCTAGCTAATTATTTAAAAGGTAAAAATTATGATTTACAATTAACTACCGATAGTAGAGGGTATTTTTATCTTAAAAAGCATAAAAGTTTAAATCTAGTTAAATTACCATCATCACCTTTAGAAAAAAAAAACCTTTTCAAACTTCTTTTTTCATTTTTAGTTATAATGTTTTCTATAATACGATCTCTTTTATTTCTTTTAAATAATAGGCCTTCAATTATTTTTGGAATGGGAGGATATTCCTCATTCCCAATTTGTATTGCTGCTTCAATTTTAAGAATTAAATTTATAATTTATGAAAACAACTTAATTATTGGCAAAGCGAATAAATATTTATTACCATTTGCAAAGAAAATTTTAGTTTCATATGAAGAACTAGAGGGTATTCCAGAAAAATATAAGAGTAAAGTTATTCAAATAGGCAATATAGTAAGAGAGGAAATTATAAAAACAGGTCAATCTATCAGCACAAATAAATTGGATAATTTAAAGATTTTAATTCTAGGTGGAAGCCAAGCAGCAAAAGTTTTTGCCGAGAAACTTCCCCAAATATTAAAAAAACTTAAAAATTCAAAGATTCCAATTAAAGTATACCAACAATGTCAAAAAGGTCAGAACGGTAAACTTATCGAGTTTTATCAAAATTACAAAGTAGACTGCGAAGTTTTTAATTTTACCGATAAAATAATTAAATATTATTCAAAATCAAATTTAGTTATCACACGCTCAGGAGCTTCGGTATTAGGAGAGTTAATTAATTTTAAAATTCCATTTATCAGCATACCCCTCCCTACTTCTGCAGATAATCATCAGTATAAAAACGCAGAATTTTACTTAAAAAAAGGTTGTGGATTTATTGTAGAAGAAAAAGATATTGACCATGAGTTATACAATCTCATTAAGAGAATCTTTTATGAAAAATCGTTAGTAAATAATATTTTATCAAATCAAAGACAATATTCGGACAAAAATATTTTTATAAATTTGAAGACATATATAGAAAAAATTATAAATGAAAAAAATTAATTTAGGACAAAAAGATATTATCCATTTTGTAGGTATTGGAGGCATAGGGATGAGTGGCCTCGCACAAATAATGAAAAATATGGGTTTTAAGATTCAAGGAAGTGATCAAAATAGAAATAAAAATACAATTAGCTGTTCAAGATCAGGTATTAAAATATTTATTGGACACTTATCAAATAATATTAAAAAAGCTTCTATTGTTGTCAAATCTAGTGCAATAAAAAATAATAATATTGAGCTAAAACAAGCAAAAAAAATGAAAATACCTATTTATTCTAGAGCAGAAGTTTTAGCCGACGTGGTCTCTTTAAAAAAAAATATCATTATTACAGGTTCACACGGAAAGACAACAACTACTTCTTTAGTGTCAAAAATTTTATCAGATCAAAAATTAGATCCGACTATTATAAATGGAGGAGTAATTAATTCATTCAATAGCAATGCAAAGCTTGGAAAAGGTGATTGGGCAATCTTAGAAGCAGACGAGTCTGACGGAAGTTTTTTAAAATTACCAATAAATTATTCAATCGTTACCAATATAGATTATGAACATCTAGATTATTATAAGAATTATAGAAATTTAGAAAAATCTTTTTTAGAGTTTATCAATAAAACTCCTCCTACTGGTAGATCAATTATTTGTGTTGACAATGCAAACATTAGAAAAATTTTAAACAAAATTAAAAATAAAAATATACTGACTTACGGAGAAAATAAAAAAGCTAATTATATGATAAATAGAATTAAATATAACTACGAAAGCACTAGTTTCGACCTAAGTTTTAAAGATAAAAATAAGAAAACAAAGAAAATTAAAAATATTAATGTGAAATTATTAGGAAAGCACAATGTATTAAATGCAGCTGCAGCTTTTATAGTCTGTCTAAATCTTGGTGCTGATGTAAAAATAATAAAAAAATCATTAAGAAACTTTTCCGGTGTTCAAAGAAGAATGACAAAAGTTTTTTCAAAAAATAGTAATGATTTCTATGATGATTATGCTCATCATCCAACTGAAATAAAATCAATTTTAGAGGGTGTGCAAAACGTCAACCCTAGTAGAAAGATTATAAGTATTTTTGAACCACACAGATATTCAAGAGTCATGTCATTAAAAAATGAATTTTCAAAATGTTTCTTTAAATCGAATTTAGTTATTATATGCCCTTTATACGCGGCGGGTGAAAAGAGAAATTCAAAATTTGACTTGATTCAGTTTGCAAATTTAATTGCTAAAAATTCAAAAACCCAGGTATTATGCGTAAAAAATGAATTTGATTTGTGCAATTATTTCAGAAAAAACCTTGTAAGCAATGAAATTATAATTGGTATGGGAGCAGGGGTAATTTCGAAATGGATGGCAAATATTAAATATTCATTATGACTTTAAATAATAATTTTATAAAAAAATATAATAGCAATTTAAGTTCGAATGTTAAATTATCAAATTATAGTTGGTTTAATCTTGGTGGTAATGCTAAATACTTCTATAAAGCAAAAGACAAAAATCAACTTAAAGAATTTTTATTAGACTTAAGTAAAAAAAATATCAAGACAACAATTTTAGGAGCTGGTTCGAATACATTATTCAGAGATAATGGTTTTAATGGGGCTGTCATAAAACTTGGTAATAATTTTTCCTATACTAAAATAGTTGAAAAAAATATAATAGTTGTTGGTGCTGCAACACCTGATCGTTTAGTTGCAAATTATGCAAAAGAGAATGGTTTGGGTAATTTAGAATTTTTATCATGCATTCCTGGATCAGTAGGCGGAGCAGTAATAATGAATAGCGGCTGTTACGAAAATGATATATCAAAAGTTTTAGTTTCAATACAGGCTATAGATAAAAAAAAACTATCCGAAGTTGAGATAAAAAAAGAAGATATTAAATTTTCTTATCGAGGGACCAACTTATCTGAAGATCTAATTATAATTTCAGCAAAATTAAAAGGGTCTATTAGCAAAAAAAAAGATATAGAAAAAAAACAAATCGATCTTATTCAAAAGAAAAAATTATCTCAACCTAGCCAAATTAAAACGTGTGGGAGTACATTTAAAAATATTAGCAATGAAAAAAAGGCTTGGATGTTAATTAAACAAGCTGGTTGTGAAAACTTTAAAGAGGGAGATGCTGTAATCTCACAGAAACATTGTAATTTTTTCGTTAATAACGGTAGCGCACAATCTTCAGATATCGAAAATTTGATAAAAAAAGTTAAAAAAAGGGTATTAGAAAAAACCGGAATAAATCTTGAATTGGAGATTAAAATCATTGGTGACTGATGTAAAATTTAAAAATGTTCTGGTTGTTTTAGGTGGAACGTCAGGAGAAAGAACTATTAGTCTGGAAAGTGGCAAGGCATGTATTAAAGCTTTAAAAAGAAAAGGTTATAAGGTAACAACTTTTGATCCTAAGAGAAAGAATTTAAATTTAATAAGTAAAAAAAAAATTGATGTAATTTTTAATGCGCTCCATGGAAAAAATGGAGAGGACGGTGTAGCTCAAAGTTATTTTGAATATTTAAGAATTCCTTACACACATTCAGGAGTGATTAGCTCTTATAATGCTATGAATAAAGAAATTTCAAAGAAAATATTTATTCGGAATAAAATAAAAACACCAAAATTTCTTTTAATTAAAAAATCTAATTATAAGAAAAATAAGATTACCAAAATTATGATTAAGAACAAAATTAATTTTCCAATTGTTTTAAAACCAGTCAATGAAGGATCTAGTTTAGGAGTTGTGATTTGCAAAAATAAAGCAAAACTCTTTAAATCAGCGAAAGGTTTGTTTAAAAAATACCAGGAGTTAATCGTCGAGGAGTATATCGGAGGACAAGAAGTTCAAGTAGCAGTAATAAATGGAAATCCAATAGGTGCGATAGAATTAATACCAAAAAGGTTATTTTATGATTATAAAGCTAAATATACAAAAAAGGCTAAGACAAAACATGTGATGCCTGCGAGATTAACAAGAGACAAATACCAGGAAGTTTTAAAAATTGCAAAAAAGACTCACAGAATTCTTAGTTGCAGAGGTGTTACAAGATCAGATTTTAAATTTTATAATAATAATTTTTATTTATTAGAACTAAATACACAACCAGGAATGACAAGTTTATCTTTAGTTCCTGAAATCGCCAATTACAGAGGTTTAAGTTTTGATAACCTAGTAGAAAAAATTTTATTAGACGCCAGCACTAATAGATGAAAAAAAGAACATTTATTGCTGTAGCATTATTGATACTGTTAACCACAATTACTTCACAACAAAAAATAGTAATTTCAAAGTTTAATTTAACTACAATTGAAATCAAAAATAATTCTTTATTAAAAAAAGAAGATATAAAAAAATTGCTATTACCAATTTATGATAAAAATCTTATATTTTTGAAAAGTGAGGATATCGAGAAAGCTTTAATGCAAAACAGTTTCGTTGAAAGTTTTATAATTAAAAAAATATATCCAAATACTTTAAAAATTGAAATTTTTGAGAAAAAGCCTATTGCTATTCTATTAAATAATAAGAATAAATTCTATATAAGTGAAAAGATCGACTTAATTGAATTTACAAATTTAAAAAATTATCAAAATTTACCCTACGTTTTTGGCAATAAAGAAGAATTTAAAATTTTTTACGATGATTTGAATATGATAAATTTTCCAACGGATAAAATAAAGAAATATACTTTATACGAGACAAATAGATGGGATATAGAAACTATTGATAAAAAAATAATAAAACTACCGAATAAAGATTACATAGAAAGCCTTCAAAGTTATTTAAATCTAAAGAATAAAAGTGAATTTAAAAAATATGATGTATTTGATTTTAGGGTAAACAATCAACTTATTTTAAAATAAAATGAAAAAATTCCATTTTAACCTATATTTAGAAATTAATGATTCAAAATATATTTTTTTTGTCGAAAAAAGTGATGGAGAAAATTATTTTGAAATTGATTATAAATTAGAAGTTCCTTTAGAGGGTATTATTAATAATAGAGTAGCTAACTTTGAAAAATCTTTTAATATAATTAAAGAAAATATTTATCTTCTTGAAGAAAAATTTAAATGTACTTTTAAAGAATTAATATTGATATTAGAAAATTTAAGTCCTACCTTTTTAAATTTGTCTGGGTATAAAAAACTAAATGGCTCACAAATCTCAAAAGAAAATATAATTTATATTTTAAATACGTGTAAATCCATTGTGAATGAGATCGAATCTAACAAAAAAATTTTACACATTTTTAATTCAAATTATAATCTTGATAAGCAAAAAGTTGAAAATTTACCTATCGGATTGTTTGGAGATTTTTATGCACATGAATTATCCTTTATCCTTATTAATAAGAATGATTATAAAAATTTAAAGAATCTTTTTGCTAATTGTAATTTAAAAATAAAAAAAATTTTGGTAAAGAATTTTGTTAAGGGTGCAAATATAAGTCAAAATTACAAAATAGAAACTTTCTTTTATTTAAGAATAAGTAAATCTAATTCAAATATTTTTTACTTTGAAAACGACTCTCTTAAGCTTGAACAAAATTTTTCCTTTGGAACAGACATTATCATTAAAGATATTTCAAAAATAACTTCACTTAAACGGGATACTGTTATAAAAATTTTAAATGAAATTGAATTTAAGCAGGATATATCAGAAGACGACCTAATTGAAGAGAAGTTTTTTAAAGAAGATAATTATATAAAAATAAAAAAAAAATTGATCTACGAAATAGCTCTAGCAAGAATTAATGAAATTTTGGAAATTATAGTTTTTAAGAATATTAACTTTAAGAACAATAAGAAATATCTTAATAACCTTTTCTTTGAAGTCAACTTTCAATTAGATTTCAAATATTTTGAGGAAATTTTCAAAAAAGTTATTATTGACACTAAAAATTATAAATTAATTTTGTTAAATAACCTCTCTGATAAAAGCATAGTAAATTCTGCAAATAAAATTGTCCATTTTGGTTGGAAAAAAGAAGCCATACCTGTTTCTCAATTCAGAAAGTCATTAATTGCAAGGTTTTTTGATAAAATATTTGGTTAAGACCTGTTTTTTTTAGAAACATTAGTTGTTTTAAATAATCAACCTTACTCAAGTATAAATGCTCCCAATGTTAAATATATATCAAAAAACTATATCTGAAAGCACAACCTTTAAAGGCGTTGGCTTACATTCTGGAAAAAATTCAACAGTTAAAATAACTCCAGCTAAAGAAAATAACGGTATAATTTTTAAAAGAACAGATTTAAATAAAAATAATCTTATAAGTGCAAATTTTACAAACGTATCTTCTACTAAATTATGCACAACTTTAAAAAATGAATATGGAGTTAAAGTATCAACAGTTGAGCACTTGCTTGCCGCAATTTATATTGCTGGTATTGATAATGCTATAATTGAAATTGACAATGAAGAAGTACCGATAATGGACGGTTCAGCTAAAGATTTTTTAAATACTTTAAAAGATGTAGAACTTATTAATCAGTTTAAAAAAAGAAAATATTTGCAAGTTCTAAAAAAAATAGAACTTAAAGATGGGAAAAGATTAATTTCTATTGAACCAAACGAATCCTCTTTAGAAGTAAATTTTCAATTGGATTATAAAAACAAGATTATTGGAAAACAACAGAATACCATAAATTTCCAACAAGATAATTTAGATGAGATTATTAATTCTAGAACATTTTGTTTATTCAAAGACATAGAAAAAATAAAAAAACTTGGACTTGCAAAGGGTGGATCCTTAGATAATGCAGTTGTAGTTGATGATAATAAAATTCTAAATAAAGAAGGGTTAAGAAACGAAAAGGAATTTGTTAATCATAAAATTTTAGATCTAGCTGGTGATTTTTTACTTTCTGGACACAGAATACTTGGAAAAGTATTTTGTTATCATGGTGGTCATGAATTAACGAATCTTTTTTTACATAAAATTTTTGATGAAAAATCATCTTTCAAAATTTTTGAGTTAGAAGATGTTATTTATTCAAAAGATATCAAATACAAACGTTCACAAAAATTAGCTGTAAACGCTTAAAATTTTATTCATATTTAAGTTATAAATTCAAATTTTAATCTGATATTATTAAACATATTATTTTATGTTACGATTCTTATCTTCATTTTTGATATTATTTGTATTAATTGGATGTTCAAAAAAGGACGATCTGATTTATACCCCATCAGAAAAAAAAGATCCTTACAAAATTTATAACGAAGCTTTAGAAGCCATGAAGACCAATGACTTTTTTTATGCCAATACGAAATTTGAAGAGGCAGAATTAAATTTTACAGATATTAACTTATCTGCAAAATCAGCAATCATGTCAGTGTTTTGTTTATATGGAATAAATTTTTACGATGAGGCTTTAGATAATTTAAATCGTTATTTTAAACTTTATCCTGCAGATAAAAATTTAATGTACGCACATTATTTAGAGGCAATTATTTATTTTGAGCAAATTAGTGACGAAAAAAGAGATTTAAAACCCTTAATAAAATCACTAGAAAAAATAAATTTCTTTTTAGAAAAGTTTCCCAACTCAGATTATGCTTTAGACCTTAAATTTAAAAAAGACCTAATTCGAAATCAATTGGCAGCAAAAGAAATGTATGTTGCAAAACATTATATCAAAACACAAAAATGGATTCCTGCTATTTCAAGATTAAAAGTAATTCTTAAAGATTACGATAAGACAATATTCGTAGAGGAAGCATTGTTAAGATTGGTTGAAATACATTATTATTTGGGCCTTGAAGAAGAGGCGCAAAAATACGCAAAAATTCTAGGTTTCAATTATAATTCCAGTGAATGGTATGAGTCAGCGTATAAGATTTTTAATAAAAAATATGAATTCAAAATTACAAAAAAGGAAGAGAAAAAAAAGAAAAATTTCTTAAATAAAATTATTGATATAATTAATTTAGACTAATGGCCAAAAATGAAGAAATAAAATTGCTTTATAACAAAAAAATTAAAAGCTTAAAAAAACATAACAAATTATATTTTACGAATGATAGCCCTGAAATTTCAGATGCCGACTATGATAATCTAAAATTTGAGCTCATAGAATTAGAAAAAAAATATCCTTTTTTAAAAAAAATTGAGTCTGTAAGTGAAATTATTGGCGCTAAACCATCAAACAAATTTAAAAAAATTAAACACTTACAACCAATGTTGTCATTATCAAATGCTTTTAATAAATCTGATATGGAAGATTTTTTAAAAAAGATTAAAAACTTTCTTAATTACGAGGAAAAACAAATTGAATTAATATCGGAGCCTAAAATAGATGGGATCTCAGCAACCTTAGTTTATGAAAACGGGATTTTAACAAAAGGATTGTCTAGAGGTGATGGTAGTACAGGAGAGGACATACTCCCAAACCTTAGGACTATTTCTACTATTCCCAAAACAATTAAATCAAAAGAAGTTCCCACACTTTTAGAAATTAGATGTGAGATTTTTATAAGCAAAAAAGATTTTAATAAAATTAAACATAAATTCGCAAATCCAAGAAATGCCGCTAGCGGGTCTTTAAGGCAGAAAGATCCAGTTGAGACATCAAAAATACCACTAAAATATTTTGCTTATGGATTTGGATCCATTAATCCAATGATTTTTAAAAAACAGTCAGAGTTTTTAGAAACAATAAAAAAGTGGAGTTTTATAACAAACCCACTTGGGCAGATTATCCAAAATTTGGATGAGGCAGAAGAACAGCATAAAAAAATTGATGAGTTGAGGTCTTCACTTGATTACGATATTGATGGTTTAGTTTTCAAGGTAAACAATCTAAATTTACAAAAAAGACTAGGAAATACATCAAACTCGCCAAGGTGGGCGATAGCATACAAATTCTCAGCGGAAAAGGCTTTCACTAAAATTAAAGATATTATTATTCAAGTAGGTAGAACAGGAGCAATTACCCCAGTTGCCAAAGTAGAACCAGTTACAGTTGGAGGAGTAATTGTATCTAACGCAACATTACATAATGAAGATGAGATTAAAAAAAAAGATATAAGAGTCGGAGATATAATTAAAATTCAACGAGCAGGAGACGTAATTCCACAAGTCGTATCTGTAGATATTTCAAAAAGAGAAAAGGGTAGTAAAAAATATGTTTTTCCTAATAAATGTTTATGTGGAGCAGAGACAAAAAAGGAACTAAGTAAAAGTACAAATAAAGAGGATGCTGTAAGAAGATGTTTAAAAGGATACGATTGTAAATTTACTGCTAAAGAAAAACTTAAACATATTGTCTCAAAAGAAGCATTTAATATAGACGGACTAGGAAAAAAAGTAATAGAACAGTTTTGGGATTTAAATTTGATAAGAGAACCATCAGATATTTTTGATCTTGACTATAGTAAAATTGAAAAGTTAGATGGCTGGGGTAAGCTTTCAATAAATAATTTAAAAAAAGCCATCAAAAAATCTCAATCGATCCCTTTAGATAAATTTATTTTTTCAATAGGAATTAGACATATAGGTCAAGAAAATGCAAAAATTCTTGCAAGTTTTTTCAGTTCGATCAAAGAATTTATAAAATTACTTGATTTTAAAAATAGAAAAAAATTTTTATATAGTTTAGTTGATTTGGATGGAATAGGTGAAACACAAATTCAGTCTATAGATAATTTTTTTTCAAATAAAACTAATTTTAGAATAGTCAGTAATTTAATAAATAAACTTAATATAAAGAGTTATGTTGGAATAAATAATGATGGAAAATTCTCTAACAAAAAATTGATGTTTACAGGCGGTTTTAAGAATATGAGCAGATCCGAAGCAAAGGCAATAGCTGAGAATAATGGAGGAAAAGTATTAGGTTCAATTTCTAAAAATTTGGACTTTTTAGTTGTGGGAGACTCTAAGCCAACAAAAAGGAAAGTTGAACAAGCTAAGCAATTAAAAATAAAAATAATTTTAGAAAAAGATTGGAATAAAATTTTAAATAGTTGAACAAACTTTTTTAAGCTCTAAAGTTTCTGCTTTATTCATAAAACTTTTTAAATTTTTAAAAACAGTTTTATGATACTTATTAATCCACTCTTTTTCATTTTTATCTAAGCTCTCTGGAATAATTAAATCTTTATCTATAGGTGCCATTGTTAAATTTTCAAAATTCATTGTCTTTTTATTTTCTTTAACGTAAATAAGATTTTCAATTCTGATACCAAAATTATTTTTTTCATAGTAGCCTGGTTCATTTGAAACAACCATTCCCTTTTGGAAGTTAACTTTATTTTTATTTGAAATAGCATGTGGTCCCTCATGTACGTTTAAAAAATATCCTACTCCATGTCCTGTTCCATGTGCAAAATTTAAGCCAATTTGTTTAAGATACTTTCTCGCCTTAGTATCAATTTCCGAGCCTGATGTATTTTTTTTAAGTTTAAAATTTGAAACAGCAATATGTCCTTTAAGAACTCTTGTAAAAATATTTTTAATTCTTTTATTTGAATTTTTTAAAGAAATAGTTCGGGTAACATCTGTTGTACCAAATTCGTATTGGCCTCCAGAGTCAACCAAATAAATGTCTCCTTTTTTTAATTTTCTATCAGTCTCGCGAGTTGCTTTATAATGAATAATTGCTCCATTAGGACCTGTTCCAGATATTGTTGGAAAACTCAAAAATTTAAACTTCTTATTCTTTTTTCTAAATTCTAACAATTTATTTGATGCAGTTATCTCAGTTATATTTTTCTTTAAAAAATTTTTTTTAAGCCAGAATAAAAATTTAGTCAAAGCAATGCCGTCGTAAATATGTGCTTTTTTAATATTTTCTATTTCTTGTTTTCCTTTGATCGCTTTAAAAATATAAATTGGATCTTGTGAACTAAGTATTTTGTTATTTTTATCAATAATGTTTTTAAAAAAAATTGAGCAAGAATTACTATCAATTATAAATTTTTTCTTTTCAATTCCTAAAAGAGTGTTAGCACAATCTTTAATATCTAAAAATTTTATCTTTTTGAAAGTTCTTCTTAAAGATAAAGATATTTTTTTTAAATCACAAAAAAATTTAATATTTTTTTCTTTATCAATTAAAATAAAACTGTGCGGTATAGGAGTATATTTTGTGTCTCTACCCCTAATATTTAGTAGCCAAGCATTATTTTCACTTGCGGTAACAAATAAAAAGTCAGACTTTTTTTTCTTTAAATATCTACAAATTTTATTAATCTTAAAGTAGTATTTCTCACTTACAGCTTTGTTTGGTAACAAATAAAATTTATTCCTATTTATTCCAATCTTTCTTCTCCAGATTTTATCAATTAAATTTTTAAAAATTGGTTTAAACTTAAATTTATCTTTTCCAAAAAAAATAAATAACGATTTATGAGTAAATAAATTAGGATCAAAACCAATTAATAGTTTTTTCCCTTTAAAGATATCACTTGGCATTTTATCAGGAATCGTAATAATTTTGAAAAATTTTCCACTCTGATTGTTTGCTTGTAAAGTATATCTTCCGTCTACAAACAAATAATTCTTATCCTTAAGTACTAAAGCAAAACCATAAGAACCAGTGAAGCCTGAAATAAAATTTAATCTATCATTGTATTCTGGAGTATACTCGCCAAAAAATTCATCATTTTTTGGAATTAAATATCCATCTATTTTCTCTTGCTTCAAAATCTTTTTTAATTGATTTATTTTTTCCATTTAAGAATTTTATTTCTTTTATATCGATCCCACCCGGGACTTCTATACTCTTCATCAAATTCAATTGAATTATCTTGGTTGAAATCAAAGTCATCATTATCATTTAAATTTATTTCATTTTTTTCAACACTTTCATCCGGTATTTCATTAATAAATCTTGATGGTAATGCATCCATCCAGTCACCGTGGTAAGCCCTTTTCATTGCAAATGACAAATATGCTTCTTTTTTGGCCCTAGTGATACCTACGTAAGCAAGTCGTCTTTCTTCCTCTAAAGCAAAATCTCCCTTTTCCTCCAGAGATTTTTGATGAGGAAATAAGCCTTCCTCCCAACCTGGTAGAAATACAACATTAAATTCTAAGCCTTTAGCAGCGTGCATTGTCATCAAATTAATTTTAGCACCCTCCCATTCTTGATCAATTGATGTAGCTAAAGCTACATGTTCTAAAAAACTCTGCAAGTTGTCATAATCTTGCATTGCCCTTAGTAATTCTTTTAAGTTTTCTAATCTATTTTCATTTTCTAAGTCTTTTTTATTTTTTAACATTGATGAATAGCCTGACTCATCTAATATCAATTTTAATAAATCAAAATGTTTCATTTTTAATGAGTCATTTCGCCATTTTTGAATCATTTTAATCAATTGGTTAAGTGTTGTTTTAATCTTAGGTTTAAAATCTCCTTTTTCTATTAATTTAATTATTGAGTCTTGAAGACATAATTTATTAAGTTTTCCAAAAGTATAAATTTGGTTTAAGGTACTCTCTCCAACTCCTCTTTTAGGCACGCCTATGACTCTTTCCAAAGCTAGATCATCAAATTTTTGATTAATAATTCTTAGATAAGAAACCGCATCCTTTATTTCAGCTCTTTCATAAAATTTTATTCCACCTAAGACACGATATCCAATTCCAACTTGAAGAAATCTCTCTTCAAATTCTCTTGTTTGATATATTGCTCTTACTAAAATTGAAACATCGTTTAAGGAATATTTCTTTTTAAGTTTATGCTCTATTATATCGCTGATACCCTGAGCTTCATCTTTACCAGTCCTGTAACAATTTAACTTTACTAGTTCACCTTGATTGGCTGAAGACCATAATTTTTTTCCTACTCTGTTTGAATTATTTGAAATTAAGTTCGATGCAGTGTCCAAAATATTTTTTGTAGATCGATAGTTTTGTTCCAATTTAAATACTTTACAATTTTTGTAAATTTGATCAAAGGTAAGAAAGTTTTTTATTTCAGCACCTCTCCAGCTATAAATTGATTGATCGTCATCACCGACACAGCAAATATTTTCATTTTCATTTACTAACAGATTTAACCACTTATTTTGAATAAAATTAGTATCTTGAAACTCATCAACTAAAATGTATTTAAAATTTTTCTGATATATTTCTCTAATATCTTTGTGTTCTTCAAAAAGTTTAACACAGAACAAAATTAAATCACCAAAATCAAACGCGTTTAAATCTTTTGTTTTGTTTTGATATATTTTGTAAACCTTTAATATTGATTTAATAATCGAACCAGATTTTTCAATTTTAACATTATTTGGCAGCAAACCTTTATTCTTCCATTGATCAATATGATACATTATTAATTGAGGAGAAAATTTTTTTGCATCCAAATCCTCACCTTTAACGATATTTCTAATTAGTTTTTTTTGATCCTCAGTATCAAGAATAGTAAAATTACTTTTATAACCTAAAGCTTCAGCGTGCCTCCTCAAAAATTTTACACTAATCGAGTGAAACGTTCCTAACCAAGGCACTGCATTAGAACTCCCTTTTACATATTGCATAACCCTGTTTTGCATTTCTTTTGCAGCTTTATTCGTAAAAGTGACACACAAAATTTGGTTAGGCCAAGCTTTTTTTTCATTAATTATATGAATAAGTCTAGTAGTCAGAACTCTTGTTTTTCCAGAGCCTGCCCCTGCAACAATTAAATTAGGACCTTCAGTGCTTAGAACTGCTTCTTTTTGTTCTTTGTTAAGGTTTTCAATTAAATTATCTATGTTATTCATAAGAGAGAATTTTCATTTATATACTAGTTATAAAAATAAAAAAAATGATAATTAAAATTTTTAAAATAATTCACAATCATTATTCTCCATTTTTTAGATTTATTTTTTTTCTCAGATATCTAGTCGGAATATTCTTTATTTCTTCCATATTATTTCTAGTGATACCAACTTTTTTTAATTATGAGAAAAGAGTAAAAGTTTTAAATAATTATTTATTAAAAACTTATAATTTTAAGATATCACAGTATGAAAAAGTAGAATTTAAAGCTTTTCCATTACCAAAATTAATATTCAAAAATATCAACATAAACTTGAATTCTTCTTCAATTGAAATGAAAGTAAAAAATTTAAAAATTTATCCAAAGTTATTAAACATTTATAATTATGAAAATTATAGATCAAATAAAATAATATTGAAAGATTCATATGGCGAATTAAAATTTAATGATTCAAAAATGTTTATTGAATATTTATTGGGTCAAAAAAATAAATTTTTCTTTGATAATTTAAATATAAATATCAACGATTTAGACAATTCAGTTATTTCTATAAAAAATATCAATTTTTCTAATTTTGGTTACAAAAAAAATTTAGTTTCAGGAAAAGTTTTTAGTAAAAATTTTAAAATTAAATTTAATGATAATATTGATAGTATTAATTTTAAATTCCTTAAAACTGGTATAGACACAGATATTTATTTAAAAGATAAAAAAAAGAATTTTATTAGTGGAGTTATTAAATCGAAGATACTTAAAACAAATGTTAAATTTAATTTTGACTATAATAAAAAATCTTTAAATATAAATAACTTATATTTAAGAAATAAAAATCTCTCTTTAAACAGTGAAGGTGTTATTTTATTAGATCCGTTTTTAGATGTTCGTTCAAAATTTCAAATTGAGGATATTAACTCAAAAGTATTTAATAATATAAATCTTGATAAATTATTAGAAGCAAAAGATAAATTTAAACAATTTAATGGCACAAATGATATAAGTTTTAAGTCAAAAAAATTTAACCAAAGTTTTATTAATGAATTAAATTTAATAATTGACTTAGCTTATGGAAGGTTAAATTTTAACAAAAAGACTTTAATAGGTAAAAATCTTTTTCAATGCAAAGGTAGTGTAAACTTGTTAGAAGAATATCCTATATTATTTTTTAATTGCATAATAATTTCAGACGATAGAAAAGAATTTCTTGCGAAATTCAATATCAAATCAAAAAAAAAAAATGAGAATTTTAAACTTAACTTTACTGGAAATATAAATGTGTTGAATAAAAAAATTAACTTCACAAAAATATTTATGAATCAAGATTATGAGGCATCGGCTGAGGATTTAAAATATTTCAAAACTACTTATGAAAAAATAGTATTTGATAAAAGTTTTGTCGAGATGTTTAATATTGAAAAAATAAAGAAATTTATCTTAGAAATTTCTTAACTACTTGGGTTTAGTCATTTTAAGCGGGTTCATAATTCTATTGTACTCTTTTTCATTTACTAAACCTGCTTTAATAACTTCTTGTCTTAAAGTCGTTCCTTTTAAGTGAGCTGTTTTAGCAATATGTGCGGCTTTGTCATATCCGATTTTTGGTGCTAAAGCGGTCACTAACATCAAAGAATTATCTAATAAATGTTTGATTCTTTTTTTGTCAGCTTTAATTCCTTTTACACAATATAGTGCAAAAGTTTTTGAAGAGTCACTCATAATTTCGATAGACTGCAAAATATTATGAATTATTAACGGTTTAAAAACATTTAATTCAAAATGACCATGTGAGCCGGCCATAGTTATTCCGTTGTGATTTCCAATAACTTTGACACATACCATAGTGACAGCTTCAGATTGAGTTGGGTTTACTTTACCTGGCATAATTGATGATCCAGGTTCGTTTGACGGAAGAATTAGCTCCCCGTATCCAGCTCTTGGTCCTGATCCCAAAAATCTTATGTCGTTTGCAATTTTCATTAAACATACTGCTGTAGTGTTAAGGGATCCAGAAAAATTTACAATCTCATCATGAGCTGCTAACGCAGCAAATTTATTAATAGCTGGTTTAAAATTTATCCTAGTAATCTTACTTATTTCTTTAATTATTTTTTTATCAAAACCTTTCCTAGTATTTAGCCCTGTTCCAACAGCAGTACCTCCTTGAGCTAAATAATGAATTTCTTTTAGGGCAGACTCTATTCTCAATATACATTTTTTTAGTTGAGCGTGATAACCGGAGAATTCTTGACCTAAAGTCATAGGAGTAGCGTCCTGCAAGTGAGTTCTACCTACTTTAACAATACTTTTAAATTCTCTAGATTTTTTAGCTAGTTCTTTTTCTAATAATCTTAAAGAGGGTAAAAGCTTATTTTTAGCATTTAAGGCTATAGCTATATGCATTGCAGTTGGGAAAACATCATTAGTAGATTGTGATTTATTTACATGGTCATTAGGATGAACTGGCTTTTTAGATCCCAATTTGCCACCCATCATTTGTATCGCTCTATTCGCTATTACTTCATTAACATTCATATTAGTTTGAGTTCCTGAACCAGTTTGCCATACTTTTAAGGGAAAATGGTTATCGTGTTTTCCTTTAATAATCTCATCAGCAGCTTTAATTATATATTTACTAATTTTAGGATCTAAATCTTTATTTTTAGCATTAACTATTGCAGCAGCTTTTTTTATTATTGCAATTGAATGAATTACTTTTGGCCTAACTAGAAAATCTCCAATATTAAAATACTTATTAGATCTCTCAGTAGAAGCACCCCAATACTTATCACCAGGAACTTTTATTTTTCCGATACTATCAAATTCTATTCTGTATTTCATTTTTGATTCTTTGGTATAATACACCCTTATTTGATAATTATAAAATATAAAGGATTAGAAATGAGCAATTTTGAAAATGTTAGAAAATTTATGAAAACTTTTGGCCAAGAAGTGAGAGAAAAACCTGGTTTTCCCAATGATAAAATTACTTCACTAAGATACGATCTTATAACGGAAGAAATTGGAGAGCTTAAAGTAGCAATGGAAAACAAGGATATTAAAGAGGTAGCTGATGCTCTTACAGATATTCTTTACGTTACATATGGAGCTGGTCATGCATTTGGAATTAATTTAGACAAGTGTTTTCAAGAAGTGCAAGACTCAAATATGAGTAAATTAGGATCCGATGGTAAACCTATTTATAATGAAAAGGGGAAAGTGATGAAAGGTCCAAACTATTTTAAACCTGACCTAGGAAAGTATGTAGCATAATGAAAGGCAACTATTATTGGATATTACTTGGCATAGCAATCGGAATAATAATTTATATGTTAGATAAATATGTAATTTAATTTATGAAGATAATTGATTGTATCACTTATTTTAAAGAGCCGATGCTTTTTGAGATAAGACTTAATATATTAGAAAAGTTTGTTGATGAATTTTTAGTTTGTGAGGCAAAATATACTCACGCAGGAGAAAAAAAGGATCTTAACTTTAATATTAATAATTTCAAAAATTTTAAAAAAAAGATTAATTACATTGTAGTTGAAAATGAGCCAAGAGACTTAACAAGCATCAAAAATTTTGCTGGAACAAGTAATTCACTATTAAGAAGCAATGCTCAAAAGAGAATACTTCATCAACGTGAAGCGATTTTTCGTGAGGTAAAGAAAAAAAATAAAAATGATTGGGTTATTTATAGTGATAGTGACGAGATACCAAATTTAGAATTATTTAATTTAAAAGATTGCAAAAAAAAAATTGTATTATTCAATCAGAAACTTTTTTATTATAAATTTAATTTGTCTCTACCTGGCTTTAGTTGGTTTGGTTCAAAGGCTTGTAGAGTAAGAGATTTGAATTCGATAACTGATCTTCGAAACATCAAGACTAAAAAATATGATTGGTGGAGAGTTGATACGTTATTTAAAAATAACAAATTTATTAATTTGGAAATAGTTAATGATGGCGGGTGGCATTTTTCAGAGATAAAAAGCCCAGAGGAAATATTTGAAAAGCATCAAAATGACGAGCATCATGATGAATTTGAGCTTACAAATATAGGATTAGATGATGTGAGGAAAATGATTAATAATAGATACATCCATTATGATCATAAAGCTGATAAAAAAGATTTTAGTTCTAAATGGGGAAAGGATGTAAAGGTAAAGCTTTCTAAAGTAAGCGAGGAAGAGCTGCCGAAATATTTGATACAGAATAAAAATAAATATAATATTTGGTTTGACAATTTTTAAAATTTTTCTTTTTTTTTTCCTATCATTACAAAAAAACCACCCTCGTAAATCTGTCTTGAGTCGAACATTAAAAAAAATTCTTTAAGTAATATTTCATATTTACTAAGAATTGGTTTTTTTATTGTAATTTTGTCATTTAAATTGAAGTTGAAAGGTATCGAATTTATAAATTCTATATCATTTTCTTTAAACCAATTTATAACCTCATTATAAGTATGCTTAGTTTCATAAGGATTATAATATTGATCTTTGAACCAAGCGTATTTTTTTCTCTCTGATAGATTTTCTGAAAATCTTTTATCAATAAATTTCATTTTTTCACCAAAAGTTTTTATCAAATATTGCCTTATGTTTTGAACGACTCTTCCATATTTGTGGTATAAACCTATTACAATTATTCCATTTGGTTTTAAATGATCTACTAATTTGGCAAAAGCAGATTTAGCGTCGTGTGTGTGATGTAGAACACCGTTTGATATAATCACGTCAAAGTAATTTCTCGGGAAACATAAATTAAAAATATTCATTCTGTAAAGTTGAACATTCTTAATATCAGTTTTATCAATAAATTTTTTTGCTTCAATTAAACTGCCTTTAGATAAATCAATCGAGTGAATTTTTCTATTATAGCGACTTAGAGCGATTGAAAGTTGTCCAGTTCCACATCCTGCCTCTAAAATATTAGAATGAAATGGGATTTCATCATCTAGTTTCTTTACAAATATTGATTTTGAAGATTTTTCTAGAAGTGTCCCAAAATCCTCAATATCATCGTAGTTTGGAAATTTAACATCATTATAAAATTCTGATTGAGTAGCGGTCAGTGGTTTTTCATCATCAAAATATAAGTTAGGAATGCCAAAGAAATATTCTATATTATCTCTATCTAATTTTTGCTTATTAATAGGGTTAACTAAATCATCTAAATTCATATAAATATAATAATTTAAGGGGCGTTCTGTTGCTGGGTGCCTTTAACCCTTTAACTTTATTTCCAATCTGCTTTCAGTAAACCTGCACCAATTAATCCAAATATAATTGGACTAAATCTTGATAAGCCGTCTGGAAAAAAAGGAGTTAAATTAACTCCCATATAAGACAAACCAAAATCTGCTATGGCGAACATAACTAAAAGAGTTCCTATGCCTTGCATTATTTTTTTCATAATTTTATTTTATCATAAGGGGCGTTCTATTGCCAAGTACCCATTATTGAATTCTAATACTAGAATACCAATCAGGTTTAGTATGTTTCTTTTCATAATTACTCATTAATTTTAGAGGGTCGTTCTGTTGTTTGGTGCCCTCAATCTTGTAACATTATTCTTTATTAAACGCCATTCGCATTTGTAATAATTCTAAAAATCTTAGTGAGAAATTTGAGTAGATTATGAATGAAATTTTATGTTAGTGTCGTGGCACATGAACAAACTTATTAAAACACTTTTTTTTACTATTTTTCTTACATCGCTAGCTCAAGCAGATGATATAACTGATTACGAAATCGAGGGAATGAGAATTGGTGAAAGTGCCTTGGAATATTTTAATAAAAACGAAATTGAAAAAAATATTCAAAATTATTATCCCAATAAAGAAGTTCTTCCTGTCTGGCTACCTTTTGACGATAAACTTAATACTTACGACGGTGTTCAATTTCATTATAAAAAAAATGACAAAGAATTTAAATTTTTAGCTATATCAGGGGTTATTTGGCACAAAAACGACTACAAAGGTTGTATGAAAAAACTAGAAACTGTGGATCAAAATCTTAAAGATATTTTTAAGAATGCCTCAAGACAAGTTAGAAAAAATGAACCACATAATGGAGATCCATCTGGCGAAAGCATATTTTCAGGAGTCTACTATGTTTTAAACACTAAAGATTTTGCAAGTGTTATTTGTTATGATTGGAGTGATAATTTAAAACAATTTGGAGATAATCTAAGAGTATCCTTGAGAACAAAAGAATATCAAGATTGGATAAATAATAAAGCTTATAAATAATTTAAAAAGGGGCTTTCTGTTGCCAGGTGCCCCAGACTTTGTAACATTATTCCTTATTATAAGCCATTCGCAATAGTTTAAAACCTAAAACTTTAGTGAAAATTCCGCCCCAGCTCCGCCCAAACTTATGATAGAAATATGAAACATGAAACATCTTCTACTGTATTTAATTTCTCTATTAGCAATTTGCTTTAGTGTTAATGCTGAAATGGTTCATAGAGAAAGTAAAAATGAATTTAAGGGAACTACTAGTCATTACATAAAATCAAAAATGGTAGCACCTAACAAACCTTTATCGTTTCCATATGAAAATACAAAAAGCGCTCTCCATGTTGGTTGCAAACCAAATGATTTTTACTGGGCATATGTGGTTTTTAATAAAGTAAATTTAACAGATGGAAACATCGGGGACGGATACACCTCATATACTTTAGAGGTAAAAGCAGGTCAAAATTTCCATAAAGTAATGGCAACACAAGATTTTGGAGAAACATTTATTAATTTTGATATGCTACCTAGTGATAGAAAAACAATTACTAAATTAATGAGAGAGAATGATGAAATTTGGATTGAATTTAATCATTACCAAGATGGCCCAAGATTTTACAAATATGACACGAGAGGTTTTTCTAAGTTATTTCAAACACATTGCAAGATTTCAAATTAATTGAATTCCGCCCCTGTTCCGCCCTGTTAGGTTGCGTAATTTGAATTAATATTATTAATCTAAGAAAATTGTAAAGTTGTTAGGGGCGTTCTGTTACCAGGCACCGTTAACGCCTTAAATTAATTGGCGCACCGTATTTATTCTTTTTACCACCATCAGCTACCCACCAAACTATTAAAACAATAACTCCAATTATTGTTAGATAAAGAAGTTGCCACCAACCTGATCTGCCAGTGTCATGCAGTCTTCGTGATCCAACAGCCAAAGAGGGGAGTAAAACAACTATATAACCTATCCAATAAAATAGTTCTGTATAACCTAAAAGGTAGTCTAAAATCATTCCAACTATTTGAACAATTATACAAAATAATTGAAACCACCAAAATTCAGACTTCCTAGCCCTACCTTCAAAATTTGCGAACTTATTAAAACAGACTTCAATTGATTTTGTAAAATTCATTATATCTAACTACACTAATCTATTCTAAATTTAAATCTTTTTTTAGGGGGCGTTCTATTGCCAGGTGCCCTTATTAAGGACACCCAACTTTGTTTATCTCGAAAATATACTTCCTAAAATGGCTCTAATTAAACCAAACGCAAACAGCGCAAGAAAAATGAATAATGGTACAGCAAGCCAAATACCTAACGTACTTAATACGCAAAAATCACTAATAGTGAAATCAAAAGGTACTGGACACTCGTTTACATTAATAACTCTTGCATGTGCATAATTGCCCAAAGAAAAAAAATATATAAGCAAGATCCATTTATTTATTTTATTTTTCATCATGTTTCTAATATAAGATCTAATAAAAAATTGTCTTGTCCAAGTTTCGATATAAATTTGGACAATAACTTATGCACATTTCAACAAAATTTATGCTAGATTCGTGGAGTATGAAAAAACTTTTAGCTACCATCATTCTAAGCTTATACTTCATAACTCCATCGCATGCGGATGATATTAGAGACTTTCAGATTGAAGGAATGAGCCTAGGAGATAGTTTATTAGATAAAATTAGTGAACAAGAAATTAAAAACATTCAAAATCGTTTCCCTAAAAAAGGGTACATTTATGACTCAAATGAATACTATTCATTAACTTTTGGAAAAAATTATATTAATTTACCATCTTTAAAATTATCTCAATATGATGATTTTCAAGTTCATCTTAAACGTGATGATGAAAAATATATTTTACCTGCTATAAGCGGAATTACTAAAATGAGTTATAAAAATTGTATGGCTGAAATGAAAATTATTGAAAAAGAATTAGATAATTTATTTAAAAACACTGAGAAAATTAAAAGAGCAACAGTAAAACATCCTTACGACAAAACCGGAGAAAGTATTGCCTCAGACGTGACTTATATCTTTACAGATGGAGCTTCAGCTGCTTTGGTATGCACTGACTGGACTGATGAAATGATTAAAAAACATAAAGGTATTTATGATCACTTACGATTAAAACTTCTTACAGGAAAATTTAATAAATGGATGCGAACAAAAGCATATAAATAAACATATGAAGCGTTTAATTCTATACCTCTTTCTTATCCTCTTCAGCTTCCAAGTTTCATCCCAGGCAAATGATATCAAAGACTTTCAGATAGACGGGATAAGTATAGGAGATAGTTTGTTGGATCATTATAATGAAAAAGAAATTTCTAAAGCTCTAGATGTGTATAGTGACAAAAAATATACCCAAAAAACACTTTTAGCAAATCAATCTAGTTCTTATGAACAACTTCAATTTGCTTACAAAAGTTCAGACCGAAAAAAAATTATTGTAGGTTTAGGTGGTGTTATTTTTTTTTCAAATAATATATCTAAATGCAAAAAAGAAATGAAAAAAATTAGCGCGGAAGTAACTAATTTATTTCCTAATACCAATAAAAAAGAATGGGGAAAATCTAAAATGTCAGGAGGTGATTATTTTCCAATAACGTTTAAATTTGCAGATGGTTCTGCCGCAATGGTCGCTTGTTATGAATGGAATAAGGAATCGGGGGTTGAAGACAATTTAAAGGTTACTTTATATTCTGCTGAATTTAGTCAGCATTTAAATAAAAATAATTAATTTCAAATAATTCCCCCCGCAAACGCTATTTTTCTTTCTTCAGTGTGTCACCAGTGTGACAAGAATATTTTTTTCGTTATATTCGTTAGCAACTACGCTCTATTCAGATTCAGGAAGGGGCGTTCTGTTGCCAGGTGCCCCGGACCCCGTTACTTAATTAACAAAGTTAATTAAGCTGCAAGTGCAAATTTTTGATTTGCATTTATAAATTAGCCCGTTACGTCGGAACCATCTCGTACGAAAGAATAGCCTTTAGACATCCGTCGATCCTGATTCACCCCCATAAGTTGTAAATGGTGGAGGTGGTGGGTACTGCCCCCACGTCCGTAATGTTTATTACGAAATTCGTTTATCGTCATAGTTGGAAAACCAACACTATTAATATAAAACTCTTATAGAGAGATTCAATAAATTATTTCAAAATGAAACTTACACCAGAACAAAAGCAAGAAATTGCGGATCAACAAACCCAAAAAAACACAACTAAACGTGTTACATCTCAAGAGTTAGAAAAGATTCTTTATGAAGCTTTACCTGTCTTAGATCATGGTTTTGTGAGAGTGGTTGACTATATGGGAGATGATAGTTCAATAGTTCAGTCAGCAAGAGTATCGTATGGAAAGGGAACAAAAAAAGTTTCAACTGATGAAGGGTTAATCAAATATTTAATGAGGCATTGGCATTCGACACCTTTTGAAATGTGTGAAATAAAATATCATGTAAAACTTCCAATTTTTATTGCACGTCAATGGATAAGACACAGAACTGCAAACGTTAATGAATACTCAGCAAGATACTCAATATTGGATAAAGAATTTTATATTCCAAGCAAAGATCAATTATCGGCTCAATCAACTTCAAACAGACAGGGACGAGGAGATTTGATAACTGGAGACCAAGCTGATGAAGTGTTAAAAATTTTAAAGGATGATGCTACACGAACTTACGGTAATTATGAAAAAATGCTTAATGAGAGATTTGATGGAACGACTATAGACGAAAATAAAGCTGGACTTGCAAGAGAACTTGCCAGAATGAACTTAACCTTAAACTCTTATACCCAGTGGTATTGGAAAACTGACTTATTAAATTTGCTTAACTTTTTATTTTTAAGAGCTGACAGTCATGCTCAATATGAAATTCGTGTCTATGCTGAGGTAATGTTAGAAACTGTAAAAAAATGGGTTCCCATTACACACGCTGCATTTCTAGATTACAGAGTTGGGGCTGCCCATGTTTCAGCTAAAGGATTAAAAGTAATAAGATCTATGTTAAATGGTAATAAGATTAATTATGAGAATTCTGGTTTAGGCAAAAGGGAATGGAACGAGTTAATGGAAACCTTAGAGCTTAAAAATAAATTAATTTAATTTGAACGCTATCATTTGGTCGCCTAAATTCTCATCATAGCCAAAAAACTTTCCTCCTCCTGAGTTTACCAATATATACTGCTCCCCTTCATAATAATATGTCATTGGAGATGAAGAGCCAGCAAAGGGTAATTGATATTCCCAAATTTTTTCACCTGATTTGGAGTCATAAGCATATAAAAATTTATCTGGGGTTCCAGTCGCAAAAAATAAATTTCCCGCAGTACTCAAAACTCCTCCAAAATTTTTATCTCCCAAAATTTTCCCTGAACTTGTTTTTCTTGATCCAAATGGAATTGACCAATTTATTTTTCCAGTGTTAATATCTATTGCATTTATTTTCCCCCATGGTGGAGTAGATGCAGGTAATTTATCTTTGTCTAAAAATAATTGCCACGAGCCCCATTCTCTTAGTAAATTATATTTCTTTAAAATTCCATCATGCTCATTAAAATAATTTTTAATTTTTTTAAGCTCATCCTCACTCAAATTTGGCATACCTTTCACATATGAATGAGAGTAATTAAAATTTTCCAAATTATCTAAAGATTTTATTTTATTTGTAAAACTTACACCTATTAAGCTAGGTATATAAGTATCCCCCTCTGTTTCACCTGCATATTTACCTTTACGATTAATTCCATGACAGCTTTGGCATTTCATCTCATATAAACTTCTTCCCTTTGCATCAATTAAATAAGGTAATTTTGAATAAACTGTTTTTATAGTTTCACTAGTTATTTTTTTAGATTTTTTCTGAAAAGGTGAAGCGTAGTCATCTTTTGAAAAAAATGAAAAAAATTTGTCATTTAAATTAACAACTTTATTAAGTAACCTATCATAATAATAACTTCTTAGAACCCATGGATAATGATTTGAAGGTATTATAATTTGATTATTAACAAGATCTAAAGTCCCTCCATACCATGAAGGTCCTCCATGCAAACCATACATCAATACATCATATTCTAAAGATAATGGTATAAACTCTTTATTAAATTTCGAATTTCTAGTCCTAAATTTTAAATATTCAATATTTTCTTTGTCGTTTAACGTTTCTAAAAAACTATCAAGATCGTATTTTTGATCTAAAAGTGGTTCAGGTAATAGTATTTTAGTTTGCTCGGACGAGTAGGTCTGGTTATAATTAGACTTATCGGTTTTTAATATTTTAAAATTTTCTTTCTTATCAAATAAAAACTTACAAGTATCAATATTAATTGCTAACACATTGCCAGTTTTTGAAAATGCATATACAGCTCTCTTTATTTGATTAGAAATGTTGACATCAGTAAAAATTGGACTTCCTACCATATCAAAATCCCAGTGATCATGATGGACATCTTTAAATTTACACTTAATGTCACCTGTATCACCGTTTAATAATATAAGACTATTTGTATAATCAGGATTAATGTCTGTCTTACCCCATAAATGAACTAGATTACTTGTAACGATTGCTACTGTGTTAGTTTTTTTATCGTACGAAAAACCAGACCAAACTCTCGCACCATTAAGATTTAAGGACCAATTTCTTTTTCCTTCTTTAAGAGAAAAGCTTTCAACTTTATTTAAAAAAGCTACAAGAACTTTTTCTTTATACACAATTGGAGAAAGTAATGATTTGGACTCGCCAAAATATCCCTCTTTACCTAAGTTTTTATTAATTTGACCTGTTGTTTCATCAATTGCAATTACTCCAGATCCCGTTGAGGCAAAAATAGATTTGTATTGTTCCAAATAAAGAAGACCTCTTTTAGCAGTCGGATTTTTAAGTTTAATTCTCCATTTTTCTTCACCATTACTCGGGTCGAGAGATATTAAATTATCATTTACTGTTGAAATAATTACAGACTTGCCAGTAAATATTGGAGTAATCTGACTATTGTTTTTATTTTTTGGTGTAAAACCATTTTTATGAGTCCACGCAATTTTTAAATTTGAAATATTACCTGTATTTATTTCCTTTAATTTGGAAAACTTATGTGCTTCAAAATTACCATTACTAAAATTCCAATATTCTTCTTTAGGAAATGTTTCAGAATTTAACAGCAAAAAAGAAAAAGTTGTAAAAATTAACACCTTAATACTGAATATTTTATTCAGTACTTCAATTAATTTTATATAGACATAAGTCTTTTGCATAACATCCATCTAATATTAAAGTTATATCATATGAATCTAATTTATATTTTGAAACTATATAATTAGCTCCGAGTTCTTTTGCCGCTTTAAAGTTTAATTTTATGTTATTTACATCTTTTGGATGATAAAGAGTGGTGTAAACTCTACTTCCAAAATTATCGTAATAATTTTTATAAAATAAATTTGACTCTAATTCATCTTCTATAATTTTTCGAAATTTCTTTTTATATGAGAGTGGATAGATTGTATGATAACCATCCATAACATGGATATCATGGTAAACTGAAACCATTGGATCTACTCCTACTGAAATTACTCTGTTATTTTTTACAATGCTCTTTATTTTAGAGTAATCATAGTGATAGTAGTAACCTTCAAATGTAAATAAATTTTGATAATTTTCTATTTTGTAAATTTTGTCTTTAACAAAAGGAACTATTAAAGAATTGATTTGAAATAAGATTATAGCAATAAAAACAAACACTGATAAAATTTTAGTGTAAAAACTCTTTTCTTTTAAAATATAGATTAACGCAAAAGCGTAAAAAAAAACCTCCGCTCTAGCCATATAATCCCAAGTTAATGTTTTAAATATACTTTCAGAATTATTTATTAAATTTGCAATACCTTCATACTTTAAAAGATCAAGAAATAAACTAGTTAAAATAATTGCTAATAAAGAAATTTTAATTTTAATATCTTTTGTTAAAAAAAAACCTAGTAAAATAGGAAGTTTTAAAAAACTAAATGGAAGTCCGCGAATAAAGCCGGAACCAATATTTTCAAAATAGGGAATTCCAATTAAAGACTTAAAATAAAAAACCAGCACACTCAAAAAAGGTAAAGATGTTCTAACAAATTCCTCTCTATGTAATTCAACAGCAGAGTTTAAGCCAACAACGATAATCGGCCAATTTATTGCTAAAATACAAAGTGAAAATAAGGAAAATATTTTTAAGGAATTTAAAAATTTTGTTCTGTCAAAAAAGAAGAAAAAAATAATTAGAATTGGAACAAACATTCCTGTCATTACTACATCAGAATTAATTCCAAAAAATATTATTATGATTAAGTGTTTAATATTTAGTCTCTTTTTATATAAAACCAAATAAACTAGATAAGGTAATATAGCTAAGCCAAAATCTGTCCAGGTAAATATATTCATCGATGCATACAGACAAGCAACGAATGCACATAAATATAAATTTTTATTAACTTTTTTAGCTAGAATAAAAAAACTATAATAAGAAATTACTTTTACTAATATATCTATTATCCAATAAGCTAATTCTGTATTAAAAAAAGAGTATAAAAACATTGACGGAAATAAAGCTCTTCTTAAATATTCTATTTTTATTTCACCATTTAAAAATATTTTAATAGCATCAGCATCACCTCCCAAAAACTTTCCAATTATTTTGTTATAAATTATCTCTGCATCTAAAGTGTCGTTATAAAAAAGTGTAATTTTGCCAAATATAATTAGAGGGATTAAATAACTTAAGGATAATATTGATAGAAATATTAAATGTTCTTTTTTTATCAAGTTATTCATATTTATTTAATTAAAAAATTTTATTCTTATTAATTCAAAAAACATTTTAAAAGTATCAATAAAGATATTAAGTTTACTATCTTTTCTATGAGTCCAATTTACTGGAATTTCATCGATCTTAATATTGTATATTTGACATATTTTGATTATCTCAACATCATGAGAAAAACCATTATTTTTTAATTGTTTAAATATTTTTTTAGCAGCTTTTTTTTCATACAATTTAAACCCACATTGGCTATCATTAAGATTTGTATTAAATAAAAATTTAACAAAGTTAGAAAAAATAATTCCTAAGAACTTTCTATAAAATTTGTAAGTAATTTTTGAGTCAGGTAAACTTCTTGAACCAAAAAAAACTTTATCTGATGATGTAGAGAGCAAATTGTATTTTTTTTGCCAAATATTTATTTGGTCAAGTGAAACGGAAATATCAGTATCTAAAGTTAAAATCCATTTTAAGGTTGATTTTCCAACCCCTATTTTAAGAGCATAGCCCTTTCCATAATTACTTTTAAGTTTTATCAAGCGGTATTTTATATTTTTTCTTTTATTTTTTTTTATAAAGTTAGCTATCCTAAGACTAGATTCATCTTCACTACCATCATCTATAAATAAATACTCGACTTTTGAAAAAATATTTTTTTTATTAAATTTTAAAATATCTTTAAAAGTAAAATGAAGTCTTTTTTCTTCGTTATATAAAGGAAATATTACAGATAAAGTATTAGCCATATTATTTTGCTACTTTTTCTGTTTTTATTGATCTATAGATTTTACGCTCAATAAATTTTCTTAAACCAAAAAAATAAACTATCGTACCAAGACCATAAAATATATTTGAGAGATAGATTGCAATTAGAACTATTAATTTTTCAATAGTACTTTTGACATATTTATTTATATCCCAAAAAATTATCGGAGCACTTAGTAAAATAAATGTAAATATTGTATTAAAAAAAAAATTCACATCTTTAAGTAAAAGTAAAATAAGAAAGATTAAAACACCGAATGGAATGAATGCAAATAATCTTTTCTTAATTGTATTCTTTGAAGTAAATATATTTAGGCCATAACAAAATCTTTGAAATAAAAAATATTTAAGTTCCCTATCTTCGTGGTAAACAAATATATTTTTTTTGAAAGAAATTTTTAAATTTTTAAATTTTTTTTTTAATCTAAAAAATAAATCATGATCTTCACCAATATAAATTTTTTCGTCCATACCATTAACATTATTATATATCCTTCTTAAAATTAGAAAATTGGACGAATGTAATAGATCTGTATATTTGTTTATACTTTTGTAATTAATGAAATTATATTTAGCAGTAACAAAATAAGATCGTTTACAAAAATGTGTTATTTTTTTCCAAAAATTCTCGTAATTGAATGGTAAGTTAGGACCTCCGGTTACCTGGATATTACTTTTTTTTAATTCATTGTGCGCATTTTTTAACCAATTTTTTCCAGGTGAAGCGTCACTATCTATAAATGCTAAAATATTTGAATTGAATTTTTTAGCTGCCAAATTTCTTTTTTTTGACATTGTTTCTTTTGGTAATTTTATTATGTTTATTTTAAACCTGTACTTTTTAAGTAATAACTTATTTTTTGTTTCATCTAATATTATCGTAACGAAAAACTTCTTAAATGACTGTCTCGAAATTCCATCTAGACACCTTAGCAATCTATTATCAATACCTATTGATGGAATTATTATATTAATCTTTGACATTAAATTATTTTTTTAGAATCGATCTCACAAGACTAGGCTGGTATCTCCAGTTAGATAAAACATTGTAGCTTAAAGCACATTCATATGTACAATGACAATTTTGCTTTAAAATATTATTTTTTATCTTTCTTCTTGTGTCTGTATTCCATAAGTCCATAAAGTTCATGTTAAATTCTCTAAGCTCTCCAATTTTATCATTTTCTAAAATCTCACATGGAAAAACTGATCCTGAAGCCGAGATAATTCCAAAAAGAGAGCCAGCATGACAAGGACTTATATATTGCGGGCTCATATACATTTTGCGAACCATTTCATTTGCAATTTTATCTTTCTCTCTATGTAACTTTCCTTGAATACTAAATAAATTATAATTTTTAAGTATCTTTTTGTTCGAGTCTTCTTCAATTTGTTTTGAAAGCCAATTGTAGGCATCAAATATTTTTTGTTTACTTTCTTTTGGAGTTTTAAAAACTCCTTCATCTCTCACCGCAATACATTTAATAGAATTGAATTTATATTTTTCGACAAATGAACGATAGATTTCTTTTATGTTTTCTGAGTTCTGATCACTAATTGTTATTGCTACTACAGGTGTTATTCTCTCATCAATTTTCTTGAGCGCATGATAGGTTTCATAACAATTATCAAATAAATGTTTTACTTTTCTAACAGCATTATGTTTTTCAGGCGCATCATCTATTGAAATTTGAAAAGTCAATTCGATGTGTTTATATTTATTTATTACATTTTTAGCAAAAGAGATTGTTCTATCCGGAAGACTTCCGTTGGTTGTTATATACATAGATTGTATTGTAGTATTTTTAATATATAAATCGGCTATCTCATTTATTTCTTTTCTAGCGAATGGCTCACCACCAGTAAAATTTATATTTAAGAGTGATTTACCTAAATTTTTTGTAAGTTTTGAGATCTCATCTAAGCTTAGTTCATTTGCAAAAGTTTTTGGATCATCGAAATCTATAAAACAAAATGAACATCGGGCATTACATCTATTTGTTAAAAAATGAACTAAACTTATGGGTTCGTTCCTGGTAAAATAAAGATTTTTAAGGACTCTTGTAAGTTTTGCTTTTTTAGTAATCATCAAATTATTTATATTTTCTTAATATATTAATTATACATTATTTTTTTAAAGACAGCTTAATTTTATTAGCTATGCTTAAAAAGATCTTAGAAACTTCATGTTCAGGCTCAGAATGAGTTAAAGGATCACCTTTATCTGCTGAACTTCTTAAGTCTTGATGTATAGGTAAATGACCTAAAAATTCCTTATTATATTTTTTAGCAGTTTCTTCGACTCCACTTTCTCCAAAAATTTTATATTTTTTATTATCATCACCTTTGAAATAGCTCATATTGTCAATTAACCCTAAAATTTTTACCCCAGTTTTATCAAACATTTGAATTCCTCTTTTTACATCAAGCAAAGCCAAGTCTTGAGGTGTTGAAACAATGATAGCTCCATCAACTTTTACCTCTTGAGCAAACGTAAGTTGGGTATCACCAGTGCCTGGTGGCATATCAACTATAATTATATCTCTATCTTTCCATAAAACTTTTTGGGTCATTGTTTTCAATGCACTAATTACCATAGGACCTCTCCAGATCATCGGGGTTTGCTCATCTACTAAAAATCCCATCGACATGCACTGAGCATCATATTTTTCTAATGGCAACATTGATTTACCATCCTCACTTTTTGGTTTGTCATTTAAATTTAGTAATTTTGGAAGAGAAGGACCGTATACATCAGCATCGAGAATTCCAATTTTTAATCCTAAATTTTGAAGAGCAAAAGCAAGATTTATTGCTACAGTCGATTTTCCAACACCACCTTTAGCACTTGAAACCAAGACTACAAACTTTGTTCCATTGATCGGGGTTTTAACAAATTGTTTTGGTGGAGGTTTTTGGCTCATCTTTTTAATATATTAAACAATTTAGACATTTTAGCGCTCCTTCTTAACTTGTTTTTGGGACAAAAGTCACTATATAAAGTTACATGAGCTTTAAAGACAATATTTTAAACAACCAATCCCCTTGGGGAACGCCACCAGGCGGAGATGGAGGAAGAGGTGCTGGAGGAAACGGTTCTGGTGCTAGACAAGATCCACCAAATCTTGATGACCTAATAAAAAATTTTCAAAAAACTATAAATAAATTTTCTGGTGGTAAATCTGGTGGCTCTCGACCAATAATAATCGGTTTAATTATTGTTGCTTTACTGTACGTCGCAAGCGGCCTTTATAGAGTATTACCTGACGAACAAGGAGTAGTTTTAAGATTTGGTAAATACGTGAATACGACTCAACCCGGATTACATTACCATTTTCCAACACCCTTTGAGAGAGTGCTTACTCCAAAAGTGACAAAAGTAAATCGAGTTGATGTAGGTTTTAGGCCAGCAAGTGACTCAGGAAGATCTTCTGGAGTTGGGAATGTTCCAGAGGAAAGTTTGATGTTGACTGGAGATGAAAATATAGTTGATATAAATTACTCAGTGTTCTGGGTAATAAAAGATGCTCAAAAATTTTTATTTAACATTCAAAGTCCTGTAGAAACAGTTAAAGCTGCTTCAGAGACAGCAATGAGAGAAGTTATTGCAAAGAATAGGATTCAAAATATTTTAACTGAAGGAAGATCAGGTATCGAGGTTGAAGTTCAAGAAATCACACAACAAATTTTAGATGAATATGGTTCCGGCATTCAAGTAACTCAAGTACAAACACAACAAGCAGATCCACCTGAACAGGTTATTGATGCTTTTAGAGACGTTCAGGCTGCAAGAGCTGACAGGGAAAGGTCTAAAAACGAGGCTGAGGCCTACGCAAACGATGTGATACCAAGAGCACGAGGTGAGGCAGAGCAAGTTTTACAACAAGCTGAAGCTTATAAAAAAGAAGTGGTTGCTAAAGCCGAAGGTGAAGCGAGTAGATTTTTAGCAATATATAATGAGTATAAAAATGCAAAACAAGTAACGCAGGAAAGAATGTACCTTGAAACTATGGAAAAGGTTTTAGCTGATATAGATAAAGTAATTATAGATAAAGAGTCTGGTTCAGGCGTTGTTCCTTATTTACCTTTGCCGGAATTAAAAAAATCAGGAGGTAATAATTAATGAAAGGAGTTAAATTTATAATTCCAGCAATTATTATTATTGCAGTAACTGCTTTCCAATCTTTGTTTATTGTGCAAGAAATAAGCCAAGCTATTGTTCTTCAATTTGGTGATCCAAAGAAAATTGTAACCAAAGCGGGACTTAACTTTAAATTACCATTTATTCAGAACGTAGTTTACTTAGATAAAAGAATTTTAAATTTAGATAATGATCCTGAGGAAGTAATTGCAGCTGATCAAAAAAGATTAATCGTTGACGCATTCGCGAGATTTAAAATTGTAGACCCTTTAAAGTTTTATATTTCAGTAGGCAATGAAAGAGTTGCTAGATCAAGATTGTCTACAATCATTAATTCTAGAATTAGAGGTGTTTTAGGTACACAAGAATTGGCTACTCTATTATCTACAGATAGAGCGAGACAGATGCAGATTATTCAATCTCAAGTGAATGAAGAGGCAAAGAATTTTGGAATTACTATTGTCGATGTAAGAATTAAGAGAGCAGATTTACCTCCAGCAAACAGTGAAGCAATTTACAAAAGAATGCAAACAGAGAGGGAGAGAGAAGCAAAAGAATTTAGAGCCCAAGGAGCAGAGATTGCCCAAAAAATAAGATCTACAGCAGATAAAGATGTTACAGTTATTTTAGCTCAAGCAAATAAAAAATCAGAGATTATGAAAGGTGAGGGTGATGGTGAAAGGAATAAGATATTTGCGAATGCGTTTGGTAGAGACCCACAATTCTTTGCTTTTTATAGAGCTATGCAAGCTTATGAAAAAGCTTTAATTGGAGGAGAAACCTCTCTAGTATTATCACCTGATAGCGAATTCTTTAAATTCTTCGGAAAATCTATCAAACCTGCTCTTAAAAGGTAAATATAAAATATAATTGTGGAAGAGTTTATAATAGCAATTGGCTTAATATTTTTTGTGGAGGGTTTGCTTTTAGCCATTTTCCCGTCAAAAATCAAAAGTATGTTAGAATTAATCAAAAATACACCTGAAAGTAAATTAAGGTCACTAGGCACTATTTTTTTGATTATAGGGTTTATAATTATTTGGTATATAAAAAATTAAATGAATTTTCTAAAAAAAATATTATTTACACTCTTTATTCTTAACTTTTCTATAGTTAACGCTAAGCCTGTACCTGAGTCTTTTGCTGATTTAGCAGAGAAATTAATGCCCTCTGTAGTTAATATATCTACTACGCAAACTGTGAAGACTACAACAAATCAGTTTCCTTTCCAATTTCCACCAGGGTCTCCTTTCGGTGAAATGTTTAAAGATTTTGAAAGACCTACAGAGAGAAAAGCTTCGTCTTTAGGATCTGGTTTTATTATTCAAGATAATGGAACAGTAATTACTAACAATCATGTTATTGCTAACGCAGAGGATATTTTAGTTAGAGTAGGAGATAAAGAATATAAGGCAAAAGTTTTAGGTGCTGACCCTTATATGGATATTGCTGTTTTAAAAATGGAAACAAATGAAAAATTCACAACTGTTAAATTTGGAGACTCAGATAAAGCGAGAGTTGGGGATTGGGCGGTAGCAATAGGTAATCCATTTGGCTTAGGTGGAACAGTAACTGCAGGAATTATTTCAGCAAGAAACAGAGATATTAATTTAACAAGATATGATGATTTTATACAAACCGACGCTTCTATTAACCAAGGAAATTCTGGAGGTCCTTTGTTTAATCTTAAGGGTGAAGTAATTGGAATAAACACCGCAATTATTGCTCCAGGTCAATCAGGATCAATAGGAATTGGTTTTGCAATACCAGCTAATGCAGCGTCTAATGTTATCAATCAATTAATTGAATTTGGAGAAACAAAGAGGGGTTGGTTAGGTGTTAGAATACAAGAAGTTACAAAAGAGATTGCAGAGGTAGAAAAACTAAAAAAACCAGAAGGAGCACTAGTAGCAAGTGTTGGACAAAATAGCCCAGCAGATAAAGCTGGAATTAAAGCTGGTGATATTATTTTAGAATTTGATGAAAAAAAAATTGATACAATGAGAACACTTCCAAAAGTTGTAGCTAACACAGAAGTTGGAAAAAGTGTTCAATTAAAAATTTGGAGAGATAAAAAATCTATCACGAAACGTTTAGTTTTAGGAAGACTAGAGTCCTCAGAAGAATTTAAGGAAAAGAAAACTAAAACTGTTCAAAAAGAAAAAGAAATAGAGTCTTTAAAAATAACAGTAAGAGATGTCACTAAAGATGATATTACTTCAAGAAGATTAAGAAAAAATACATCTGGTGCGGTTATTCTCGATATTTCAAGTCGAAGTCCACTGGTTAATCTTTTGAGTATAAATGATATTATTATAGAAGTTCAGAAGAAACCTGTAAAAAATTCAATAGATTTAGATAAAATTGTAGAGAGTATCTTTAAAAAAGGTGAAAAAACATTATTGTTGACTGTAATCAATAGTCAAAATCAAAGACGTTATCTTGGTGTTAAAATAAATTAATTTTGTTAAAAAAAATAATTTTATTAGCCGGACCTACAGCATCAGGGAAATCCTTATTAGCTATTCATTTAGCCAAAAAAATAAATGGTGAAATTATTAATGCAGATAGTATGCAGATTTATAAAGAATTTAAAATCTTATCCTCGAGACCTTCTATAAGTGACTTTCAAAAAATCAAACATCATTTGTACGGTATAATTTCTGCAAAGAAATACTTCTCAGCTGGGAATTGGTTACAAGAAGTAAAAAAGAAAATTAATCTTTGTTTGAAAAAGAAAAAAATCCCTATTATTGTTGGTGGTACTGGTCTATATTTTAATACAATTACCAAAGGAATAAGTAAAATTCCTGATATCGATCTCAAAACTAGAAATAAAGTTAGAGCTTTGTTTAAAAAACTTGGACCTAAAAATTTTTTTGAAAAACTTTTAGTTCTTGATCCTAAAGCAAAAGATAAAATTTTACCTACAGACTCTCAAAGATTACAAAGAGCCTATGAGGTAAAAATTAAAACAAAGAAGTCATTATTTGATTGGATAGTTGAAACGAAATCTGATTTTTTGGATTTTAATGTAAAAAAAATTTATATAAATATACCTCGAGAGGAACTACTTTTAAAAATTTCAAAAAGAACTGAATCCATGTTTAAAAAAAATTGTATAGATGAGGTGAAAAAATTCAATTCTCTTAAGCTTAAAAAAAGCTTATCCGCTAATAAGCTCATTGGTGTTCAAGAAATCAATCAATATATGAAAGGCACCATTACGTTGGAACAATGTATAGAACTAATTAACATCAAAACAAGGCAGTACGCTAAAAGACAAAATACTTGGGCTAGAGGACATATGAGGAATTGGAACAAGATTTATTCTAAAAATTTCTCCATTCTTCTAAAAAAAACATTAAAAGTGACGAGCTAAAACTTGACGCAATCCATTTCTAGGCTAGATTGTATGAATGCCAAAATTATTAAGTGGAGCAGAAATTGTTTTTAAAGCGTTGGAGGATCAAAAAGTAGAATATATTTTTGGTTATCCTGGAGGCGCAGTATTGCCAATTTATGACGAATTAAAAAATCACAAATCAATTAAACATATTTTAGCAAGACACGAACAAGGCGCAGGTCACTCAGCAGAAGGATATGCTAGATCAAGTGGTAAGCCAGGAGTTTTATTAGTTACATCTGGGCCTGGAGCAACTAATGCTGTAACAGCACTAACCGATGCTTACATGGACTCAGTTCCTCTTGTTTGTATCTCAGGACAAGTGCCAACACACTTAATTGGAACTGATGCATTTCAAGAGTGCGACACTACAGGTATAACTAGACCGTGTACAAAACACAATTGGTTAGTGAAAGACGTAAATGATCTTTCAAGAGTTTTGCATTTAGCATTCGAAGTAGCGACGACAGGAAGACCTGGACCAGTTTTAGTAGATATTCCAAAAGATATACAATTTAAAAAAGGTAAGTATAAATTTTTTAAGAATACACTTAAAAAGAAACTAAATGGAAAAGCTACTCATAAAATATCTAACACAGAACTAGATAAATTTATTGATCTGATTAAAAAATCATCAAAGCCTATATTTTACACAGGAGGAGGAGTTATAAACTCAGGACCAGAAGCTAGCAAATATTTAAGGGAATTAGTTTCGTTAACAGGTTTTCCAATTACTTCAACTTTACAAGGATTAGGAGCTTATCCTGGAGATGATCCGCAATTTTTAGGTATGCTTGGAATGCACGGAACTTATGAAGCAAATAACGCGATGCATGATTGTGACTTAATGATAAATATTGGTGCGAGGTTTGACGATAGGATCACTGGTAAGGTTGATGAATTTTCACCAAGGTCAAAAAAAATTCATGTTGATATTGATCCATCCTCAATTGGAAAAAATATTAAAGTAGATTTAGCTATTGTTAGTGATGTAACAGAACTTTTAAAATCTTTGATAAAAAGGTTTAAGGAAAAAAATAAAAATTTTGTAAATTCTAATAAGCAAAAAACATCAAAATGGTGGGAACAAATTGGAAAATGGAGAGAAAAAAAGTCATTGAACTTTATTAATAGTGATAAGATTATAAAACCTCAACACGCAGTACAAAGATTATATGAATTAACAAAAAATCAAGATACTTTTATTACTACTGAAGTTGGTCAACATCAAATGTGGGCAGCTCAACATTACAAATTTAATAAACCCAATAGATGGATGACGTCTGGAGGTCTTGGTACAATGGGTTATGGACTCCCGGCAGCTATTGGCGTTCAAATAGCAAATCCTGGAAAATTAGTTGTTGATATTGCTGGTGAGGCATCTGTTCTAATGACAATGCAAGAAATGTCTACTGCCGTTCAATATAGATTACCAATAAAAATATTTATTTTAAATAATGAGTACATGGGCATGGTTAGACAATGGCAAGAGCTTCTACATGAAAAAAATTATTCTGAAAGTTATACAGCAGCATTACCTGACTTTGTAAAACTAGCAGAGTCTTACGGTTGCGTTGGTATTAGAGCAAAAACACCTGATGAACTTGACGAAAAAATTAAAGAAATGATCAATATTGATAAACCGGTAATATTTGATTGCGTAGTAGACAAAGCAGAAAACTGTTTTCCTATGATACCTTCAGGTAAGCCACACAATCAAATGATATTAGGTCCCGAAGAGGAAGAAGAAATTTCTGATGAAGGGAAAATTTTAGTTTAATGGCAAAGTCTAAATCTGCTTATAGCGTTCCTGGTAAAATCGGAAAAATTGAAAGACATATAATTGTAGTTTGGGTTGATAATGAAGCAGGTGTTCTCGCAAGGATCGCAGGGCTTTTTTCTGGCAGAGGATATAATATTGAGTCTTTAGCAGTTGCTGAAGTAGATAAAAAAAAACATATTTCAAGAATTACGATAGTCACTGAAGGTACGCCTCAAGTAATTGAACAAATAAATTTACAACTTAAAAAACTCGTGCCAGTCCATAAAGTAGCTGACTTTAAAAGAGGAGAAAAAGATATTTTATTTAGAGAATTAGCTTTATTCAAAATTTTAGGAAACCCAAAAAAGATTGAAAAAGTTAAAAAAATTTGTAAGAAATTTAATCCTGTGGTACTTGATAAAACAAACAAATCTGTTGTTATACAAGTTACTGCGTTGAGAGCTGAGATTGATAAATTAGCTCTTGATTTAAAAAGTTTAGGCCTTATAAGCACTTCTAGAACAGGCGCTGTAGCTATGACTAAGGGGCCAAAAATATTTAATTAACATGAAAACTTATTACGATAAAGACACTAATAAAGATCTTATAAAAAATAAAAAGGTAGCTATTTTTGGTTATGGAAGTCAAGGTCATGCTCATGCATTAAATTTAAAAGATAGTGGAGTAAAAGAAGTTGTAGTAGCTTTGAGAGAGGGATCTTCAAGTATAAAAAAAGCTGAGAGTGCTGGATTAAAAGTGATGTCTCTTTCTGATGCAGCTGCATGGGCAGATGTAGTTATGATGTTGACTCCTGATGAACTTCAATCAGAAATTTACAAAAATCATATTGAACAAAGAATGAAAGAGGGAACAAGTTTAGCTTTTGCTCACGGATTAAATATTCATTTTGATTTAATTAATGCAAGGAAAGATCTTGATGTTTTTATGGTAGCTCCAAAAGGGCCAGGTCATACTGTTAGAAGTGAATATCAGAAAGGTGGAGGAGTTCCTTGTTTAATGGCCGTGCATAAAGATAGTTCAGGAAAAGCAAAAGATTTAGCTCTATCATATGCTTCAGCAGTGGGAGGTGGCAAAGCTGGTATTATTGAGACAACTTTTAAAGATGAGTGTGAAACAGATTTGTTTGGTGAACAAACAGTTTTATGTGGTGGTCTAGTTGAGTTGATTAAAAATGGTTTTGAAACACTTACAGAGGCAGGTTACCCCCCAGAAATGGCTTACTTCGAAACACTTCATGAAGTTAAATTGATTGTTGATCTTATTTACGAAGGTGGAATTGCAAATATGAATTACTCAATTTCGAATACTGCGGAGTATGGCGAGTATGTTTCAGGCAAAAGAGTTGTAGACAGCAAAACAAAAGAAAAGATGAGAGAAGTTCTAAAGGATATACAATCAGGGAAATTTACTAAGCAATGGATGGACGAACATAAATCAGGCCAAAAAAACTTCCTAAAAATGAGAGAAGATCTTGCAAAACATCCTATCGAGAAGGTAGGTAAAGAGCTGAGAGCCATGATGCCTTGGATAGGCAAAAATAAGCTAGTCGATAAAGATAAAAATTAACCCATTCTGAGTCTAAATCACAAAGTTAAACTACATAATTATTTGCAAATTCTAGCTTTGATTGTAATATAAGTTGCTTTAAATTTTTATAATTATTTAGCTATGACTGACAAAAACAGAATAATAATTTTCGATACTACTATGCGAGATGGAGAACAGTCTCCGGGCGCATCAATGAGTTTGGAAGAAAAATTACAGATCTCAAGAGTATTTGATGAGTTAGGAGTTGACGTTATTGAAGCTGGTTTTCCTATAGCATCTCCTGGTGACTTTGAAGCTGTTACAGAAATTAGCAAAACTTTAAAAAGATCTATCCCTGCAGGATTAGCTAGAGCTACAAAAAAAGATATTGATGCTTGTCACCAAGCTTTGAAGCATGCAAAAAATTTTAGAATTCATACTTTTATTTCTACAAGCCCTCTTCACATGAAGCATAAGTTAAATAAATCTCCTAATGAGGTTTTAGAGTCAATTAAAGAAAGCGTAACATATGCTAGAAAGTTTACTGATGATGTAGAGTGGTCTTGTGAAGACGGAACACGTACTGATATGGATTATATGTGTAAGACAGTTGAACTTGCAATTAAGTGTGGAGCTAAAACAATAAATATTCCAGATACTGTTGGCTACACAGTTCCCTCTGAATTTAAAAAAATTATAGAAACATTGATAAATAAAGTTCCAAATATTGATAAAGCAATTCTATCGACACATTGTCATAATGATTTAGGGTTAGCGGTTGCTAATTCTTTAGCAGGAGTGATGGCTGGAGCACGACAGATTGAATGTACAATAAATGGAATTGGTGAAAGAGCAGGTAATGCCGCACTTGAGGAAGTTGTTATGGCTATGAGAACTAGACATGATCTTATGCCGTACACCACAAATATTAATACTAAACTTTTAAGTAAAGCTTCAAAAGTGGTATCTAATGCTACAGGATTTCCTGTCCAATTTAATAAAGCAATCGTAGGTAAAAATGCTTTTGCTCATGAATCAGGAATTCACCAAGATGGAATGCTTAAAAATAGAAATACTTATGAGATAATGACTCCAGAAAGTGTTGGCGTTAAAAAAACATCTTTAGTAATGGGTAAACACTCTGGTCGACATGCGTTTAGGGACAAACTTTCTGACATGGGGTACGTAAACGTAACTGATGACATTATAAATACTGCATTTGGCAAATTCAAAATTTTAGCGGATAAGAAAAAACATATCTACGATGAAGATATAGCTGCATTAGTTGATGACAGCTTGGTAACAGAAGATAATGTAATAAAATTGAAATCTTTAAAGGTATTTGCTGGAACAGGTGAACCTCAAAAAGCAGAAATGACTTTAGAAATTTTTGGTGAAGTTAAAAATGCTACAGAAACTGGAGATGGTCCAGTTGATGCAATTTTTAAATGTATAAAAAAACTTTATGCCCATGATGTTAAATTACTTTTATATAACGTACATGCAGTAACAGAGGGAACTGATGCGCAGGCAACTGTTAGTGTGAGAATCGAGGAAAAGGGTAAAACTACAGTTGGCCAAGCAGCTGATACAGATACATTAGTTGCCTCAGCTAATGCTTATTTAAGTGCATTAAATAAATTAATAATAAAAAGAAAAAAAACAGCGCCAGATGATGAAAATCTAAGCGCACAAATATAGAAAGGGAAATATGTTTAAAGGATTAACTGGATTATCATCATTATGGTCTCAAGATATGGCTATTGACTTAGGAACAGCCAATACTTTGGTAGTGCTTAAAGATCAAGGTGTTGTTTTAAATGAACCTTCAGTAGTTGCTGTTATAGAGGATGCTGGAAGAAAGTCAGTTTTAGCTGTAGGAGATGAAGCAAAAACTATGTTGGGGAGAACACCGGGGAATATTTCAGCTATAAGACCCTTAAAAGACGGGGTTATCGCTGACTTCGTAGTAACTGAGGAAATGATCAAGCATTTTATAAAAAAAGTTCATAAAAAAAATGCTTTTGCTAATCCAAGAATTCTAATTTGTGTTCCTACAGGATCTACTCCAGTTGAAAGAAAAGCTATTCAGGACTCTGCGTTGGCCGCAGGGGCTAGAAAAGTACAGCTGATTGAAGAACCAATAGCTGCTGCAATTGGTGCAGGGCTACCGATATCTGAAGCTACGGGATCTATGGTTGTAGATATAGGCGGAGGTACAACTGAAATCGCTGTCATGTCATTAGGAGGTGTTGTTTATTCTAAATCTTTAAGAGTTGCGGGAGATGCTCTAGACGGTTCTATAATTGCATACATGAGAAAAAAAATGAATTTAATGATCGGGGATTCAACTGCAGAGAAAATTAAAAAAGAGATTGGTACTGCTATTCCATCTTCAAGTAATACTTTCTTAATGAAAGGAAGAGATATTAGATCAGGAACACCAAAAGAAATAGAACTTACCGAAAAAGATGCTTGCGAGGCAATCATGCCAATTCTAAATCAGATTTTAGGAGGCATTAAAGAAGCCTTAGAAAATACTCCTCCAGAATTGTCTGCTGATTTAATTGATATGGGGTTAGTATTAACAGGAGGCGGAGCTTTATTAAAAAATATAGATAAATTAATTTCTCAAGATACCGGCTTGCCAGTAACTATTGCTGATGATCCATTGTCATGCGTTGCAATTGGAACAGGAAGAGCTTTAGAAAATGAAGAATTGTTTTCTACTATGCTATCTGAGTATTAATTTATTTTAGATGAATAGATGTCAGTTAGTAGAGATGATTTTAGCATAGCTTTTCGTTCAGCTCTTTTACAAAGAGGAGCAACTCAAAAATTTTCAATTTTTTCTCTGATTGTTTTAGCAATTATTATTTTTTTTTTAGATGTTTATGGCTTTGCAGTTGTTAAAACCGCTAGAAGTTTAATTAATGATGTAGTTTACCGGGTCACTTATTTAGCTTCTGCTCCTACAAGAATGTTTCCAAGTGTTAACAAAGGTATTGCTAGTCACTTTAACTTAAAAAAAGAAAATGAAGAATTAAAGCTTGTAATTGAAAAATATAAGGCACTTGATTTAAATTTAGAATATTTAACGAACGAAAATAAAAGTTTGAAAAAAGTTTTAAATGCAGAGAATATTTCCAATGTTTCAAACATAGTGCTATCGAAGGTCCTAGTTGACAAAAATAGTCCTTTTTTAAAATCTGTTATTTTAAATAAAGGAAGTAAGGAAGGTATATTAAAAGGTATGCCAGTTACTCAAAATCAATATTTAGTTGGTAGAGTAGTAGAGACAAATTATTTGTCTTCAAGAGTTTTACTTTTAAATGATTTAAATAGTAGAATTCCTGTAACTTTAGACTCTGATAATTCTCAGGCCATTCTTGCTGGAGGTGGTACCAATAAACCTAAATTAGAATACTTACCTGATGGTTATATATTTGAAGATGGAGTAACAGTATTTGCATCTGGTAAAGATGGAATATTTGCTGCTGGAACGCCGATTGGGAAAACAACGGCAGAAGGAGAAGTCGATTTATTTGTTGACGCTAATCAACTCTCATTTGTGACAGTAATTTTAACTTATCAAAAAAAGGAAAAATTTTAATGGCTAAAGGGAATATAATTAATAAGTTGTTTGCTGCTGGACCGTTAATCTTATTATACTATTTATCTATTAGTGAAATTGATACTAACTTAGAAAAAATTTTTGAAATATTCTCGTTTAATTTACAGATAATAATCATTTATTTTTGGATCATAAAACGTCCTTATTTAATGGGGCCAGGACATATATTTCTTGCAGGACTGATTAATGATGCAATTATGTCCTTTCCATTAGGTGCAAGTTCTTTATCTTATCTAATAGTTTGTTTTGTGGGAAATTATGTAAGAAATAAAAGTGTAAATACTACAATAGCTTCAGATTGGTTTACTTTTTTTATAGCTTTAATTTTTTCTAATTTATTGTTTTTTTCACTAATTAATAATTTTACTGAAATTACAATTTCCTACTCCAAAATTGGCTATAATACCTTTTTTACTTTGTTTTTATTTCCAGTTTTTTGGCTACTATTTAATCTTTATCAAATAAGTTTTGTGAGAGGACAAGATGCTTAGCCCAGGCTCAGGTAATACAGTAATAAAATCAAAATTAATAAGTAGAAGAATGTTTTTAATTACAGCAGCTAAAGCTGTTGTGATGGTTGGATTAGTGGGTCGATTAATTTCTTTACAAATAAATCAGGCAACAAAATATAAGTCTCTATCAGATAAAAATAGGTTTAGAGAATGGAAACTTGCACCAGAAAGAGGAGTTATAAAAGATTTTTTCAATAAAGAGTTAGCCTCTAATGAACCTCTGTATCAAGTTCATTTGATACCTGAAAATGCAAAGGATCTTGATAATCTTTTTGTAAGACTTAAAGCAATTTTGAATATTTCTAGTAAAAAAGTTGCATATTTAAAAAGAGTTATAAAAAAACAAAAGCCATGGGAGCCTATTATCGTTTCGGAAAACTTAGACTGGTCTGAATTTTCTAAGTTAAACCTTTTTCTACACGAACTAGAGGGGGTTGAACCAATAGTGTCTGTTGCAAGAACTTATCCGGATAATTCTTCAGCTCATGTGCTTGGATATGTTTCTCAGATAAGCACCAAAGATCTCCAAACAAAAAAATATTTAAAAGAGGTAGCTGTTCCTGGTATGGCTATAGGTAAAACAGGACTAGAAAGAAAGTTAGATGAAAAAATAATTGGTAAAGTTGGATATCAAAGGTACGAAGTAAATGCGTATGGAAAAAGAATCAGGGAAATCAAGGTAGACACAGGACAAGTAGGTCAAAGTTTTAAGACAACTTTAGATTATGAAGTACAAAAATTCACAAATGAACTTCTTGTAGATAAAGCTGCTGCTGTTTGTGTTATGGATGTTTATAATGGAGACATTGTCTCTTTAGTATCGTCTCCGACGTTTGAGCCTAATGCATTTGTTCATGGTTTAGACAAAAATTATTGGAATAGTTTAATCAAAGATGAAAAAAAACCTTTAGCCAACAAAGCTTTATCAGGCTTGTACCCTCCAGGCTCAACTATAAAAACTTTAGTAGCACTTAGCGCATTAGAAAATAAAATTATTAGACCATTAGATACTTTTAGGTGCAAAGGTAAAATCGAACTTTATGGCGAAAAATTTCATTGTTGGGAAAAAGAAGGTCATGGAATAGTAAATCTAAGAAAAGGTATACAAAGATCATGTGATGTTTATTTTTATGAGGTAGCAAGAAAATTAGGAGTTGATCGATTAGCAGAAACAGCAAAAAGATTTGGATTAGGAAAAAAAGTTTTAAACGATTTTATTGAGGAGAGATCAGGAGTTGTACCAAATACGAAATGGAAGAAAAAATTTATAGGTCAAAATTGGTACCTTGGTGAAACCTTACACTCGGGTATTGGACAAGGTTATTTTCAGAGCACACCAATTCAACTTTGCTTAATGACAGCGCAAATTGCTAATGGTGGATTTGAAATTAAACCTAAAATTTTATCAAATGAAAGTAATGATAATTTAAGAGATTATTTAAAATACAAAAATGAAAATCCTAACCAACCTCTGCCAACTGATCTTCTGGTTTCAAACTTTAACCTAAAGCCACTTTTTAAAAACCAGGAACATATAAATTTAATTAAAGACGCAATGTTTTCCTCTTCAAATGAGCCTGGTGGGACTTCTTATAGACATAGAATGGAAAATCCCAAGTTTACGTTCGCTGGTAAAACAGGTTCTTCACAAATAAAAAGATTTACTGAAGCTCAGCGAGAAGCAGAAGTAAAACAAGAAAGCTTACCTTATAAAGATCGAGATCATGCATTATTCGTAGCGTTTGCTCCTTACAAAGATCCACAGTATGCGATAAGTGTTTTAGTCGAACATGGAGGCTCTGGCGGTAAAGCCGCAGCACCTATCGCAAAGAAAGTAATAAAAAAAGTTCTTGAGAGGCATGAATTAAGAAGAAGAGTTGTAAAGGATTCAACTGGGGAGTCTGTATAATGTTACAACCTAGATCAATTCAATCCAAATTAGGTATAAGAGATAAAATTTTATCCTTAGATTATGTTTTAGTAGTTGCAATTTTGGTTTTAGGGATAATTAGTATGTTTGCTATGTACTCAACAGACGGAGGTGAATTTAAGTATCACACCAATAGTCATATTTTAAGATTTTTTGTTTTTTTCGGAATGTTTTTTATAGTTTCATTTATATCAATAAGATTTTGGCATGAAACAAGTTATATAGCTTATGTTGTAATATTTTTATTATTACTTGGTGTAAAATATTTTGGATTAACCTCATCAGGATCTAAAAGATGGTTAGATCTTTATTTTATGAATTTACAACCTTCTGAATTAATGAAAGTTGGGCTCATTTTATTTCTAGCGAAATATTATCATCGAATATCGATTGAAAGTATAAATAGTTTTAGATATTTAATTTTACCAGTAACAGTTCTTATTGCACCGATAATTTTAGTAGCGACTCAACCAGATCTAGGAACGTCAATTTTAATCGCAGCTGGCGGAATAGTTGTAGCCTGGTTAGCAGGAGTAAGAGCTAAATTTTTTGTTTTTTCAGGTTTAAGCATGATAGCTCTATTGCCTATAGCTATCTCATTTTTGAAACCTTATCAAAAATCTAGAATTCTTACTTTTCTTAATCCAGAAAGAGATCCATTAGGTGCAGGATATCAAATAATTCAATCAAAAATAGCTATCGGTTCAGGTGGATTGTTTGGAAAAGGGTTTTTGAACGGTTCTCAAAGTTATTTGGATTATTTACCTGAAAAACATACTGATTTTATCTTTACACTTTTTTCTGAGGAATTTGGTTTTTTTGGATCATTGTTCATCTTATTGCTTTATGCATTAATCATCTCAAGGATAGTTAAAATAGGCAACATCACAAGAAGTAATTTTGGGAAGCTATACTGTTATAGTTTTGCGACAGCTTTCTTTCTTTACGTAGTGGTTAATATGATGATGGTATTAGGCTTGTTACCCATCGTAGGTTCCCCTTTGCCAATCATGTCATACGGCGGTTCCTCAATGATGGCAATGATGTTAGGGCTTGGAATAGCTATGTCTTGCAAGATATATAAAGACGTTCCAGTGAACTAATTTAAACCTAAAATGATCAAAATTTATTTAAATAAATGCTTGTATAAAAGTTAAATAGGTGATTAGTTTATGAAAAATTATATGTTTGGTGATAAAAAAATAAAGATAAAAGACTCAGAAAGATCGCTAATAAGCGAAACTGTAAGCATCGAGGGAACTATAAATAGCTCTGGAGCTATTGATATAGCCGGCTTAGTCAAAGGTCCAGTTTACTCAAAAGAATTAATTATCAGAGACACGGGCTCAATCACGGGACACATAGAAGCTGACGATGTTGAAATACATGGACATTTAGATGGAAAAGTTTCAGCTCAAAATATTGTTATCGGAGCTACTGGAACAATTAAAGGTGACATAGAGTTTGGTAACAATTTAAGAACAGAAAATGGAGCTGATATAGATGGTTATATCAAAAAAACAAATAGCTCTAAATCTAAGCTAACTGGTGACTTCTTATTTAAGAAAAAAGATAAAAAAGAGTCAGTTGATACAGAAGAAAGACCTGACGTAGTTAACAAAGAAGCTATCGCCTAATCTACCGCACTACTATTTTTCAAAAGATTACAATATAATTTCCTTGTGGAAAATTATAAATGTAAATCAGTTGGGATTGTTGGATCAGGCATTCAAGGTGTATGCACTGGCCTTCAATTAATTAAAAAGGGTATCCCTGTAACTATTTTTGATAGACATGATCCATTATCAAATGAGTTCAAACCAGCGTCCTATGGTAACGCAGGTCATTTCTCACCATACGCTGTTCTTCAATTTAATCGTCCAGATGTTTTATATGATGTACCAAAGATGTTAGTGAGTTCCTACGGACCTTTAGCTTTGAAATGGAATTATATACCTCAAATGTTTAATTGGTTCTTACACTATTTCAAAAACTGTAATAAAAAATCAATGATGCATACTGCTAAGTACATGCATCAAATTTTAAGTCTCTCAAATGATGCTTATGAGGAAATTTTTCAAGAAATTGATACATCAGGTTTAGTTGAGAAGAGAGGTATTATTTATATTTGGACAAATAAGAATCTTAAAAGTAGAAAATTAGAAATAAAAGTAAGAGATGAACTTGGAATTAAACAAAAACTTTTAACGCAAAAAGAAGTTTTAGATTTGGAACCAAATTTACAACCAGTTTTTGATGCTGGTGTTATTTATGAAAGTGCAATGCACGCCAGAGATCCCCATGGCATATTGAAAAAAATTTTTAAACTTTTCTTAGAGAGAGGAGGAAGGTTTATTCAATCAAATGTCAAAGCATTAGAGCAAGTTAATGTCGATCAAACAGTGATAAAAACCGAGAGAGATACGTATAAATTTGAAAAAACTGTAGTAGCCTCAGGCGCTTTTTCTAAAACTTTGACAGACCAATTAGGTGAAAATATTCCTTTAGATACAGAACGTGGATATCATGTTCATTTTAAAGACCAGGACAAACTTATTTCAAGACCAGTTATATTTTTGGATCGTGGTTTTGGCATGACACCAATGAATCAAGGTTTAAGAGCAGTTGGCACTGTAGAGTTAGGAGGTTTAGAAAATCCTCCATCAAAAAAAAGGATCGAATATATAATTAAATGTGCACAAGAACTTTTACCTCAACTTGGAAAACATGAGGATGAATGGTTAGGTTTCCGACCCACTTTACCAGACTTTTTACCTATTTTAGGCCCGTCTTTAAAAAATAAAAATATTATATACGCATTCGGCCATCAACATTTAGGCTGGACATTAGGCGCTATAACAGGCAAAATTATTTCTGGAATTGTTGCTGGAGAAAAAACTAATTTGGATTTATCTCCATACAGCTCAAAAAGATTTAATTAGGAATTTTTTGTCAAAAAATTATTTAGCTTATACTTTTCTTACTTTAGCGGCATTATTTTGGTCAGGAAATTTTATTATCGGGAAATTTGCAACTTTATTTGAAATCCCACCATTAACATTAAATTTTTTAAGATGGGTTATGGTGTGGATTATATTGATACCTTTCACGATTAAAGAAATTTTAGCGAAGAAAAATTATATTAAAGAAAACTTTTTAGTAATAAGTTTTATGGGCATATTGACAATTAGTACTTTTAATTCAGTTGTTTATTTTGCTTTAAATTTTACACAAGTAATAAATGCCGTTTTAATGTTAGCTGCTATCCCACCAATGATAATAATTTTTTCATCGATTATGAATATTGAAAAAACAAATATATTTCAAATATCTGGATTAATCTTATCAATATTTGGAGTAGGAACAATTATTTCAAATGCAGATATTCAAAAGATAATCTCCCTAAGTTTTAATAAAGGCGATATATGGATGTTAGTTTGTGTTTTGAGCTGGTCATTATATTCGACTTTACTTAAAAAAAGTAAACTTGAATTATCTCAATTTTCTTTAATTCAAATAATGGTTACTGTAGGATTAATATTTTTGATTCCACAATTTTTCTATGAACGATCAATGGGATTAAATGTAAATATAAATAAAGCTTTTATCTTAATTCTATCTTATGTAGTTATATTTCCCGCTATTGCAGCGTATTATTGTTGGCAGAAAGCTATTGAACTTATTGGACCTAACAGATCGTCTATGTTTATTCAGCTAATGCCACTTTTCAGCGCATTAATGGCAATAATAATTTTTAAAGAAAAATTTCAATTATTTCATTTTATTGGAGCAACTTTTATAATTTCTGGTATTTATTTATCAAATAGAAAAACCCAATGATAAAAGTTGCAGTGCTAGATGATTATCAAGATGCTTTCAGACAGATTATTGAAATTGAAAAATACAAAAATAAGTATGACTTTAAAATCTTTAATGAGCCTTTTGTAAATGAAAACGAAGCTATTTTAGCTTTAGAGAATTTTGAAGCATTATTTATTATGAGAGAGCGAACTCCACTTACAAAGACATTACTAGAGAGTTTGCCTAATCTAAAGTATATTATGACATCAGGTATGAGGAATAACTCTATTGATTTTGAAACAACTAAGAAAAAAAATATCATAGTTTGCGGGACTGAAATCAACTCGAATCCTGCAGCAGAAATTACTTGGGCTTTAATTTTAGGTCTTTTGAGAAATATAAAACAAGAAATTGATAATATGTTCCAAGGTTATTGGCAGACAACCATTGGATTTGAGTTGAAAGGTAAAATGTTAGGTTTAATTGGTCTTGGAAAAATTGGAACACAGGTAGCTAAGGTCGCAAAAGTTTTTGGAATGGAAGTTTGTGCTTGGAGTGAAAACTTAAATTTATCACATGCCAATGAATTAGGAGTTTTGCCAATGAGCAAAGAAGATCTAATAAAAAATTCAGATATTATTTCTGTTCATGTAGTTTATGGAGACAGATATAAAAATCTTATAACTAAAAAAGAATTAAGCATGATGAAAAAAACAGCTTTTTTAATTAATACATCGAGAGGATTTATTATTAATGAGGATGATCTTGTTGAAGCTCTTAAAGATGAAAAAATAGCTGGGGCTGGTTTAGATGTTTATGACAAAGAACCTCTTCCGCAAGACCATAAATTGAGATTTCTTCCTAATGCTTTGATACTGCCTCATATTGGTTATGTGACAGCTGAAAATTACTCTAAATTTTATCTGCAAATGATAGAAAATCTTGAAAGTTGCCTTAAAAATAAGCCCCTAAGAAAAATTTCCTAGTTTTGCACTTCCATTATAGGTTGTATTCTATATAAACTCAATTTGGGTGATTCGTTTGTTTTATAATGAATAAATCTCTGCTTAAAATAGGGATAATTATAAAAGGGGAGTATGAAAAAAATATTTGGTTTACTGATCTCGTTAATTCTTTTAAATGGGTGCGCCGAGTCAGTAGCTCTGTTGGGTAGCTCAGTTGGAGGAGTCTCTAATGGAAAAATTATTCAATCCTCTCTAAATTCAGCTATAAGTTATGGAGTTAAACAACAAACAGGAAAATCTCCTTTAGAGCACGCAATTGCTTATGCCGAAGAAAAAAATCCTGAAAAAAAGAAAGAGCCTTGCTTGTCTTTTCTTGAAAAAACCAATTCAGAGATTTGTGCGATTGTAAAAAAACAATTAGATTTAACTAAATCTAAGATTTTAAATAAAAGAAGAAATAAACCTCTCAAAGATTTAACCTCATCATTACAACCTAATATAGATAAAAGTTCGAAAATTAAGTATTTAGATTAATTTTTCAAAAAAATAAGCCTGTGGATAAATCTAAAAATAGCACTACAAGTTGTAATCTTTAAAATCTTAAAAATATAATTGTCTTTTTTTTATACCTGAATCAGGTATACAGACCGGAAATCATAACAACAATTTATGTATAAAGTATTTTTTTTAATATCGTTCACTTTTTTATTAAACGGATGCGCCGAGTCAGTTGCGCTGTTAGGTGGTTCAGTTGGAGGAGTCTCTAATGGAAAAATTATTCAATCCTCTCTTAATTCAGCAATTAGTCTCGGAGTTAAACAACACACAGGGAAATCTCCTTTAGAGCACGCAATCGCTTATGCCGAAGAAAAAAATCCTGAAAAAAAGAAAGAGCCTTGCATCTCTTTTATTGAAAAAACAAGATCTGAATTTTGTTCAGTAGTAAATAGAAAAATAGCATTAACAAGCAACGTAATTAAAAAGAAGACTTTAGAAGTTGTGAAAAAGTATCCTAAAAATATAGAGACAATAGATGTTATATCAGAAGAGGAGAAAATTTTAAAAAAGGTTTTCTTGCAAGAGAAAAAATCCCCAAGACAACTTGCAATCGATTTACAATCTAAAATAAAAAAATCAATAAACTAATTAGGAATAATCGACAGGTAAGTTTGATTTTTTCCAGCCAGGGTCCTGGCTATTACCGCTATACCCGTCAGAAACATTTAGAACGGAATAACCTTCATTTTCTAAAAGATTTGCGGCTATCATAGATCTTCCTCCAGCAGCACACATCACCAAAATTTTTTTATCTTTACCAATTTTTTTTTTCACGTTTACTATAAAATTTTGATCTGGAACTTGCCAATTTGTTAAGTCATGACTTACTGTAACAAAATAAGTTTTGGAATTTAAATCTTCTGCTTTAGGTTTTCCCAAAGATTTCCATTCGTTATCAGTTCTAACATCTAGTAAAACTGTATTGGAATTTTCTTGAATAAAATCTTTTATTTCTGATGATTTGATTTGTTTAATCATTCTTTATCTTGCCCCACTTTTTCAGTGGGGCAAATATAATTTAAGCAGCTAAAGCTTGTTTGATGTCCGCAATAATATCATCTGGGTGTTCGATACCTATAGACAGTCTTACGTAGCCTGGTGTAACACCTGCAGCTGCTAATGCTGCATCGTCTAACTGACTATGCGTTGTAGTTGCAGGGTGTATCGCTAAACTTCTTGCGTCACCTATATTAGCAACGTGGTAAAGCATCTTTAAGTTATCAATAAACTTTGCACCAGCATCCTTAGTACCTAAGTCCATTCCAACTAATGAGCCGTATCCACCTTGCATATATTTCTTAGCTCTCTCTTTAATCTCACCTTGGTGATTAGTAGGGTAGATTACATTCTTAACTTTCTTCTGTGTTTCTAAGAAAGTAACAACTTTTTCTGCATTGCTACAATGTTGTTTCATTCTTAGAGCTACTGTTTCCAAACCTTGAATAATTTGGAAAGCATTAAATGGACTTAAAGGAGCGCCCAAGTCTCTCAATAAAACCACTCTCGCTCTTATCACAAAAGGAATGTTGGCTCCTGTTAACTGAGGAACTGCATCTGCCCAAACGGCACCACCATAACTTTGATCTGGTTCGTTTATTAATGGTTGTCTTTTTCTGTCTTTGATCCAGTCAAAGTTTCCACCATCAACAATTATTCCACCAATTGAAGTTCCGTGACCACCAATATATTTAGTCAAAGAGTGCATTACGATTGCAGCACCATGCGCTAAAGGTTTACAAATTACGGGTGATGCAGTGTTATCGATAATTAAAGGTATGCCTTTTTTTCTACCAATATCTGCAACTTCTTTGATTGGGAACACTCGAAGGTAAGGATTTGGACAAGACTCACCATAGTAAGCTCTTGTTTTATCATCAGTTACTTTCTCAAAGTTTTTAGGATCCGCAGGATCTGCAAATCTAACTTCAATACCTTGTTGTCTTAAAGTATTTTTAAACAAGTTAACTGTACCTCCGTATAAGTCAGTTGAAGCAACAATATTGTCTCCAGCTTGTGCTAAGTTTTGAACACACATTGCTGATGCTGCTTGACCTGAACCTACCGCTAATGCAGCTACACCACCTTCAAGTGCTGCAACTCTTTTCTCTAACACATCAACTGTTGGATTCATTATACGTGTATAAATATTACCAAATTCTTTTAGACCGAATAAATTTGCAGCATGTTCTGCATTTTTAAATTGGTAAGAAGTTGTTTGGTAAATTGGAACTGCTACGGCTGTAGTCGTAGGATCTGCCCTGTAATCGCTACCATGTAAGCCAATAGTTTCCGGATGTTTAAAATCAGCCATTGATTTTCCCCCTTACTGTTTCTCTAATTGTCTCGTTCATTTTTTTCTCCATTTTAGAGAAGAATGAACGGAGTAAATTCTGCTCATCTTCTCCTTTTTAGTACTTTGGCAAATGCCAGGTGTACAATACGGTTCAAATACCCGGTTTAATTTTAGATTTTTCCAAAAAAAAACCACCGACTAAAGCGGTGGTCAGATTGACATTGCGCTTTAGCAGGATTTATTAAGCGCCCGCAAGTTGCTTTAACTCAGCGCTAAATAATACTATCAAAATTCTCAATTAATTGTCAATGACTAATTTTTTAATGTTTTAAGCTCTAAAACATTGCCATGAGGATCTTTGATGAAGAAAGTCTCCTGCTCCTCTTTTTGGTCTTTAAATCGAGTGTAAGGCTTATCTAAATAATCAATATTATTTTTCTTTAAATTTTCTTTTATTTTTTCAAAGATTTTTGGATCTAAATGAACTCCAAAATGAGGGACTGGTACTGACCCCATATCTACGTCATGTCTTTCTGAAGGTAATTTCATATTAGTTTTGTGTAAAGTTAGCTCATTACCCCAAAAATCAACATCAACCCATTTACCTTCTTCTCTATTACCTAACTTACATTCTAAGATTTTTTCATAGAAATGCACCGAGTCTGTCAGATCTCCAGCTGGTACTGCTAAATGAAATGGTCTACTCATGCGTTTTATATATATTTTTCTTTAAATTTATCAAGTAGACATTATATAAGTATTATGAGCGATTACATAGAGTCTATAAAAAAAAGAGATCCTGCGGCAAAATCTATAGTGAGTATCATCCTCACTTATCCTGGAGTTAAGGCAGTTTTTTTTCATCATATATCTAACTTCTTTTACAAGGCAGGATTTGATCTTATTGCAAGGATTATTTCACAGACTGTAAGATTTTTTACAGGTATTGAAATTCATCCAGGTGCTAAAATCGGAAAAAATTTATTTATTGACCACGGCATGGGAGTTGTTATTGGCGAGACTTCTGAAATTGGAAATAACGTAACAATTTATCATGCGGTAACTTTAGGTGGTAGCTCACCAAGTATAGATAGCGAAAAGCAACGTCATGAAAAAAGACACCCGACGATAGGTGATGATGTAGTTATTGGTTCTGGAGCTCAAATAATCGGTCCTGTAAAAGTTGGAAAAGGAGCAAGGATAGCTGCAAATGCTGTTGTGGTTAAGGATGTTCCTGAAAGCGCAACCATGGTTGGTATACCAGCTAAAGCGGTGAAATTAGAAAACCAAGGAAAATTTAAACCTTATGGTGTCGATGACAAAGTAAAAGATGAGCGCTAAAGATTGGGATCCTAATTTAACACCAGAACAAAATTATGTTTTAAAACAGGAGGGAACAGAGTCTCCTGGAAGCAGCCCATTAAACAATGAAAAGAGAGAGGGTTCTTATCACTGTGTTGGTTGTGGAACAAAGTTATTTGAGTCGAGCACAAAGTATGAAAGTGGGTCTGGTTGGCCATCTTTTTTTGAGTCGTTACCAAATGTTTTTGAAGAAAAAAAAGATATGCACATTGGTTATCCAAGAACAGAGTATCATTGTAAAAAATGTGGTGGTCATCACGGACATGTTTTTGATGATGGACCTAAACCTACAGGAAAGAGATATTGTAATAATGGTGTTTGTTTAATATTTAAACCAAAATAATGTCTACAAAAAATTCTAAATTTCTCGACCTAAGTAAAAGATATCCTTTTCTAAAAAAATTTTATTTATTTTACAATATTTATATTAGAAATTTTAAATTTTTATTTAAAAGTTCTCAATTCGGAGAAGAAAAAAAAATATTAGAATTATTTGATAAGGACTTTAAAGGAGTATACGTAGATCTAGGGTGTTTCCATCCCACTAGATCAAATAATACTTTAGAGATGTTTAAAAAAGGCTGGTATGGTTTAAATATTGATTTAAATCCTTTAACTATTGATTTATTTAATTATGCGAGACCATCTGATATAAACATCTGTTCAGCAATATCTAATAAAAAAACTAAAAAAAAACTCTTTTTTTTGGGCGATTTTGACTCAAAAAATACTTTGGATTCAAATCACAAAAATTGGTTAAGCAAACATTTCAAAATCAGCAAAAAAGATTTTAAAATTAAGAATATTAAAACGAACACTTTAAATAGTTTATTTAAAAAATATGATTTTTATAAAATAGATTTCATGAATATTGATATAGAGGGACATGAACTTGAAGTTATAAAATCAGTGGATTTTAAAGAGTTTGATATTAAAGTGATATGTGTAGAAATACTGGATTACAATAAGAGCTCAAAAAACAAAAAGAAAAAATTAATATCGTATCTAAAAAAAAAAGGATACTTTCAAAAAGGGAAATCAGAAATTAATTATATTTTTCAAAAAAAACAACAAAACTAATCAACTTTTGATTTTAAAATTATCCACACACTTTAAAGGTTTTTGAATACAACCTATGAAAGTCATAGAATCAGATTGCGATGTCCTCTAGACCAAGGCTGCATAAATTTGTAAGACTGTCATTTCACCCACCATGAAGAAAAACATTATTTCCCTATTTATAAGTTTATTCTTTTCTCTTTTTACATCACATTTAAATGCATCAGACCAACTCTGGAATTTAGCGCAAGAAGGAAACAAAATTATTTTAATTAGGCATTCATTAGCTCCAGGTGGAGGGGACCCACCAGGATTTAAAATTAATGATTGTAAGACACAAAGAAATTTAAATCTAACAGGCATAAAACAATCAAAAAAAATTGGTAAATTATTTAAACAAAATAAAGTTCCCGTAGACCAAGTTTTAAGCAGTCAATGGTGTAGATGCAAAGACACCGCTAAATATGCATTTGGAAATTATAAGGAATTTACAGCATTAAATTCTACATTCCAGTCTCCATACAACAGGAACGAGGGAAAACAATTAAAAGAACTTTATAATTTTGTGAAAAAATGGGACGGAAAAGGTAAAAATTTAATATTGATTACTCATTACAGTATTATTACTGCTGTAACAACTGCAGTCCCAAGTTCAGGAGAAATAGTTATAGCTGATAAAAATTTTAAAGTTTTAGGAACAATTCAAACTGATTAATTAAAAATATAGTAAAGTATTGCAATAATTATAATATATTCAATAACGGTTTTTATTCTTATTAAGTTATCTTTATTTTCAAACTTTGAATTAATAAATAAGCTTATTCGACCAAAAGTTAATTGAATAAGCGCAATGATAAAGACTATTCCTATCACAACGTAATAGAATTCAAAATTTTTAAAACCATAAAAACAAGCAGCTATAAAAGTTAACCAAGAAATGTTTGAAACAAATAATGTAATTAAGAACCCTGATCCTTTTTTAAATAAACTTTGTGTTTTTATAAAAGTATAAGACCAAAGAAGAGTAAATAGAAAACCAAGGTATTTTATTATCATGAGTTAATATTGTAATTGCGGTAAAGATCAAAGGCAAATATAAAGTTTATATGATCGTAAAGTTAGTTTTTGCTTTTGGAGCTGGATTTATAAGTTTTTTAACTCCATGTGTATTGCCTATTATTCCAGGCTATATTTCCTACATTACTGGAAAAAATTTAGATGAAATTGAGCAAGACAGACGAAGTGTTCTTATTAAAACTATTTTATTTTCTTTAGGATTTTCACTTATATTTATTATTCTAGGTGCAACTGCTTCAGCTGTGGGAAATATATTATTATTTTTATCTAATGAATTAAGAATTGCAGCAGGAATTTTGATTATTCTTTTCTCTTTTCAAATGTTAGGTATTTTTAATTTTAGTTTCTTAAATCAAGAAAAAAGAATTGAAACTCAAAGCTATAAAAATAATTATGCTTTTCCATTATTAGTTGGTGCAGCTTTTGCTTTTGGATGGACCCCATGCATTGGTCCCGTGTTAGGATCTATATTGGCTCTATCTGCAACAGAAGCTTCTGTTAGTACTGGAGTATTATTACTTTCATTTTACTCTTTAGGATTAGCAATCCCTTTTATTTTATCCGGCTATTATATGAGTAGATTTTTAACTACTAGAAAGGGTTTTAGTAAATATTATGGAAGAGTTACTAAAACTGGAGGAGTGATTTTATTATTAACTGGAATATTAATTGCCACTAATCAAATTCAAGTTATTAGTTATTATATTTTGACAATCTTCCCGATCCTCACTACGCTTGGTTAATGACTGATATTTGTGTATTAGGAAATTTCGTAGCTGATAATACTTTCTATTCTGAAAAATTACCTACTAAAGGGCAAACTGTATTTGGTTCAGGCTTTCAAGTTGGACCTGGTGGCAAAGGATCTAACCAGGCAATTGCAGCAGCTAGGTTGAAAAGTAAAGTTAGTTTTTTAGGAAAAGTTGGTGACGATGAATATGGGAAAATGGCGATTGAGTTATATAAAAAAAATAATTTAAATCACAAAACAGTTTTTGTTTCCAATGAACATCCAACAGGAGTCGCTGGTATCATGGTTAATCAAACCGATGGCACAAACGCTATTATTGTTTACCCAGGCGCTTCTATGGAAATAACTATAGATGAGGTAAATAAATTTTCGAATTTAATTTCAAATTGCAAAGTTTTTTTAACTCAATTAGAAATCAAAACAGATGTGACTTTACACGCTTTAAAATTAGCAAAAAAAGGTAACGCAATTACTATTTTAAATCCAGCACCGGCTATAAAAATTGAAGATGAATTTTTCAAATATATCGATTTTTTTACTCCTAATGAAACTGAGGCGGAATTTTATTTTGGAAAAAAAATAGAAAATTATGATCAAGCAAAAGAAGCAGGTGATTTTTTCATTAAAAAAGGTGTGAAAAACTCAATAATAACTCTAGGAGATAAAGGAATTTATTTTACAAATCAAAGTTCTAACTTTGCAATGCCAGCTCTAGATCTTAAGAACAAGGTAAAAGATACTACAGGAGCAGGTGATGCTTTTAGTGGGGCTTTAGCTTCTGGATTAGAGAAAAAAATGGATATTAAAGAATGTTTAAAATTTGCAATAAAAGTTTCAGGAATTTCTACTACCAAAAAAGGCGCTGCTGATGCAATGCCTTTTGCTAATGATATAAAATGATAAGGGATAAAGTCTTATTTTTAATTTTTTTGATCTTACCAAATTATTCTTTAGCATGTGATAAGGAAGATTTTTTAACTTTTGTTTCTGCTGAAAAAAACAAGTGTGTAGCACTCCAGCCTATTGGTGAAATAAAGCAAAATAAAAAAAACTTAATTATATTTTTACATGGTGATTTATCTTCTGGCGTAAAACCTCCTGGAAAAAAAGGATATTGGAAATTAGGAAATGAATTGTTGTCAGAAAATGTTAACTTTTTCTTTCTCGCAAGACCTGGGTATACTCTTGACTCAGGTCGAAAATCTTATGGAAGCTATCAAGAAACTAGAAAAGCAAAGACTAATTATAAATGGGAGAAATTAGAGTTAGTTGCAAAAGCAGCCCAAAATCTCAAAGAACACTACAGAGCTAATAATTTAATTATGATTGGTCATTCTGGAGGCGCATTTTCTACAGCAACAATAAATAACCGAGTTCCAAAATTAATTGATAAAACAATATTAATTTCTTGCCCTTGTAATTTTGAGAAGTGGAGAAAAATGAAGGAAGAAAGTGTTTATAAACTTAAAACCTCACCTCATAGAAATATAAATGGGATTTCCAAAGACTCTCATACAATCCTTATTGTTGGGAAAGATGACACAAATACATTTCCAATTTTATCAAAGAACTATCATGAAATGTTAATTACAAAGGGACTTAAAAGTGAACTTTATATAATTGAAGGCAAACACGCATCAGGATCTTTAGTTAATGCTTCAAAAATAATTACAAGATTTATTAATTAAGAAAGGAGTTTATCTAATTCACCAGTTCTATTGGCTTCTTGAAGTTTATCATTTCCTCCAATGTAATGATCACCGATAAAAATTTGAGGAATAGTTCTTACACCATTCGTTCTTTGAAGCATTTCTTTAGCATTAGCTGGATCTGCCCAAATATCAATTTCCTCTATCTCAACATTTTTTGTTTTTAACAAAGCTTTTGCTGCTGCGCAAAATGAACAAGGATTACCAGTATACATTGTGACTTTTTTCATAATTAATATATATCAGTTATTTTTATTTTTTCTCTAAGTTTTTTTCTACCTAATTGAAACTTTTTTCTGTGCTTGATGCTAGTATTATGTACTCTTTTTCTCCATAGCCTGAAAGAACCTGGTTTTAAATTTTTTCTCATTATCTTAATAACTTGAGACTCATTTTTTCCAGTTTTCTCTTTTATTTCTTCAAAAGTAATTCTATCGGCCCATGCAGCCCAAATAATCCAATTATCATCCTTTTCCTTTGGCTCAGGGTTTTTAACTTTTGTTTGAGGGATAAAACTTTTTTTCTTCATAAATTTATATATAGTGACTAATCAAATGTTTCCAACAGACTATATAATATTTTTACAAATCATTTTATTTTTATTTATTTCTCCAGGTCCGCCTAGAGTTGTAATAGTTTCACATACACTAAACTATGGATTAAACAGATCTGTTTGGACTGCATTTGGAGATATATCTGCAAATACTATCCAAGCTATTTTAGTAGTTTTTTTAATTGGTTCTTTTTTAAGGGATAATCCTCAAGTTCTTTACTACTTAAAATGGGCAGGAATATTTTATATTGTGTATTTAGCCTATGATACTTTAACGTCTAAAATCAGAAGTTTTAGTTCTAAAGACCAAAATTTAAAATCAACATTATCGTTTTATAAAGATGGATTTTTAGTTGCTGGTTTAAGCCCAAAGGCAATTTTATTCTTTGGAACAATTTTTCCAACTTTTATTAATTTCGGATCAAATATTATTTCACAGTTTTTAATATTATTAATTACATACGTTGTTTTAGATTTTTTAACGTTAATGACTTATGGATTAGCAGCTGAGAAAATTTCAGTTTGGTTAAGAGGTAAACCAAAGCTATTAAATACAATTTCTGCGTGTGTTCTTCTTATTTTAGCAGTTTACATTGCTGCGACACAGAATTTTTAGTTAATTCTTACTGTTGTCAAAAACTTCATTTCTTGTTTTAATTATTTAATTTAATTAATTAATTAACAACAAGAAGGGAAATAATGAATAAAATAGCAAAACTATTTATTACATCTATTTCAGCTATAACTTTAGCACTTGTTTCTTTCACTTCATCTTTTGCAAAAGTTGAAGGTGATTACATTGTGCTAGGTTCTGCAATATCTCTTACAGGTAAATACTCTTCAAATGGAGTTCATACTCAAAACGGTTACAACATGGCCGTTGATAGAATTAACAAAATGGGTGGAGTAGAAGTACAAGGTAAGAAATATAAGTTTGAGATCATTTACTATGATGATGAGTCAAACCCAAAAAGAGCCGCTCAGTTAGCTGAAAGACTAATTAAACAAGATGGCGTTCATTACATGCTTGGACCATACAGTTCAGGTTTAACGAAAGCCATTGCACCAGTAACCGAGAAATATAAAATTCCTATGGTTGAAGCGAATGGTGCATCTAGATCTTTATTTACGAAAGGATACAAATATTTGTTCGCGGTGTTATCACCAGCTAACCAATACCTTGAAGTAGCTATCGATTTAGCGGTAGAAAAAAACGGTGGTAAAGGAGTAAAAATTGCTCAAGCATTTGAACAAGATGCTTTCTCACAAGACGTGAGACTTGGTATTTTAGATGCAGCAAAAAGAACTGGATCTGAGATCATCATCGATGACAAACTACCAAAAGAACTTAACGATATGGCAGCGACATTGGCTAAAGTAAAAGCTACTAAGCCAGATGTGCTAGTTGTATCAGGTCACACTAAAGGTGCGTTAACTGCAATCAGGCAAATTTCTGAAATGAAAGTTGATGTTCCTATGTTAGCGATGACACATTGTGATGCTGCTAAACTTTCTAAACAACACGGAAAGAAATCAGAATACGCATTGTGTGCTTCTCAGTGGCACAAAAATTTATCTTACAAAGATAAATTCTTTGGTTCTGGCAAGAAATACGCTAAAGACTTCCAAAAAGAATTTGGATATGACCCGCCATATCAATCAGCAGAGTCTTCTGCAGCACTATTAGTATTTAAAGATGCGTTCGAAAGAGCAAATTCTTTTGATAGAGATGCAGTTAGAGATGCGCTAGTTGATACAGAAATGCAAACTTTCTATGGAAACATTAAATTTGGACCTGGTGGCCAAAACGTTGCTAAGCCAATGATCTTGTTCCAAGTAAGATGTAAAGGCGATGATTGTGAGAATAGAGTAGTAGCTCCTACAAAATGGGCTTCTGATAAGTTCTATCATCCAATCCCGAAATGGTCTGAAAGAAGCTAATAACTTCTGAATAATTTGAAAAGCCCCTAGTTTTCTAGGGGCTTTTCTTTTATAAGTTTTGAAATTTTATGGACTTTCTGATTTTTAAAGCTCCAATGTTAATGGTCCAGGCCTCACTGGACGGAATACTTTTAGGGATTTTATTTGCACTAATTGCTTATGGTATGGCTCTTCAATGGGGAGTAATGAATATCATCAATATTGCACAAGGAGATTTAGTAATTCTTGGAGGATATATTGCATACACTATGTATCTTGCTGGAATTCATCCAGCTTGGGGAGTAATTGTTTCTCCAATCATAATGTTCTTTGTTGGTTGGGCACTCTACAAATTAGTAATTAATAAAGTTGTAGATAGGGATTTATTTATTTCAATATTAGCAACGTTTGGTATCGCTATTGTATTCCAACAGTTAATGAATTTTATTTTTGGAGCAGACGTAGTTGTGGCACAGTCTGAATACGGAACAACAATGTTATTTGATAACTCAGTAACCCTACCCAATTCAAAAATATTCTCAGCTTTTATAAGTGTTTTATATGCAGTTGCATTAGTAATTTATATGAAAAAATCTAGACTTGGACGAGCTATAAGAGCAACAGCGCAAAACGCAAGAGCTGCAAAAATTTTAGGTGTAGATACTGAAAAAGTTTATGCTGCAACTTTTGGTATCAATGCAGCGTTATGTGGAATTGCAGGTGCTTTAATTTCAATAACTCTCACACTTCATCCTTATGTAGGGCTTCCATATACAGTTAGATCTTTCATGATAGTGATAGTAGCAGGTCTTGGTAATTTACCAGCAGTAGCAGTTTCAGGAATGGGATTGGGACTATTTGAAGAGTTTGCTGATTATATTTTAGGAACAGAGTTTAGAATTGGAGCAGTATTTTTACTCTTAGTCTTAATATTAGTTTATAGAAGATTTAAACTTTCAAAGAAAAGGGAATATTTAAAATAAATGAATAAAGTAAAACAAAAAGATTTAATATTATATTCAGGTTTAATTATCTTAGGTTTAGCTGCACCTTATTTATTCTCAGCATTTAAAGTTCAACTTACATATCTTTGTGTCTTGATTGTTCTAGCAATGACTTGGAACTTACAAGGCGGAGAGATGGGCTATAATACTTTTGGAAATATTCTTTTCTATGGTTTAGGGATGTATCTAACTGCCTCGGTTCAAGTGGGAATGTTTTTTCCATTAGCAGAGTGGACAGAAAGCGGCGGAGAAAAAACGTTTGTGCATACCACTGCACAATATTTTCAAGGAATAGGAGTCGGATTATTAGTTTCAGCAATTGTCCCAGCTATTGTTGCTGGCGCTATAGGTTACGCTATTTTAGGTTTAAGAGGCCACTACTTTGCTATTTGTACTTTAGGACTTGGAATTGCGGCAGGTGAAATTGCTGGCGGAATAGAAATTATCGGAGCCGGGCAAGGTTTCACTACACCACCTTTTCCTGCAGAAATAGTTGACACCGAAGCTAGAGGAAAGTTTTTCTACTTTTTAAGTTTTGCATTATTAATTGGAACATTTGTTTTTGTTAAATATATTTACGGTTCTAGATTTAGATTAATTTTAAATGCAATTAGAGACAATGAAGATAAAGCGGAAGCAATGGGCATTCAAACTATGAAATATAAAATTGTAGGTTGGATGTGTTCAGCATTTTTCTGTGGTCTTGCCGGTGGAATCATGGGTGGACTAATTGGATATATAGACTCAACTGACGTAGCATTTGATGGAAGAGAGATGGGAGTATTTATGGTTCTTATGGCAATTCTTGGTGGTAAAGGAACTTTATGGGGGCCAGTAATTGGTGCAACTTTATTCCATTTTTTCAAAGAAGGTCTTTGGACATTAATATTAGGTTGGCAGTATGTTGCATTAGGAGTTTTAATCGTTGTGATCGTTGTATATTTCCCTGAAGGATTAATGGGTTGGTTGAGAGAAAAATATCCTGAGAGATTTGGTGAAGTAATTGATGATAAAGATCGGAAAGCACAGGTTGAGTTAAAATGAGTATTTTAGAAGTTAAAAATGTGAGCAAATCTTTTGGCGGTGTGCAAGCAAACGTAGATATTTCAGTCTCTGTAGAGCAGGGATCGATTGTTGGTTTAATAGGACCTAATGGTTCAGGGAAAACTACTTTATTTAATTCAATAGTTGGAACTCATCCCATAGATGAAGGCTCTATTGTTTTTAATAATACTGAAGTTTCTGAAATGCCAGTGCCAGCAGTTGCTAAACTTGGTTTATTAAGAACCTTTCAACAAACAAGAATTTATTCAAAACTGAATTGTGTAGAAAATATGCTGATAAGTCACAAAGCTAGTGACTCCGGATTTATTTTTGCAAAAGTACCTGCAGAACTTACTGAGAAAGCAGAAAATCTTTTGAACTTTGTTGGTCTTTACCAAAAGAGAAATTTGAGGGCAGGCGATCTATCATTCGGACAACAAAAATTACTAGAGTTAGCAATGGCTTTAATGAATGAACCTAAAATGCTTTTACTTGATGAGCCTACAGCTGGAATTAATCCTACTTTAATTAACGGAATTATAGATAGATTGATAAAAATTAATAAAGATTATGGAATTACTTTATTAGTTATAGAACACAATATGAAAGTGATTATGAGTCTAGCTCAAAGAATTTTCTGTTTAGCACACGGTAAAATGTTAGCAGAAGGTTCTCCAGATCAAATAAAAAATGATAAGCGTGTTGTTGATGCTTATTTAGGAGCTCAGTAATGGCAAATCAATATGATGTTTTAGGTAAAGCACCTGGTTTAGAGGACTTAAATAAACTATCTCCAAATGATGTTCATCTAACTATCAGGGGTTTAAATGCTGGTTATGGTAAGATGGAGATACTTCATAATTTTGATTTAACAGTTAGTAAAGCACAATCATTATGCTTAATAGGACCTAACGGAGCAGGAAAATCAACAATACTTCATTCAATTTATGGTTTCACAAATATATTTGATGGAAAAATTGAGTTAGAGGGAAATGAAATTACAAAATTAACCCCGGCACAAAAATTAAGCAAAGTAGGTATCGCTTATATCTTACAAGATAACTCAGTGTTTCCAGATATGACAGTAGAGGAAAATCTTTTAATGGGTGGATATATTAAAGATAAACAGGATGAGGCATATGAAGAGGCAGAGAGAATTTTTCAAAAATATGAAAGATTAAGAAATAGAAGAAACCAACCTGCAAAAGTTTTATCTGGTGGCGAAAGAAGATTATTAGAAATCTCCAGGGCATTAGTAATGAAACCATCTGTATTATTAGTGGACGAACCATCAATTGGTCTAGAACCAAAATATATAAATATGGTTTTTGAAATTTTAGAAGATCTTCAAAAAGCCGAAAAGAAAACAATCATACTTGTAGAGCAAAATGCAAAAAAAGGATTAGAATTTTCTGACATTGGTTATGTTTTAGTTTCTGGGCAAACTGCTATCGCAGGCAAAGGTGATGATCTTTTAAAAAATCCAGACGTAGGAAGATTATTCCTTGGTGGATGATTAATTTAAAAGTATTTCTCAAAGGATTACAATCTCTAAAAGGTACTAGAAGTCCGGCTATTCCTCTAGCTGCTTGTTTCATCGCTCTTGGAGCTTTATTAAAAGATGCAGGATTTAATATTCAACAAAGCGCTGCATCAAGCTTATTTACTTATGCTCTACCCGGTCAATTAGTTATGGCCGAGTCACTTCTCGTAGGAGCTTCAATTATAAATATTTTTATAGCTGTATGGTTAGTTAATTTCAGACTTTATCCTATGACAGTTTCTTTATTTCCTTTACTTGACCATAAGTCTCAACCTAAATGGAAGTATTATTTATCTTGTCATTTCTTAGCTGTTACCTCTTGGTTAATTGCTAAAGATGGTTACAAAAAAATAAATAAAAAAAATCGGATAGATTTTTGGATTGGGATTGGAATAGGAACCTGGTCTACAGCTATATTGATGACAGTAATTGGATATTTATCTGCAGACTATCTCAATAAAGAAATGTTAATTGGTCTCGCTATAGTCAACCCTGTTTATTTTTTTTGTATGTTGATAGGTGCAATGAAAAATTTAAGCATCTCTATCGCTGTGATAGCAGGCACTATGTTAGGTCCTTTAATTTATATAATTTCAACAGAATGGGCTTTATTATTTGCCGGTCTTATCGCAGGAACTATTGCTTTTCTATTTGGAGGAAATAATGGCTAGTAGTCAAATTATAATTCTTGCGATTATAGCTACATCAGTTGCAACTTTCATTTCTCGTTTCATGGGTGCACTTACTTCCGAGAAAGTAAGTGTAAAGTCAAAAGTTTTTCAATGGTTTAATTGTGTTGCTTATTCAACTTTAGCAGCTTTATTAGGAAGGATGATTATTTTTCCAGCTGGCGTGCTTGCGGAGTCAGATTTGGTTATTCGATTAATAGTTTTAATAACTTGTGTTGCTTTATTTATAATGACAAAAAAAAATTTAGTAATTCCAACAATTATCTCTGCAATTCTTTTAGGAGTTTTGACTAACTTTTAAATTATGTTAAAATTTTTAATGGAACCAATTTTAGTTGTATTTATTGCTTTGTGGATTGTAGGAATGATAGGTTAGTTTAATTATGAGTTTTTCAATATCGGATCATCAAAACTCTAACAGAGTTCGTGTTATCAAATTTAAGGAAAGTGACTTAGATAGATTAGTTTTTCCTTTTAAAAAACATTCAATCTTATCTTTAGAATACAAACCTTTCTCAAGATTTAGTTTGGCTAAAAGTTTAGACGAGGTATTTGAGAATAAATTGAGCAAAACTCTTAGTGAAATACTTAACGATCGTAAAACTGGAACTGCAATTATTGAGCCTGAGATTCATAATAAAAAATTTGATAAAGATTTTCTAGTCAAGTTGTCCACGGGTCTTGCTTATTTAGTTGGAAACCCAAATTTTGACTCAATGACGGGCAAATACTACGCAAGATTTCATGTAAAACATCAGGATAGTAGTGATTCCTATCTTAGAAAAGCTTATACAAATTTAGATCTTCATACGGATGGAACTTACGTAAAAGAAAAAACTGATTGGTTAATAATGACAAAAATGGAGGAAAATAATGTAAGCGGAGGGGAAAGTGTTATCCTTCATTTAGACGATTGGGAACATCTAGAAGATTTAAGCAAAGATCCTATAGGACAACAAAATTTCACCTGGGGGTCTCCAAAAAGTAAAAATGTAGAATATAAAGTTGAACATCCAGTATTTTCAAAAGATAAAAACGGTAAGCCAATTATTTCATATATTGATCAATTTCCTGAGCCAAAAAATATGGATCAAGGTTTATTTCTTCAAAAACTTTCTGATGCGTTGGAAGAAAGTAAAAATAAAATTAGTTTTCCATTACCAGTAGGATCTACAATTTTTTCTAATAATTACTTCTGGTTACATGGTAGAAAAGCATTTAAAGAACATTCTGGTTTATCTAGGGAATTATTAAGGATTAGAGGAACTTTCTTTCATTAATTATAATCATTCTTTAAATATATCTTGTTGACTCTTAATAGTATTTTTATTTTAATAACTTAATTTAATTAATTAACAGAGGGAAATAATATGTTTAATAATTTGAAAAAATTAATTAGCTTAGTTTTCGCAACTGTTCTTTTAACTTCAATCTCATCAACTAGTTTTGCAATCGATAAATTACATTTCATTATCGGTGGTGGTGCTGGCGGTGGTTGGGATGGAACTGCTAGAGGAACTGGTGAAGCTTTAACAAAAGCTGGTTTTCTAAAAAGTGCTTCATATGAAAATATGTCAGGCGGTGGTGGAGGAAAAGCTCTATCATATATAATTAACACTAAGCCAGAAGGCACAGTATTAGTTCAATCAACACCTTTAGTATTAAGATCAATCACTAGACACAAAGGATATGTAAAAGGATCTGGCGTATTATCTTATAAAGATGTTAAGCCAATTGCTGGTGTAATCGGTGACTACGGCGCAATCGCAGTTGCTAAAAATTCACCATACAAAAACTTTAAAGATGTAGTGGATGCTTACAAAAAAAATCCTAAGTCAGTTAAAATGGCTGGTGGATCTGTAAGAGGAAGCATGGACCATTTAATTGGTGCACTTGCATTTCAAGAAGCAGGCGCAAATCCTAACGATGTAGTTTATGTACCTTACGATGCAGGTGGTAAAGCTTTAGCTGGCCTTTTATCAGGAGAAACTCAAATTCTTTCAACTGGTTTGGGTGAAGTAATGGGCGCTAGAGATCAAGTAAGAATTATTGGTATTACAGCTCCTGAAAGAGTAGGTGATGCTCCAGAAGTTCCAACTTTAAAAGAACAAGGATTTGATGTTCAGTTTGTTAACTGGAGAGGTTTCTTTGCTCCTAAAAGTATGCCGAGCGGAGATGTTAAGAAGATTGCTAAAATGTTAGGTGATGTTCAAAAAACTCCAGAATGGGAAACAGTTAGAAAAAGAAACGCTTGGGTTAATATTTATAATCCAGGAAGCAAATTCGACAGTTTCTTAAAAAAGCAAACTAAAGAAATGACAAAATTAATGAAAAAACTAGGTGTTATCTAGTTCATTAATTTATTGAAAGAGCAGTGAAAATAAATTCAGTTAAACTTATTTCGCTGCTCTTCTTTATTATATCAGCATTTTATTTATATACTGCCCATCAAATACAAGTTTTTGCTTTTGATGAAGGCGCTCCTTTTAATGCTAAAACTTTTCCAATTTATTTAGGTTATGCAGGAATGTTTTTTTCTGGTCTTAAAATTGTCCTGCCAGACCAGAAACCAGTTCAAGTTGATCCAACATATTTAGAATTTAAAAAAACAATTTTATTAGTTCTCACAATGATTGTCTATGGAGCCACAATACTTAAAGTTGGTTTCTTTTTGTCAACTTCACTTTTTTTAATTTTTTCATATTATTTTTTGGGAGAAAGAAGATGGAAATATATTATAATATTTTCTTTCCCTTTTGTTGCAATATTTATGTACCTATTGCACGGAGTATTAGCAGTATACCTTAGAGATCCATTACTTAAATATTTAGGAATTATGGGATGATAGAAGGAATACTCATCGGATTAAAAACTGCTTTATCTTTTCAGAACCTTCTTATGGTAATGATAGGATGTTTTGCTGGAACTATTATTGGGATGCTACCCGGTTTAGGTCCAATGACAGCTATTGCTTTAATGATACCAATTACTTATGGTTTTGATCCTGCAACAGGTTTAATTTTGATGGCCGGAGTATACTACGGCGCTGTATTTGGTGGCTCTACCTCCTCTATTTTAATTAATGCGCCTGGTGTTCCGGGAACAGTTGCAACATCTTTCGATGGCTATCCAATGGCCCAACAAGGTAAAGCGGGTAAAGCTTTAGCTATTGCCGCATACAGCTCTTTTGCAGGAGGAACTATTTCAGCAATATTTTTGTTAATTGCGGCGCCAAGTTTGTCAAAAGTAAGTTTATCTTTTAGATCTCCAGACTATTTTGGTTTAATGATTTTAGGATTAACTGCTGTAGCTGCCTTTTCTTCTAAAGGTAATTTTTTAAAAGCAATGATGATGTGCGTATTAGGCTTAATGTTGGCATCCGTAGGTCAAGATACTCTGTCTGATATTCCAAGATTTACCTTTAATAATATGAATTTGTCAGATGGTATTAGTTTCGTATTAGTAGTTATGGCTACATTTGCAATGAGTGAAGCTTTAACTATTATTATAAAGGGAAATGATCCCTCTAAAGCTGCAAAACAAATTTCTTTAACGGACTTAGGATCTATAAAGGTAAGTAAAGAGGAGACTAAACAAATGGCAGTTACGATTCCTCGTTCATCAATTCTAGGATTTATTGTTGGAGTATTACCTGGAGCAGGTGCAACAATAGCATCTTTTTTAGCTTATGGTATGGAGAGAAACTTCGTTAAAAATGAAGAGAAAGAAAAGTTTGGTAAAGGAAGTGTGCAAGGTTTATCCGCACCAGAAACCGCCAATAACGCTGCCTGCTCAGGATCTTTTGTACCATTACTTACTCTAGGCATACCCGGTAGTGGAACTACAGCAGTAATGCTTGGTGCTTTATTAGGCTTTGGTATTCAACCAGGGCCAAGATTGTATGAGACTAATCCAGATATATTTTGGTCAGTTATAATGTCGATGTATATTGGAATGGTAGTTCTATTAATCTTAAATCTTCCATTAATCCCTTACATCGCAAGAATACTTGCAGTGCCAAGAACATTTTTAATACCAATGATTTTATTTTTTTCTGTGACCGGTATCTATTTAATGTCATTTAACAATTTCGATATTTTTTTAATGATTGGGATAGCAGTTGTTGCAACAATTTTAAGACTTTATGATTTCCCTATGCCGCCTCTAATTTTAGCTTTTGTCTTAGGAGGTTTGATGGAGGAAAACTTAAGGAGATCTCTTCTTATTAGCGATGGTTCTTGGACTTTTCTTTGGGATAGGCCACTTACATTATGTATTATGATCACGATTCTGCTCATAGTGTTTTGGCAAATTTATAATAGCTTTAAGCTCTCAAAAAAATGAGAATGTGGTAAAAATACAACTAAAAAAGTTAGTAAAATGAGCCTTTTTAGTAAAATTATGACTATTTTAAGATTGACCCCAAAGTCCATTATGATAGTTGTCCTATAACGTTAATTTATAAATTAAGGTAAAATATGAAAAAAGCAATTTACGTATTAATGATAAGCATGCTGACTTTTGTTGGTAAAGCTTACGCAGAAATATCTTACGGAGTTTCTGCATCATTAACTCAAATTGATGCAAGCGGTACTGAGACAGAAGGCGGAGAAAAAAATTCTGCTGATGCGGACAACTTAGTTGTTATTCCGTCATTATTCGTAGAATATGGTTTCGGCGACATTTCAGTAGGTTTAGATTACATCCCATTAAGTGCTGATGTAAGTAATAAAACTAAATCAAGAACTGATACAGAAACTTCTGTAACAGGAAACGCAGCGACAGTAGCTACGTCTAGAACTCAAAAAGCTCAGGCAGAACTAACAAATCATACAACATTATATGCAAATTATATGTTGACTGACACTATGTTTTTAAAAGCAGGTGTTGCTTATGTAGAATTAGATGCAACTGAGTCTTTAGGAACTGGATCTAAATACGGTACAGAGGATATCTATGGTACTGTAATTGGAGTAGGTGCTAAGCAAGATAATATAAGAGTTGAATTACTTTATACTGACTATGAAGATATTTCGTTAACATCTTCTGTAGCAAGAACTGGAGTAACAACTAATAACAAAATCGATGCAGAACTGGATACACTTCAGTTTAAATTATCTTACGCATTTTAATTTAAGTTAAATAAAAAATTAAGCCCACTATATTAATTTATAGTGGGTTTTTTTTATAATCTAACGTATTTTTTTTCTTTGTCTATTGCCCAATCTTTCGTTCCATTTGCAACAATAAATAAGAAGCCACCTGCTAATCCTAAATTTTTAAGAAAACTAATAGTCTGCATTTGGTCAACAAAATCAAAATGAAATACAAACGCAGTTGCAATACAAAAGATAGCAAGTAGACCTGCTGATATTCTTGCTTGGTATCCTATTATTACAAATAACGGTAAAATTATCTCGATAGCTATTGTTGGATATAATAAAAATCCTGGCATTCCAAATCCTTCCATCCAACTCATCGTCCCATCAATACTAAATATTTTATCGTAAGCTGAGACAAGAAATAAAGCTGAGATCAAAATTCTCCCTAGAAGGTCTAATAAATTTGCCATACGATTTTGTACTTGATTGAAACCTTTGAGTCAAAAACAGAACAGATTAATTTAGGCTTTTTTTGAAACAATTTTCAATATCACTGGAACAGCAAATAAAATCATTAATAATCTAATTATATGGTGAAAAGAAACAAATTCAGGATCAAGATCGAAAAATATAGCAATAACTGCCACCTCATAAATTCCTCCAGGGCAATACGAAAGGAGTAAAGTAAAAAAATTTTTATCAATTACTAGCCCGGCTACCACTGCAGCAATAACACCTAATATTACTAGTAGGAATGTAGCAATAAAACTATGTAAAGCATTTCTTCCAATTTCACCAAAAGTCTTATCAGCAAATCTGCATCCTACCGACGATCCTAAAATCAACAAACAATAATCAATGATATCTGGAGAAACTTCATAACTCGCTACTTCTGTAATTTGAAGAAATCCACTAGCAACTAACGTCCCAGTTAATAAAGCTGCTGGTACTTTTACTCTTTCAAAAATCAAAACTAAGAAGATTGAAGATGCTACTAAAATTAACAATTGAGATAAATTTTGATTAGCCGCTAAGTCTTGAGTAATTTTTATATTTTCTACACTATAAAAACTATTAACAATAAAAGGAAAAACAGTAATGATTATAATTAGTCTAATTAAATGAGAAGTTGCTACTTGACTTAAATCACTCTTTTCATCTTCAGCTAAAATCATTAACGGCCCTAAAGCACCTGGAGCTGCCGAAAAAATAGATGTTTTTTTCTCATATTTAGAAAACTTTTCTAAATATTTTGAAACGATTAGAACACTTAAAATTATATAAATTAACATAATAAAAGAAGTCCAAATCCAATCTTGCATTTGACTGAATAAATCTTTGTCTATGTAATTACCAATATAAAGACCAAGAATTATTAATATAGAAGATAATACCAATCTCGGCATTTTAGTTTTAAGACCCATTAATGAAGCCAAAGAAGTTATTAGCATTGGTCCCAAGAACCAAGCTAAAGGAATATTAAAATATTCAGCTATTATTGCACTTGGTATTGATATTATGATGACAGATATAAACGGTATTGAAAATATCTGTTTAAAATTTTCTTTATTAAAAGGAATAGCTTGGTTATTCTGCATCATTCATGATTTTAGGATTTATTGGAACTGGTAAAATTTCATCATCAATTATTTTTGGTATTTTTAAATCAAAGCTAAAAATTAAGAGAATTTATATATCTTCAAGAAATAGAAACATAGCTAAAAAACTATCTAAAAGTTACGTAAAAATAAAAATATTGAACAATAATCAAGATATAATAGATAAATCCTCAGTAGTATTATTGGGTGTTACGCCAAACGTTGGTTATAAAATATTACCTAAATTAGAATTTTCGAAAAATAAAAAAATAATAAGTCTTATTTCAACAATTAATTTGGATAAACTTAAAAAAATTACAAAGAGCAAGAATATTGTAAGAGCCATACCTTTACCTCCAATTGAAATTAAAAAAGGACCAGTTATTGTTTGCCCGCCAAGTAAATTTGCTAAGAATATTTTTAAACATGTAGGGCAAGTTCTAGAAGTGAGAAATGAAAAACTAAGCTATAAGTTTTGGTCTACTGCTTCTTTAATGGCAACATATTATGAGATACTTAATACAAGCTCTAAATGGTTAAATAAAAAGGGTATTAACAAAAAACTAGCCGATACATATGTAGCTGAATTATTTTTGTCCTTAAGCCAGGATGCTCTAAATAAATCATCTCAAGGATTTAAAAAACTAGTAGCGGACTCACAGACACCAAAAGGCTTAAATATGCAGGTTCTTAATGAATTGAAAAAAGGAAAATTCTTTACTAAGTTCACTAAAGCTCTTGAAAATGTAAATAAAAGAGTAAGTAAATAAATCATGGAATATTTTATACAACAATTAGTAAATGGGATTACCTTAGGTTCTATCTACGGACTTATCGCGATAGGTTACACCATGGTCTATGGAATTATTGGAATGATTAACTTTGCTCACGGAGATATTTTTATGATTGGAGCTTTTGTTGCTTTAATTTCGTTTATAATCTTTGGTTTAACTGGTGTGGCATTGCCAATTATTTTACTTTTAGTTTTATTAATAGCTATGTTTTTCACGGCTTGCTATGGATGGACAGTTGAAAAATTAGCTTACAAACCATTAAGAGGATCTTTCAGATTAGCTCCACTTATTTCTGCATTAGGTATGTCAATTGTTTTACAAAATTACGTTCAAGTAGCTCAAGGGGCTAGAGTAAAGCCTATGCAGCCTTTGATAAGTGGTGGTTTAGAATTTTTTAAGAATTCTGAGTTTATTGTTACAGTAAGTTATCTTCAAATTTTTATCGTTATCTTAACAATAATTTTAATGGGTATTTTTACTTATCTTATTACAAAAACAGATTTAGGTAGAGCTCAGAGAGCTTGCGAACAAGATAGAACAATGACTGCATTGTTAGGAATTAATGTAGACAGAACAATATCAATAACGTTTATTATTGGTTCCTCATTAGCATCAGTAGCTGGAATGATGTTTGTTCTTTATTACGGTGTAATTGATTTTTACATTGGGTTCTTAGCTGGAATAAAAGCTTTTACTGCAGCAGTGTTAGGAGGAATTGGATCATTGCCCGGAGCAATGTTAGGTGGCTTGTTGATCGGACTTATAGAAACCTTCTGGGCTGGATATGTTTCACTTGAATATAAAGATGTTGCAGCTTTCAGTGTATTAATTGTAGTTTTAATTTTCTTTCCAACTGGATTTCTTGGAAAACCTGATATCGAGAAAGTTTAATGGAAAAGAAAGATATCATTCAGTCATTTAAAGATAGTTTATTTACAGGCTTAATTGCATTAGCTTTGTTCGGCCCAATAGTTGGTCTTAGAACTGCATCTAAAGGAGAAGGTTTATTTATCACTCCTCAATGGGGAATAGTTTTTTTATTAGTTGGACTTTGTATTTTAGGAAGATTTTTAATTAATTTAAATTCTGCTAGAAAAACTGAAATTACTTTTTTTTCAAAGTTTACATCTAAGTTTTCAGCGATAACTGAAGATAAAGCAAAACATTTTGCAATTACTGCAATTTTATTTTCTGCAGTGTTTCCATTTCTACCTTTTACCGACAGATACTTTATGGATGTTGCTATAATGATTTTAACTTACATCATGCTTGGTTGGGGTTTGAATATCGTAGTTGGTTTAGCAGGTCTTCTCGATTTAGGTTATGTAGCCTTCTATGCAGTTGGTGCCTATTCATATGCATTAATCGCAACTACTTTTGGTTGGTCTTTTTGGATTTGTTTGCCTTTAGCAGGAGTGTTTGCTGCTTTTTTTGGAATTTTACTTGGCTTTCCTGTTTTAAGATTAAGAGGAGATTATCTTGCGATTGTTACTTTAGGATTTGGAGAAATTATAAGAATAATTTTAATTAATTGGTATGAAGTAACAAATGGTCCTGATGGAATTACAGGAATACCACGACCATCTTTTTTTGGATTACCTTTTAAAAGATCTCCTGATGAAGGGGAAACAAGTTTTCATTTGTTTTTCAATCTTGAATATTCAACAATGCACCGAATAATATTTCTATACTATTTAATTTTAGTATTAGCCTTAATTACTAATTACTTTACGCTGAAGATAAGAAAACTTCCTGTTGGTAGAGCCTGGGAGGCTTTAAGAGAAGATGAGATCGCCTGCAAATCTTTAGGTGTAAATCCTACTAATACAAAACTTACTGCTTTCGCGATCGGTGCTATGTTTGGTGGTTTTGCTGGTTCATTTTTTGCAACACGACAAGCATTTATAAGTCCAGAAAGTTTTACATTCATTGAGTCCGCAATCATTGTTGCTATTGTTGTATTAGGTGGTATGGGTTCACAAACCGGAGTAGTTCTTGCATCAATTTTCTTAATAGGAATTACAGAAATGTTCAGAGACTTAGAGCAATATAGGATGATCGCTTTTGGTGGAGCTATGGTTTTAATTATGGTGTTTAAACCTAAAGGAATTTTAGCGAACAGAAAACCAACTATTCTTATGCACGGAGATAAGAAATGAGCAACCTATTATCAGTAGAAAATTTAACAATGAAGTTTGGTGGTTTGACTGCAATTGATGATTTAAGTTTTGATGCAAAAAATAATCAAATAACTTCTATAATTGGACCTAACGGTGCAGGAAAGACTACGGTATTTAATTGTCTAACAGGATTTTATAAACCTACTAATGGTCAAATGTTCTTACATAAAGAGGATAGCAAAATTTCATTAAGAAAATATACAGACTTTAAAATTGCTTATGTAGCAAAGGTAGCTAGAACTTTTCAAAATATTAGACTGTTCCCAGCAATGTCAGTTCTTGAGAATTTGTTAGTTGCTCAACACAACGAATTAATGGTTGCCTCAGGCTATTCTTTATTTGGCTTACTTAATCTTAAAACCTATAGAGACAAAGAACAGCTAGCAGTTGATAAAGCAAAATACTGGTTAGATATTATTGGTTTAACGCACCGAGCTGATGATAATGCAGGAGACCTACCTTATGGTGATCAAAGAAAATTAGAAATTGTTCGTGCAATGTGTATTGAACCAAGGTTATTGTGCTTAGATGAACCAGCTGCAGGATTGAATCCAAAAGAGTCTGCTGAATTAAATAAATTATTAAAGTTTATTAAAACAGAGAAACAAACAGGAATTTTGTTAATTGAACATGACATGAGTGTAGTGATGGGAATTTCAGATCATGTTGTTGTTTTGAACTATGGTAAAAAAATATTTGAAGGTACGGCTGATCAAACTAAAAATAGCAAAGAAGTTATTGAGGCTTATCTTGGAGTTGATGAATAATGCTTAAAATTTCTAATGTTGAAACTTTTTACGGAAAAATCCAAGCTCTTAGAGGTGTAGATCTTGATGTAAATGACGGTGAAATTGTTTCTTTGATTGGTTCTAACGGAGCAGGTAAATCAACTCTGCTAATGACGATTAGTGGCGTGAATAAAGCTAAAAGAGGAAATATTGTTTTCAACGGTGAGAATATTGAAAACAAACAGCCCCACAAAATTGTTGATATGGGTATTTGCCAAGTACCAGAGGGAAGAAGAATTTTTTCAAGATTAACTGTAGAAGAAAATTTGAGATTAGGGGCTCATGCCAACGAAAAAGGAAAGTATTTTGAAAATGATATTAAAGAAGTTTATGATTTATTTCCTGTATTAAGCGATAGAAAAACTCAGAGAGGTGGAACACTTTCTGGAGGAGAACAGCAAATGTTAGCTATTGGAAGAGCTTTAATGAGTAAACCCAAAGTGCTTTTATTAGATGAACCTTCACTAGGAATAGCACCTAAATTAGTTAATCAAATATTTGTTTCAATAAAAAATATTAATAAGGAAAAAAATGTTACTATTTTTTTAGTTGAACAAAATGCCAAAAAAGCTTTAGAGCTTGCAGACAGAGCATATGTTTTAGTTAATGGCAAAGTGACCATTAAGGGTTCTGGTCAAGAGTTGCTCAAAAATAAAGACATACAAGCCGCTTATCTCGAAGGTGGGGCAAAAAATTAACTTTTTTTCATATTTACAAGTTTGTAATTAAGGTGTTCAATATCAATAATTAATTAATTAACAACAAAGGGAAATAATATGTTAAGAACGTTCAATAAACTTCTTTCATTAATTGCCGGAACATTAATGCTTGCAACAGTATCAGCTAAAGCTGACGTTGTTGTTGCTTCTGCTGGACCTATGTCAGGTCAGTATGCTTCATTTGGTGCTCAGTTAAAAGCTGGTGCTGAAATGTGGTTAAAGCACGTTAATAAAAAAGGTGGAATTAATGGCGAGAAAGTTAAATTAGAAATCGGAGACGATGCTTGCGACCCTAAACAAGCTGTTGCTGTAGCCAACAAATTTGCTGGTCAAGGTGTAGCTTATGTTGCAGGTCACTTCTGCTCTGGTTCTTCAATTCCAGCTTCTGCGGTTTACAATGAAGAGGGAATTATTCAAGTTTCACCAGCTTCAACAAATCCAGCGTTAACGGATAAAGGTGGAAAATATACTTTTAGAGTTTGTGGTAGAGATGATCAGCAAGGTGAAGTTGCTGGTAAATTCTTAGCTGACAACTACAAAGGTAAAAAAGTAGCTATACTTCATGACAAAACTGCTTACGGAAAAGGTTTAGCAGACGCAACAAGAAAAAACATGAAGAAAGCCGGCCTTAAAGAAGCTATGTACGAAGCTTATACTGCAGGTGAAAAAGATTACTCTGCTTTAGTTTCGAAACTAAAATCTAATAACATCGATGCAGTTTATCTTGGTGGTTACCATACAGAAGGTGGTTTAATCGTAAGACAAATGAGAGACCAAGGTATGAAAACTAAATTAATCAGTGGTGACGCTTTAGTTACAGCTGAGTATTGGGATATTACTGGTGATGCAGGTGAAGGTACTTTAATGACTTTCTCTCCAGATCCAAGAAATAATCCTGCAGCTGCAGATGTTGTAAAAGAATTTAAAGCTGCTGGTATTGAGCCAGAAGGTTATGTTCTTTACTCATACGCTGCGTTACAAGTATTTGAACAAGCTGCTAACCAAGCTGGAACAAATGATCCTGCTAAAGTTCTTAAAGTAATGAGAAAAGGTAAGTTTGATACTGTAATAGGTTCATTAAGCTTTGATAAAAAAGGTGACGTGAGCTTACCAGGTTACGTATTTTATGAGTGGAGCAAAGGTAATTACAAAGAACTGTAATTCAATTGCTTAACTAATTTAAAAGGGGGCTTAGGCCCCCTTTTTTATTTATAGAAAGGAATTTATGGAAATAACTTATGATGATTTTAAAAAAGTGCAGATTAAAGTTGGTACTGTCTTAGAAGTAAAAGTGAATGAAAAAGCAAGAAAACCTTCATTAATAGTTAAGGTAGATTTTGGAAAAGAAATAGGTATTAAGCAATCCTCAGCTCAGATTACTCACTATTACACCCCAGAAAATTTAGTTGGCAAACAAGTTATTGGAGTTTGTAATTTTCCGACAAAGAATATAGCTGGTGTTGTATCAGAAGTATTAGTGCTTGGAGCTATAGAAAAAGACGGAAAAGTTGTCCTAGTGCACCCGTCTCAGAAAACTGATAATGGTTTAGATATTGCTTAAATGAGTTCTGAAACATTTAATTGGAGTTGTAGACATACATGGTCAAGAAGTGCCAAAAATACATTTTGGTGTTTACTTGGATGTTCTATTGGTGATTTTGGAACTATTTTATTTTTTCAATTAACTAAAATTCCCTTTCCTGTTTTAGCAATAATGGTTCTAGCGATAATCAACGGAATTATTACTAGTATAATTTTAGAAACAATTATCTTATTAAGACAAAATTTTTCTTTAAAATTAGCCTTTAAAACAGCTGTTGGAATGAGCTTAATCTCAATGGTAAGCATGGAAATTGCTATGAATGCTACTGATTATTTTCTTACAGGAGGAGCTATTTTAACTTGGTGGGTTGTGCCGATAATGTTAGTTGTTGGATTTGTTACGCCTTGGCCATATAATTATTGGAGACTAAAAAAATTCAACGAAGCTTGCCATTAAGTAATCTTTTTTAAGATTTTATCCTTAAAAACAAAATGATGAATAATTACTGCAAGTATATGCAGACTTACAAGTGCTAATAATAAGTAATTAGCGTAAATGTGAACTTGGTAATAAGCATCAGCTAAAACAAAATTATCTTTCTCAAATCCATATTTAAAAAATATAAAACTAAGTGTTTCTCCCATATAAAGTTTCTTAAGAATTCCAGAGATAGTTATAGTAAAAATACTTAAATAAAGTAAAAAATGATTAGCCTTTCCAATGAAGACTTGGCCTTTAAAAAAACTTCTAGTTTCAGATGGACTTGGGTTAAAAAATTTCCAAATTAACCTAAACAATGTAAGATAGAAAACGGTTATTCCTATCAGGATATGTATATTTTCAAGTTCAATTCTTTCATCAGAAAATTCAAGCCCCACTAAATAAAATCCAAAAGGAACCTGAGCTATTAAAACAATAAATGTTACCCAGTGGAACAATTTGGCCAATAGGCCGTACTCACTTTTGCTGTTAAAAATCTTCATATTAAATTATAATTAAATATGTCGTATAAAAGAAAAATATTCAAACTAACTTTTTTTACAGTATTATTATTCTCTGTTTTTTATATCTTTAATTTTGTCACAGATAAAAAAGATGCTCTTGCTAATATTAACACCAAACAAGTTGTCGAAGTTTTCAAAACTCCTTCGTGCGGATGTTGTTATGGTTATGTGTTATTTTTAGAAGAAGAAAAATTTAAAGTTAAACAAACAGATATGAGAAGTCTTCATACAATAAAACAAAAATATAATATTCCAGTCGAAATGCAATCTTGCCATACTACTATTATGGGTAAATACTTTATTGAGGGACATGTCCCTTTTGAAGCGGTTGAAAAATTATTAAAAGAGCAACCCGATATTGATGGTATAGCTTTGCCCGGAATGCCGATTGGCACACCAGGAATGCCGGGTGATAAAGACGAACCATATGTTATTTATCAACTTAAAGATGGGAAATCTTCAGTATTCATGACAATATAAAGTTTATGATCCAAAAAATAAAAATAATAAAAACACTTATTTTTATTTTTTCCATAAGCTTTTCTTTTTCTGCTAATGCTATGACTGTAGAAGAAATCATAAAAGGCAGAAAAGCTATGTTTAGCGAAAACTATCAAAACGCAAAAAAAATATCTATATTACTGAAATCTAAAAGAATTGAAGAGGCTAAACCTTTAATGAAAAAAATTTCAGATAATTATATAAAATTATTAGATTATTTTCCTGAAAATGCAAAAGAGGGGTTTAAAACAGGAGCACTACCGAGCATTTGGGAAAATAAAGATGAATTCAATGCTTTAATGAAAAAAGCATCAGATGATATGATTAAACTTGCTAAAGCAATTGAAACTGCAGAAGACCTAAGAGCGGTGCAAAAAGAACTGATGTGGAGTAACTGCACAGCCTGTCATAGTAGATTTAGAGCGCCTCATTAAGTTAAAATGCAACTTTTTCCATTAATATTATTTGGTATTGCGACCGCGTTTTCTCCTGGCCCAAATAACATTATGACATCTTATACAGCTTTTAATTTTGGCTTTAGAAAAGCAATTCCTACGATGCTTGGAGTTATTATTGGATGGACGCTTTTAATTATTCTTTTGCAACTTACTTCCGGGGCTATTTTTCAAAAGTATGCATTTATTCAAACCACAATTAAAATATTAGGATCAGTTTATCTATTATATATGGCTTACAAATTATCCTTCGCAGGACAATCAAGAGATAAAAAAATTGATCCAAAACCAGTGACTTTTTTAAATACTTTTTGGTTTCAATTTGTAAATCCTAAAAGCATTATCGTTGGCTTAACTTCAATTTCATTATTTATTGACACGCAAAACAATTATTTAAGAGACTCGATTGTTTTAACATTTGTGTGGTTTTTAATGGCTGTTGGAAGCCAAACAGCTTGGTGCTTAATGGGAAAATACATGAGAAAATTCGCCACAAGTGATAAATTTATAAAGAATTTTAATTATACAATGTCTTTTTTACTTATCGTTTGCGTAATTTTGTTCTATGTATAGCGCATGAAATTTAATAGTAAAAATTCCTTTAAATCACTAGATAATATTTCATCATCTGGAGCAGAATATAAAATTTTCAATTTAAAAAAAGCTGAAAAGAATGGATTAGAAGGAATTTCAAAACTACCAAAATCCCTGAAAGTTTTATTAGAAAATTTACTAAGATATGAGGATAATTTAACTGTAGACAAGAAGCAGATCTTGGCAATTAAAGATTGGCTTAAAAACAAAAAATCAAATACAGAAATAGCTTACAGACCTGCTCGTACTTTATTACAGGATTACACAGGAATTCCTGCAATTGCAGACCTTGCAGCAATGAGAGATGCTGTAAAAGATAAAAATAAAAATCCAGATAAAATTAATCCATTATCTACAGTAGATTTGGTTATAGATCATTCAGTTATGGTCGATGAATATGCTTCAGGAAAATCATTTAATCAAAATGTTGAAAGAGAATTTTCAAGAAACGGTGAAAGATATTCTTTTTTAAAGTGGGGGCAAAAAGCATTTGATAATTTTAGAGTTGTACCTCCTGGAACAGGAATTTGTCACCAAGTGAATTTAGAATATTTATCAAAAGTTGTTTGGTCATCAAAAAGTGGAAGTGATTTATATGCTTATCCAGATACATTGGTTGGAACCGATAGTCATACAACAATGGTGAATGGTTTATCAGTTTTAGGTTGGGGTGTTGGTGGAATAGAAGCAGAAGCTGCAATGTTAGGTCAGCCTATTTCAATGTTAATTCCAGAAGTCGTTGGAGTTGAACTTAAAGGAAAATTAAAAGAAGGAACAACTGCAACAGACCTAGTTTTAGTCATTGTTGAAATGCTAAGAAAAAAAGGTGTGGTCGGAAAATTTGTAGAATTTTACGGTGAAGGTTTAAAAAATTTAACTTTAGCTGATAGGGCAACTATTGCAAACATGGCTCCTGAATATGGAGCTACATGTGGTTTCTTCCCAGTTGATGATGAAACTCTAAAATATTTAAAATTATCTGGTAGAGATCAAAAAACAATAGCTTTAGTCGAGAAATATTCAAAAGAACAAGGACTTTGGGCAAGCAATGATGTTGTGTTTACTGATACTCTTTCATTAAATGTTAGTAGTGTAGTGACAAGCATTTCTGGACCTAAAAGACCACAGGATAAAGTTTTATTAACCGAGGCTTCAACTGCTTTTGTAAAAGTTTATAAAGAAAATACAAAAAGAGATAAGGTTATCGAAGCTAAAGTTGAAGGTGCTGACTTTAATGTTAAAGATGGCGATATAGTAATTGCAGCAATAACATCTTGTACAAATACCTCTAACCCAAGTGTAATGATTGGCGCAGGTCTTTTAGCGAAGAAAGCTCATGAAATAGGACTAAAAGTTAAACCATGGGTAAAAACCTCTTTAGCTCCTGGTTCGCAAGTTGTTACTGATTATTTAGAAAAAGCAGGTTTAAATAAATATCTAGATGAACTTGGTTTTAATTTAGTAGGCTATGGCTGCACTACTTGTATTGGTAACTCCGGACCTTTAAATCAAAATATATCAGATGCTATTAATAAAAATGATCTTTACGCCGTTTCAGTTTTATCTGGAAATAGAAACTTTGAAGGAAGAATTAATCCAGATGTAAAAGCTAATTACTTAGCCTCACCCCCGCTTGTTGTTGCTTATGCTTTAGCAGGTAACATGAATTTTGATATGTATAAGTCTGCACTTGGAAAAGATAAAGATGGTAAAGAAGTTTTCTTAAAAGATATTTGGCCGACTAATAAAGAGATTGAAGATTTAATGTTAACCTCTTTAAATGCAGATATGTTTAAGCAAAGATATTCAAATGTTTCAGAAGGACCTAAAGAATGGCAAGCTATTAACACAACAGATAGTGATATTTATAATTGGGAAGCAAATTCTACATATGTAAAAAGACCACCATTCTTTGATGATTTACCCGATAAACCAGAAGGATTTAAACCAATTAATGATGCTAGGATTCTTTTACTATTAGCTGACTCAGTAACAACAGATCATATTTCACCAGCAGGAAGTATTAAAAAAGAAAGTCCAACAGGTGATTATTTTATGAAGCACCAAATACAACAAAAAGATTTTAATTCATATGGTGCAAGAAGGGGAAATCATGAGGTAATGATGAGAGGAACTTTTGGAAATATTAAAATTAGAAATGAAATGGCTCCAGGCACTGAAGGTGGATTTACAACGTTACAGCCAGATGGAAAAGTAATGAGCGTTTACGAAGCTGCAATGAAATACAAAAAAAGAAACAATGATTTAGTTGTAATTGCTGGTAAAGAATACGGAACAGGTTCATCTAGAGATTGGGCAGCAAAAGGAACTAAACTTTTAGGAATTAAAGCTGTTTTAGCAGAGAGTTTTGAGAGAATTCATAGATCGAATTTAATAGGAATGGGTGTTTTACCTCTTCAATTCAAAGAAGGTTTTGATCGAAAGAAACTAAATATCACTGGAGCAGAATTAGTTTCAGTTATTGATATTGATAAAGGTGTAAAGCCAAGACAAGAGATAACCTGTGAGATTAAATATCAAGACGGAACTAGTAAAAAAATTCAAATGCTTTGTAGAATTGATACCGCTAATGAAGTTGAGTACTATAAAAATGGAGGAATTTTGCAGTATGTTTTAAGAAACATGCTTGCCAATTAAATGAGAGATATAAGAGTAAAAGTTCATCCATCGAAATCAAATCTAAAAAAAAAAGATCAATTAGCCTGGAAAATAGCAGAGATAGCTTCAGATAAAGCAAAAATAGATAATCGTGCAATTGATATGGTTATCAATAGAATAATTGATAATGCATCAGTTGCAATCGCTTCGTTTAATAGAGGACCTGTTATTTCAGCGAGAGCAATGGCTTTAGCTCACTTTAGAAAATCAGGAGCAACTGTCTTTGGTTTAAATCCAAAAATTAAAGTAGATTGTGAATGGGCTGCATGGGCTAACGGAACTGCTGTAAGAGAATTAGATTATCACGATACTTTTTTAGCAGCAGATTATAGTCACCCAGGTGACAATATTCCTGCCATACTAGCAGTAGCACAACAAAAAGGTTGCAATGGTAAAGATTTAATTAAAGGAATACTTACAGGTTACGAAGTGCAAGTAAATTTAGTAAAAGGTATTTGCTTACATGAACATAAAATTGATCATATAGCTCATTTAGGTCCTAGTGTAGCAGCTGGTTTAGGAAGTTTATTAAATTTAAAAGCTGATCTGATTTATCAATCTATCCAGCAAGCATTACATGTTACAGTTTCAACAAGACAATCTAGAAAAGGAGAAATCTCTAGCTGGAAAGCATTTGCACCAGCTCATGCCGGTAAGCTTGCAGTAGAGGCAGTAGATAGATGTATGAGAGGTGAGGGTGCACCATCACCTATTTACGAGGGAGAAGATAGTGTTATCGCCTATGTTTTGTCAGGACCAGATAAAGAATATGTAGTCCCATTACCAGATATTAATGAGCCTAAAAGAGCAATTTTAGAAACCTATACTAAAGAGCATTCAGCAGAATACCAATCTCAAGCTTTAATTGATCTAGCGAGAAGCTTACATAAAAAGATTTCTAGTGTTAGTGACATCGATAATATTGTAATTGAAACAAGTCATCATACTCACTACGTGATCGGTACTGGAGCAAACGATCCTCAAAAAATGGATCCAAAAGCAAGTAGGGAAACTTTAGATCATTCCATAATGTATATTTTTGCAGTAGCTCTTGAAGATGGAGCATGGCATCATTTGAAATCCTATACGCCTCAAAGGGCGCAAAGAAAAAGCACAGTTGAGCTTTGGCAAAAAATTTCAACAAGAGAAGACGCAAGATGGACAGAAAAATACCACGATCCTAATCCTGAAAATAAATGTTTTGGTGGAAAAGTAATTATAACAATGAAAGACGGATCTACAATTTCAGAGGAAATAAATGTTGCTGACGCTCATCCAGCAGGCAAAAGACCTTTCACACGAAAAGAGTATATTAATAAATTTAAAACTTTAACTGATGGAATCATCTCTAAAAAAGAGTCAGATCGATTTTTAAAATGTGTGCAAAATCTTCCTAAATTAAAAGCTAAAGATTTAGTGGGTTTAAACGTAGAGGTAAAAAGTTCAATAAAAGACAAATCTAAAAGCAGTAAAGGTATTTTCTAATTATTTTATTTTTCTAGCAAGATCGTTGGCGCTTAACCATGCGTTTTCAACTTTTGGTCCATTAAACCAATCTCCACAAACACCTAAATTAATTTTTTTATACCAAATACTAAGGTAAGGTGTTTTTTCATAATTATATGAATATTTCCAACCATGAATTTTTTTAAAGATAATTTTATCTTTTTTAAATCCTGTTAACTTTATAAAGCGTGAAATCAGCTGATTCATAATTGATTTATCAGTTTTATATTTGTTAATAGTTTTTTTTGACCACTTAAGCGAAGCCTGAATAGTCCATAAATTTATATTTGATTTAAATCTTTTTTTACTATTTTCATTAGCAGCCCACGCTAAAATGTCGTCATTAAATTTTATTGAACTAATAGGAAGGTTTTTTTGATTTTTAAAAGCTATCATAACTGTAATATTAGGTTGCATTTGAACTTTAAGTTTTAATATTTTTTCATCTAAATATTGTTTTGCTAACTTTTTTAATTGAGGAAAAGGGCAAGTAATTATTAACGATTTAAATTGATGTTTAGATTTATTTTTCAAAGTAATTTCCCAAAAATATTTTTTAAAGTTAATTCTTTCAATTGGTGAGGCAAATGACTGTTTGATATTTTTTAAATTATATTTAACTAAATCATTGTTAGCTCTTCTACCTATATATTTCGATGAAAAACTTTTTTTCTCAAATGTAAAGTCTAAGTGATTATCATCCCAATTTTTTAATTTTTTTTTTCTAAAAAGCTTATTTATGTATTTCGTAAAAAGTTTTGATTTCGGAGATATATACTGAACACCGTGATCAAAACTTAAATTATGTTTAAATCTTTTATTTGATGATCTTCCCCCTGGACCTCTAGCTTTATCAAAGACATGAACTGAGTATTTTTTTGATAAAAGATTTGCTATTGTAGAGCCAGCAATTCCTGACCCTATAATACAAAAGTCCAACATTATAAGAATAAAAATTTATACTTTTCGTTTATTGATAGAACTTCATAACTTACAAGCCCGCCAATTATTAATTGAATTGAAATTATTAAAATTACAAATAAACCAAGATAACCAAGCCACATATGTTTTTTTATGTAATCAGCAAAATAACTCGCAAGAGTAGCAATTAAAAATACTGATAACAATAATCCTATTACCATTAAATGAAAATTACCTTTCGATGCAGCTACCACAGCGATAGTATTATCAAAACTTAAAGTAAGATCTGCAATTAGCACCTGATAAACCCCCATACTAAAACTTTTAGTTTCATTAGATTTTAATTGAGGAGTTTTGATTTTATTTTTTCCAAAAAAATCTTGTCTTAAATTATTAATTACCCATAAAAGTAAAACTCCTCCAAGAATTTTGATCCAAGCAAATTCAAATAAATAATTTGCTCCTGAAGCAAAAATAATTCTAAATAAAAAAGCAGCAGCTACACCCCAGGCTATAATTTTTCTTCTATTTTCTGTTGCAAAACCTGCAGCAATCAAACCTATAATGATCGCGTTGTCAGCAGCCATCACAATATCTATGAGGATAATTTGGATTGAGATGATTACTTGCTCTAACATTGATAGAATCAATGTATATAAGGTTCTTAGAATATATTAAAGAATAAAAATGGATCTATTTAAAAGCCCATCAAAATTTTCAAAAAAACATTTAATTTTGTTGTCCATACCGGTTTTTTTTTCAAACTTAGCTATTCCCTTAGTAGGAATAGTTGATACAGGCTTGATGGGAAATCTTGGAGAAACTAAATACTTAGCAGCTGCGAGCATTGCTACATCAGTAATGACAATGATTATTTGGAGCTTTGGGTTTTTAAGAATGGGAACTGTTGGTATAGTTTCCCAAGCTTTTGGTAGAGGAGATTATAGAGAAATTGTAAAAACATTGCTTAGAAATTTTATAATTGCAATAATAATTGCTTTTTTAATAATTGTTTCAAAGCCCTTAATTTATTTTTTAATACAAAGTTTTTTTAAAATATCAATTGAAACACAAAATTTAATAAATACTTATTTAAATGTAAGAGTTTTTTCAGTTCCGGCTGAATTATGTATTTATATTCTGGTTGGTTTTTATCTTGGAATACAGAAAACAAAAATTTCTAGTTTGCTGATAGTAGTTTTATCAATTTTAAATATTATTTTTAGTTCTATATTAGTTTTATCTTATGATTTGAATATTTTTGGTGTTGCTTTAGGAACGTTATTTGCAAGTTACATAAGTTTATTCATATTCACTTTTTATACTTACTATTTCGTTCTAAAAAAGTTTAAAATTATTCCTAAATTTGAAAAGATAATTATTAAATCTAAATTAATTAAATTATTTAATATAAATCTTGATATTTTTATCAGAACTTTATTTTTAACTTTCTCATTTTTATGGGTAACTTATCTAGGGGCTAAACTTGGAGAAGACTATCTAGCTGTAAATACCATTTTAATGCAGTTTATAATTTTAGCTGCTTTTTTTCTTGATGCTTACGCATTTTCTACAGAGGGAGTAGTTGGCTTTACTATTGGTAGAAAAAATAAATCTACTTTTTTAACTGTAGTAACAAATTCTATTCAAGTTAGTTTCTTAACAGCTCTAATTGTAGCTTTTCTTTATATTATTTTTTTTAAAGAAATTGTTAATATTATTACTGACATAGAGATTTTGAGATTTATTTCTTATCAACACTTCATTTGGATTGTTTTAATTCCACCAATTGCATCATTTTGCTATCAACTTGATGGTATATTTATTGGTGCATCACAAACAAAAGAAATAAGAAACGCTATGATAATATCTGTTATTGGGTTTATCCTTGCTTCAATTTATTTTACAAAAAATTTTGGTAATCATGGTTTATGGTTTTCTTTGATGCTTTTTATGATATTTAGATCATTAACTTTAAAGTTTTATTTTAATAAAATATTAAGAAAGTTTTAAATGCAATTTCTTTATAAAATTCCTGGTTATATTCTTCTCTTGCTTGGAGGATTTTGTTTAAGCTGGGGTGGTTTTATTGTTAGATCATTTCAAGAAGCAAATGTTTGGCAAATTTTATTTTTGCGATCATTATTCTTTATAATTGCTCTTATTTTATTTTTATCACTTACCTATAAAAATAAAGTCCTTAAAGTAATAAAGGACTCTGGAGCCCCAGGAGTCTTGGGAGGTTTCGTAATGTCCTTTAGCTTTGTTGCTTTTATTATTGCCATGAATAATACCACAGTAGCTAATGTCGTATTTATAATTAGCACTCAAACAATGTTTTTAGCAATTTTTGGATTTTTTTATCTAAAAGAAAAAGTTTCCTTGATTGGATCATCCTCAATTTTTTTAGCTATGAGCGGAATCCTAATAATGGTTGGAGATTCAATCTCAACAGGATCTTTATTTGGAAATCTAGTAGCACTGGTTATTCCGATCAATTTTGCAATTTACGTCATGATAATCCGAAAAAATTCTAACTTAGATATGGTTCCTGCAATGCTTTACTCTGGAATTTTTAGTTTAATTTATGGCGCTATTTTATCCAATTCTTTTGAATTTACTTCACACGATCTTTTTATGGGATTTTTATTAGGTGTTCCTCAATTAGCACTAGGATTTATATGTATAACCATTGGTTCAAGGACGACGGCTTCAGCCACAGTAGGTTTGCTTATGTTAATGGAAACTTTATGTGGACCTCTATGGGTATGGTTATTTTTGAATGAAATTCCTCCAATAAGTGTATTTATAGGTGGATTAGTCATTATTTCAGCAATAATATTGAAGAGTTTTGACAAAAAACATAGCAAGACTTGAATAATTTGCATTTGACTTTTTATTACATTTAGAGGAAAGTCTCCGACGTAACGGGAGAGACCATTTTGGCGCCGAAGGAGCAACCACCCCGGAAACTCTCAGGCAAAAGGACCGTTACCGTAATAACTCTGGAAAGCAGGCGAAAGCCTCACCGAAGGATTAAATCTCTCAGGTACATAGACAGATGGGGTTAGATAAGAGTTATTATGGAAGTACAAAAAACAGCTTTATATAATTATCATAAAAACTTAGGAGCAAAATTTGTTCCATTCGCTGGCTATGAAATGCCTATCCAATATAAAGATGGTATTGTTAAGGAACATATTTCTACAAGAACACACGCTGGATTTTTTGATGTGTCACATATGGGACAATTTTTTTTAGAAGGGGATGAAACATTAATAGAGTCTTTAGAAAAAATTATACCAGCAGATTTAAAAAATTTGAAAGTTAACCATTCAAAATATTCTTTTTTACTAAACAACGAAGGTGGAATAATTGATGATTTAATTATCACAAGAACAGAAAAAGGTTTTTGTATAATCTTAAATGCAGCTTGTAAGGAAAACGATATTAAACAAATTTCACAATTTTTAAAAAAAAATCATAAACATCTTTTAAACAACGATTTATCTTTAATAGCGTTACAAGGACCCAAATCTGTAGAGATTTTAGAAAAATTAATTCCGGGTGTTGCTAATTTAAAATTTATGACTGGAAGTAATTTTGAGTATGAAGGTGAAAATCTTTATGTAACGAGATCTGGATATACAGGTGAAGACGGTTTTGAAATCTCAATTTCAAACACAAAAGTTGAAAAGCTCATCGATTACTTAATTTCAAATGAAGTTAAACCGATAGGTTTAGGAGCTAGAGATACATTAAGATTAGAGGCAGGTCTATGCTTGTATGGTCATGATTTAAATGAAAAAATAAATCCAGTAGAGGCTAATTTAAAATGGGCTATAGCAAAAAAAAGGAAAGAAGTTGGCGGCTTTAATGGATGGGAAAAAATAAAAAATTTATTAGCAAACGGAAGTGAAAAAATTAGAGTTGGTATAAAGCCAGATGGAAAAGTTATAGCTAGAGAAAATACGAAAATCTTTTCGTCTGATAATAATGAAATAGGATTCGTGACAAGTGGTACTTTTGGCCCGAGTGTGAACGCTCCAGTTGCAATGGGGTATGTAAAATCTGAATTTTCTGAAATAGGTACATCCATTCAGCTTGAAGTAAGAGGAAAAAAATATGGGGGTAAAATTTCTGAACTTCCATTTTATAAAAAAAGTTATGTTAAATAAAGGGAATCAAATATGAGTGAAAAAAAATTTTCTAAAAAACACGAATGGGTCTCATTGGATGGAGACGTTGCTACAGTTGGAATAACTAAACATGCAACTGAGATGCTAGGTGATATTGTGTTTGTGGAAGTGCCTGAAGCAGGCAAAGCCGTAGAAAAAGAAGGTCAAGCTGCTGTTGTAGAGTCCACTAAAGCTGCGAGCGACGTTTACTCCCCGATATCTGGAGAAATTACTGAGGGAAATAAAGCTATAGCAGACGACCCAGGGAGCGTTAACACCGATCCGGAAGGAGCAAGTTGGTTTTTTAAGCTAAAGATTAAGGACAAAGGTGATTATGACTCGCTTATGTCAAAAGACGAATATGATAAATTTTGTAAGGAGAACCCAAGTTAAATGATTGACGATAATTCAAAAGAATTTATTAAAAGACATATTGGTCCATCCAAGGAAGATCAGTCCAAAATGTTGCAATACGTTGGGTATAAATCATTAGAGGATCTAATGAGCAATACTGTGCCAGAAAAAATCTTATTAAAGGATGATCTTAAAATCGATCAGCCAATGTCAGAAAACGATGCTTTAAAAAAATTAAAATCTATATCTAAAAAAAATAAAATCTTTAAAAATTTTATTGGAATGGGATACTATAATTCTATTACACCTAACGTAATACTTAGAAATATTTTAGAAAATCCAGGATGGTATACATCTTATACACCTTACCAACCTGAAGTGGCACAAGGTCGTCTTGAAATGCTTTTAAATTTTCAACAATCAATTATTGACTTAACAGGCATGGACATAGCTAATGCTTCTTTGTTAGATGAAGCAACAGCAACAGCAGAGGCAGTAGGATTAAGCCAGAGATTAGATAAGACAAATTCAAAAAAAATATTTATTTCAAGCAATTGCAATCCTCAGACAATTGATCTCATTAAAACGAGAACAAATCCTTTTGGTTTAGAATTGATCATTGGTGACGAAAAAAAAGAACTTTCAAAAATTAATGAAGATATAATTTGCGGTGTTTTATCTTATCCGGGAACTTTAGGTGAGATAAACGATCCTAGTGAAAGCATTAGTCAAATTCACAAAAAAAACGGAAAAGCTATTTTGGTTTGTGACTTATTGGCTTTAGCAAGATTAAAAACTCCAGCTGAACTTGGAGCTGATATTGCTGTTGGTAGCGCTCAAAGATTTGGTATCCCAATGGGTTACGGCGGGCCTCATGCAGCATTTTTTGCTACAAAAGAAGAATTTAAAAGATCAATGCCAGGAAGAATAATAGGCGTTTCAAAAGATAGACACGGAAAAAAAGCTTACAGGCTTTCTTTACAAACTAGGGAGCAACACATTAGAAGAGATAAAGCAACAAGCAATATTTGTACTGCCCAAGCTTTATTGGCTATCATTTCTGCTGCTTTTGCAATTTATCATGGACCTGAAGGAATACTTAAAATAGCGAATAGAACTTCTAAATTAGCAAAAATCTTTGCTGATAATATTAAAGCAAGCGGTTATAAAATTTTATCAGATCATTTCTTTGATACTGTTACGATTAAAACCAATGAAAAAACAAATCCTATTTTTGAGGCCTCACTAAAAGAGAATATAAACCTTAGAAAAGTTGATAAAGATCATTTATCTGTTGCGTTTGATGAAGCAAAAAAACTTGATGATGTTAACTTATTGTTAAAAATATTTGGAATATCTAAAGTAATTAAACAAGACGTTAAGGTTGAACTAGATAATCTTCCAAAAAATCTTTTAAGAACTTCAAAATATTTAACTCATCCAGTTTTTAACAAATACCATTCTGAAACTGAGATGCTAAGATATCTAAAGAAACTAGAAGATTGCGATATTGCACTTAATAGATCAATGATTGCTTTAGGTTCTTGTACAATGAAACTCAATGCAACAGCAGAATTAATTCCTATTACCTGGAAAGAGTTTTCACTTCCACATCCTTTTGTTCCTACAAATCAAATGGAAGGATATAAGATTCTTTTTAATGATCTAATAAACGATCTGAAAGAAATTACTGGATATGACGCAGTATCTTTACAGCCTAACTCTGGGGCTCAAGGAGAGTATGCGGGTCTAATGACTATAAGAAAATTCCATAAAAACAATAAACAAGAAAATCGTAACGTTTGTCTAATTCCGGACTCAGCTCATGGAACTAATCCAGCAAGTGCCCAAATGTGTGGGATGAAAGTGGTTGTAGTCAATTGTGACGACGATGGAAACGTGGATATAGATGACCTTAAAAATAAAGCTGAAAAACACTCAAAAGATTTAGCTGCTTTAATGGTTACTTACCCCTCTACTCATGGAGTATTTGAAGAAAAAATCATGGATATTTGTGAAGTAATCCATAAGCACGGCGGACAAGTTTACATGGATGGAGCAAATCTAAATGCACTTGTAGGTGTTGCAAAGCCAGGGAAATTTGGACCAGATGTTTGTCATATTAATTTACATAAAACATTTTGTATACCGCATGGTGGAGGCGGACCGGGAATGGGTCCAATCGCTTGTGCTAAGCATCTAGCTGATTTTTTACCAACACATGAAATTATTAAAGAGGCAGGCCCTAAGAATGGAATGGGAGCTGTATCAGCTGCTCCTTGGGGTAGCTCAAGTATACTTCCAATATCTTGGATGTATATAAAGATGATGGGTGCTGAAGGATTGAAAAAAGCCTCACAAGTTTCAATTTTAAATGCGAATTACATTTCAAAAAAATTATCCAAAGATTATAAAGTTCTTTACACTGGTAAAAATGGAAATGTTGCACATGAATGCATAATTGACATCCGACCAATAAAAGCAAGTTCAGGAATTTCTGAGGAAGATTTAGCAAAAAGACTAATTGACTTTGGTTATCATGCTCCAACAATGTCATGGCCTGTCGCTGGTACAATCATGATTGAACCAACCGAAAGTGAAAATTTAGAGGAAATCGATAAATTTTGTAATGCACTTATAAAAATTAAAAAAGAAATTAATTTAGTAGAATCATCAAAGTTTGACAAAATAGATAACCCGCTGAAAAATGCCCCACACACTTATGTCGAATTAGCTTCTAGTGAATGGAAGCATTCTTATTCTAGAGAGGAAGCAGCTTTTCCAACTGAGTATGTAAAAAATAATAAATATTGGGCACCAGTTGCTAGAGTAGATAACGTTTTTGGAGATAGAAATTTAGTATGTTCATGTCCTTCAATGGATGAATATAAAGATGAAGCTGCTTAACCTTTTTTAATGAAAATTGCTGTTATCGGCTCAGGTATCTCAGGATTATCTTCCGCATATTTTCTCTCAAAAAAATATAAAGTCGATCTATATGAAAAAGATGACCACTTTGGAGGCCATTCTTTTACCTACGAGATAAAAGAAGGCGATAAAATTGTTCCAGTAGATTTAGGCTTTATTGTTTTTAATGAGGTTACCTATCCAAATTTAGTAAATTTTTTTAATGAATTGAAAGTTCCTTATGAAAAAAGTGATATGTCATTTTCTGTATCAATAAAGAATAGTAATGTTGAATATAGCGGAAGTGGTTTAGGAGGGATTTTTGCTAATAAACTAAATTTTTTTAATTTAAAATTTTTATATATGATTAGAGAGATAATTTCATTTTATAAAACTGCTCCAGAATTGCTTGAAAGCGAGATTAAAGAGGAGACTCTAGGAAATTTTCTTAATAAAAAAAAGTTATCAAAATACTTCATTGAGTATCACTTAATACCTATGGTTGCTGCTATTTGGTCAATGCCATTCAATAAAGCAAAGGAAATGCCATTAAAATTTTTTTTAAATTTTTTTACAAATCATGGTTTATTTAAATTTAAAAATAGACCGCAATGGTACACAGTTTCAAATAGAAGTAGAGCCTATGTAAAAAAAGTAACAGATAAAATTAGTGGAGAAATTTTTAAAAACTATAAAGTGGATAAGTTAATTAGAAGCGATGATAATATCAGAGTGATTATTGGTAATGAATATGTTGACTATGATCAAGTAGTTCTAGCTTCCCATGCAGACCAAAGTTTAAGAATGATAGAAAAACCAACCGAACAAGAAAAAAATATATTAGAAAAGTTTATTTACGTGAATAATGAGGCTTTTTTACATACTGATAAAAGATTAATGCCTGATAAAAAAAGGGCTTGGTCTAGTTGGAATTCCGTTTCAGATGGAGAAAAGACATGCATTACCTATTGGTTAAATAAATTACAAAACTTAGATACATCTAAAGATTATTTTTTAACATTAAACCCTGTTTATAAAATTAACGAAAATTCTGTTATAAAAAAAGTTAACTTTACCCACCCATATTTGAATTCAAAGAATACCGCGCTTCAAAAAGATCTAAGATTAATACAAGGAAAAAAAAGGACTTGGTTTTGTGGAAGTTATTTTGGTTACGGATTTCATGAAGATGGATTAAAATCGTCTATAGATTTGATAAATTACTTTAAAATTTGATGAACTCCTGCATTTACAATGGTGAAGTGACGCATACAAGATTTAAACCTGTAAGGCACTTTTTAAAATATAAAACTTTTTCATTATTAATTGATTTAGATGAAATTAATCAATTAGACAGATCAATAAATATTTTCTCTCACAATAAGTTTAATATTTTCAGCTTTTATGACAAAGATCATGGAGAACGAGATGGAAGTGATTTAAAAGAGTGGGTTCTTAAAAACATTAGCAAGTTCAATATAAAAGGTAAAATTAATAAAGTTAAAATACTTTGTTATCCAAGAATTTTTGGCTATGTGTTCAACCCTTTAAGTATTTTTTACTGCTACGAGGACAATAAATTGAAGGCGATTTTTTACGAGGTAAAAAACACTTTTAATGAGCAGCACACATATATTTTTAAAATTAAAGATAATGAAGAAATAGCACAAAAATGCAAAAAAAAGTTTTATGTATCGCCATTTATAGATATGGAAACTTACTATAATTTTAAATTACTCAATCCCAACGATAAACTCTCGGTCTTTATTAAACAAACAGACTTGATAGGAACAGTTTTAACAGCTACCCAAACTGGAGAGAAAAAAGAATTTAGCTCTAAACAACTCATGTTTAACTTTTTTAAGTATCCATTAATGACAATTAAAATTATTAGTTCGATACATTTTGAAGCATTACTTTTATGGAAAAAAGGGGCAATATACAGAAAAAGAAATACTAAATTGAAAAATAATTTAAGTTACGAGGAATATTAATGAGTTTAATAAAAATTTCAGAAAGATTCGTTCTAAATAATTTGAAAAAAATCTCACAAGGAAATCTTAAGCTTATAAATTATGATGGAAAAGTTTTTCATTTTGGTGATTTAGAGAGCAAATTATCCTCAAATATCAAAATTAATAAACCCAATTTTTACCTAAACGTCGTTATGGGTGGAAGCTCAGCTTTAGGAGAAGCTCATATGAAAAAAGATTTTTATACATCAAATTTAACAAATTTAATTGAACTTACAGCGAGAAATATCAATACAATTTATACTTTTTCAGGAAGTTTAAAATTACAAAAAATCAAAAATTTTATAAAAAAAATATTTGCATCAAATACAAAATCTAAAAGTAAAAAATATATTTCAAAACATTATGATTTAGGGAATGAATTTTTTTCATTGTGGCTTGATAAATCTCTTACTTATTCCAGCGCAGTCTATAAAAATGAGAAAGATGATTTAGAAATCGCTCAAAGAAATAAATTTCAAGAGCTTATAAATTTAATGAATATAAAAGATGGTAATAAGGTTTTAGAGATAGGGTGTGGTTGGGGCGGTTTTGCAGAATTCTTAGCTAAAAATTATGATGTGAGTGTAGACTGTATCACGATTTCAAAAAATCAATATGAGTTTGCCAAAAAGAAGATTTTCAACTCAGGGCTCAATAATAAAGTTAATGTTAAGTTTTTAGATTACAGAGATCTCAAGGAAAAATACGATCACGTAGCATCAATAGAAATGATAGAGGCTGTCGGTGAAAAATATATGGATCAATATTTTGGTACAATTAAAAATGTTCTTAATCACAATGGCACTGCTGCAATTCAAGGCATCGTGATTAAAGATGACTTATTTGAAAGATATAGAGCTAATGAGGATTTTATTCAAAAATATATTTTTCCAGGCGGGTTCTTGCCCTCAATAAAATTTATGGAAAATCTAATTAAAAAAAATGATTTAAATCTAGAAAAAATTAATACTTACTCTGATGATTATGCCAGAACTTTAGCAACTTGGAGAAAAAATTTTTTAGGTGCTTGGGAAAAAATTAGCCCACTTGGTTTTGATGAATATTTCAAGCGTATGTGGGAATTTTATTTATCTTATTGCGAAGGGGGCTTTAAGTCTAGAAACATTAACTTGATTCAATTCTCTTTGTCTAATAGATATTCGTCATGAAAAAATTTATAGTAATATTTTTACTTATTTTAACAACAGGATGTGCAAATAAAATGAAACCAACAGATTTTAAAGATCAAAAACCAAGACTAGTTATCGAAAATTATTTATCGGGTAACGTCAAAGCTTGGGGAGTATTACAAAATAGATCTGGAAAAGTTACGAGACAATTTAAAGCTGATTTAAACGGAAAATGGGATGGATCTCAATTAATTTTAGACGAAGTTTTTGATTGGAATGACGGGGAAAGCCAAACTCGTCAATGGACTATTAAAAAAATTGATGAACATAACTATGAGGGAACAGCCTCTGATGTAGTTGGGACAGCTAAAGGATATTCATATGGTCCAGCTTTTAAATTTGAATACGTATTGCTGGTGCCAGTCAAAGGTAAAAATATTAAAATTACTTTTGATGATTGGATTTTCATGCAGGATGAGCGCGTAGCAATTAATAGAGCTATAATGACCAAGTTTGGAATAAAAGTTGCAGAATTAACTGTAATGTTTGTAAAAGATTAATATGTTTGAGCTCCCAAAACTAGATTACAATAATTCAGCTCTTTCTCCAATAATGTCAGAACAAACTTTGGATTTGCATCATGGCAAACATCATCAAACATATATTACAAATCTAAATAACTTTATAAAAGGCTCTGAATATGAAAAATTGTCTTTGGAAGATATAATTAAAAAATCATCAAACGAAAAAAAAGCAGGAATTTTCAACAATGCTAGCCAACACTGGAATCACAATCTTTTTTGGAAGTGCATGAAACCTAATGGCGGAGGAAATGTTCCATCCAAACTTGAAAATAAGATTAAAAAAGATTTTGGAGGTTTTGAAAAATTTAGGGAGGAATTTATCAATGCCGGAGTTACTCAGTTTGGATCTGGATGGTGTTGGTTATCTTTAAAAGAAGATAAGCTTGTAGTAACTAAATCACCAAATGCTGAAAACCCAATAATTCATAATATGAAACCAATATTGGGATGTGATGTTTGGGAGCACTCTTATTATTTAGATTACAGAAATAAAAGACCAGCTTATTTAGAAAATTTTTTTGATAAACTTATTAATTGGGAATACGTTGACTCTCTTCTTTAATTATCGTTTGATAAGTTTGTCTACTAAAAATAAATAGATTTTATAAGGCAAAATTCTTAAAAATTTTAAAGTTAAAGTTAATCCTTTTGGGAAATGAATTTCAAAAGCATTTCCTTTTACCAAGCCATTATAAATTTTATCTGCAGCGTATTCAGGAGTTTTTAAAAATGGCATAGGAAACTCATTTTTATCGGTCAAAGGAGTTTTAATGAATCCTGGTGATATAACTGAGACCCTAACTCCAAATTTTTTAAAATCAAAGTAAATACTTTCACTAAAATTAGTTAGAGCAGCTTTTGAGGGACCATAACCACTAGAATTTGGCAAACCTCTATAACCTGCAATCGAGGAAACTATCGAAATATGTCCAGATTTCTTATTTTTAAAATAATCCTCAACAACTTTTACACAATCAATAACCCCTAAAAAATTAACATTAATAACATTTTTTATTTTATCTGGATCTATATTTTGCTCGTCTTTGGGCTCGTATGTTCCGCTTGAAAACAAACATATGTCCAATTCGCCGAGTTCATTTAAAATATTTTTAAACGTATTATTTATTTGAGATCTATCAGTAACGTCTAAAGGAAAAGAGGAAATATTTTCATTTTTAGCTAACTCATCCAACAATTCTTTTCTTCTAGCTGAAACTGCAACTTTCCAACCTTCTTTTGCAAATTTTTCTGCAACTGCCTTGCCAATTCCACTACTTGCTCCAGTGATCCAAATTTTTTTATGATTTTCAGACATTAATTAGTTATATCTTATAAAGTTGTGAAAAATAAATACTTATCTTTAATAATTATACTATTAATAACCTTTATTGCACCGATGATCGGCAGCTATGCGACAACAACTTTTAAAGAGCCCTGGTACTCACAAATTATTTTACCGAGTTTTAATCCTCCAAGCTGGGTTTTTGCTCCTGTATGGTCAACATTATATTTTTTAATGTCATTTGCAATTTGGAAAGTTTGGATAAAATCTTTTGAAACGAAATTATTAAAAATTTACTTTATTCATTTATTTTTTAATAGTACATGGAGCGTAGTATTTTTTGGTTTTCACTTAATTGGTATAGCTCTAGTAAATTTAGTAATTATATTAATATTTATTATAATCTTAATGAAAGAGTATTTTTCTCTGGATAAAATAAGTTTTTATTTAATGATCCCTTATTTTGCTTGGTCAAGCTATGCATTAATTCTAAATAGCTCAATTTTTCTATTAAACTAAAACCATCTAATTGGGTAATTTCTTTTTAGGAGATACCGATTTATTATTATAGATAAAACAATGATGACTATTGAACCAACTATTACAGGAAAAACAATATAACCTAACGATACGTCAGCAAATAATGCTATTAATGGGTTTGCGGCTGCAGGTGGGTGTATAATTTTAAAATACATCATTAATGTTACCGTAGTCCCTACAGATAATCCAAGTGTTAGGTAAGACATCCCTAAAAATTCATTAAAAAGTATTCCTATTATGATTGCTAATAAGTGACCAAAAAAAACATTTGTAGGTTGGGCAAATTCACTTTCATGAAATACCAATACAATTAAAGTAGATGATCCAAAAGAAAACATTAACCAAAAACCTGTGGATGTTTCAAAGCTAAGGAAAGAGAGAATTCCAATAATTATTGAACCAAATAGTCCTGCGAGTAAAGGTTCAAATTTTTTTGATATTTTCATATATATTTTTTTTTAAATTAAGCTATATACACATAATGGATTATAACAAACCATTCAACTTTCTCAAAAATTTACCACCTAAGTTGAACTCATTTTATAAAATAAAATCTAAATCTGGCTTGGTAGTAAGCAATAAATCAAAGTCAAAAAAAAATTTTGATCCAGTAACTAATTTTGATAGAGCATTTGAAAAATATATTCGATCGCTTATTAATAAAAAGTTTCCAAAAGACTCTATTATCGGAGAGGAGTTTGAAGATAAATTTTTATTAAATGATTATAAATGGTCTATCGATCCAATAGATGGCACAAGAGCTTTCGTTATTGGAGCTCCTACATGGTCGAATTTAATAAGCTTATCATTTGAAGAAAAATCTTTGATAGGCTTAGCTAATTTTCCAGAGCTAGATAAATATTATATTAATGATAAAAAAAAATCTTATTGCTATAAAAATAAAAAAAAATTTATTTTAAAATCATCCAATAATAATAATTTAAAAACAATTAAGATAATTGGAAATTTTCATGGAACATTAAGCTATGAAAAACAACGCAAAGTTATTAAAAGATTTGGTTGGTCTTTCAGATTAGCTGGGTTTGATGCGTTGAATTATTGTTTATTAGCTGAGGGGAAAGTTGACGCTGTAATCGAAGCAAACTTAAAACCTTATGATATACTTCCTTTAATCCCAATAATAAAAAACTCTGGGGCAATAGTTACAAATTGGAAGAATGAACCAGCAGAAAATGGTGGTAATATTCTAGCAACATCCAATAAAATTTTGCATAATAAGATTTTAAATTTATTAAAACCATTTGCTAGAAAGTAGAATGATAAATATTTTTTTAAATAGAGTTTTTAGGGCAATTAAAATTGATATTGAATTGTTTGAGGAAGTTGAAAAAGATAAAAAAGCAACTTTTCAAGCTGGTGCTGTGGTAGTTTTATCAAGTTTAGCTGCAGGGGTTGGTTCTATTCATTTAGGTGTATCCAATTTTCTAATAGCTCCAGCTCTTTCATTACTAAGTTGGTATGTTTGGGCATACGTAATTTACTTTGTAGGAGTAAAACTTTTTGGCGGTACTAAAACAAAAAGTAATCATGGAGAACTTTTAAGAACTATTGGTTTTTCAAGTGCCCCTGGATTAATCAGAGTTTTTGGAATAACTCCAGAGTTAATGACAGTTACATTTATTGGTTCTGCTTTTTGGATGCTTGCTTGTATGGTAGTCGCTGTTAAAGCAGCTCTAGATTATGATAGTCTATGGAAAGCTTTTGGGGTCGTTGTAGTTTCTTGGCTATTCCAAGCCTTTTTCTTATTGTTAATGCTAGTTTTATTTAAAGGGATTTAAAGAGGAAAAATTTTTTTGGCTAAATTACAACCGTTACAAATTTTATAGCTATACATTATTAAGTTTTGTTTAACGCTTTCATCTTCTTTTCTACATTCTTCACAAATATAATCTACAGTTTCATTTTCTGCATCTATGACAAAATGATCATCGTTTTTCATGAGGTTTAAGATATCATATTTTTATGAAAAAAGTTTTAATAATAATTGTATTTTTAATTCATAGTAATTTAAATGCGGGTGAAAATAAAAAAGCTTATTTTGCCGGGGGTTGTTTTTGGTGCATGGAAGAGTCATTTGATCAAGTAAAAGGGGTGATTTCAACTGTTTCAGGATACTCCGGAGGGCATTTAAAAAATCCAACTTATCAAGATGTTATTTACAAGGACACTGGTCATGTAGAGGCTATTGAAGTTGTTTATAATCCGAAAATCGTTAATTATGAAAAACTTTTAGATATTTATTGGAAAAATATTGATCCTTTTGATTCTGCAGGGCAATTTTGTGATAAAGGAAAAAGTTACAGATCTGTAATTTTTTTTCAAACACAACCAGAAAAAGAATTTATAGAAAAATCATTCAAAAAATTAGAAAAAATATTTAATAATAAGATAGTAACTTTAGTTTGGAAATTTGAGAAATTTTATCCTGCTGAAGATTATCACCAAGATTATTACGAAAAAAACTTTATTAGATACCTTATGTATAAAAAGGGATGTAAAAGAGAAGAGACCTTGAAAAAAATATGGAATTGAAAAAATTACTTGTAGCAATTTTTTTTGTTGGTTTTTTGAGCTCGGCAAAAGCTGAGATGATTAAACCTGCAGAGAATCTATCTGCTTATGATGTAATTAAAATTCAGTTAAACGCTCTTAAAAATAACGATGACAATGATGCAGGTATAAAACAAACATGGCTGTTTGCTCATCCGGACAACAAAAAGATGACAGGACCATACGCTCGTTTTAGAATAATGCTTTACGATGTGCATTATCGAATTCTTTTAAATCATTTTTCACATAAAATAGATTTAATTATGAATACTGATGATAAATTCGTTTACGGCGTAAAAGTTTTGAGTGAAGAAAAAAAACAATTCTATTATTTATGGCATGTTGAAAGAGGCAATGACGAAAACTGTAAAAATTGTTGGTTTACGTCTGGAGTCTCAATGCCAACAGATCAAGGTAATTCCATTTGAAAAAACCTCCATTCGCAGTTAGATATTTTATTATAGGTGCAATACTAGTTTTGCCTCCTATTCTGAGCACTCACTATGGAACAATTTATTTAGGAAAACACAATGGAGTTCTTTTAGGTTTTTGTGTTGGAATAATTTGTGTTTCGTTTGCTTGTTGGAAACTTTTCATTGATGGTTGGAGGGATGACGAGGATTAATGAAATTCGAAATCTCAAGAAAAGGAGCTTTAAAACAGCTCGATGCTTTTATAAATAGTGATTTAGCAAGTTATAGTTTCAAAAGAAATTTTGATTTAGGGCCAACAGACAAATCAAATGTATCTTGCTTATCACCTTACATCTCCCACAGATTAATTACTGAATATGAAGTTGCTAAAACTGTTTTATCAAAGTTTCCTTATCAAAAAGTTGAAAAATACATTCAAGAAATATTTTGGAGAGTTTATTGGAAAGGATGGTTAGAACTTAGACCACAAGTTTGGACTGACTTTATAGAAGATTTAAAAGGTCTTAAGGAAGATGATAATTATAAAAAAGCAATCAATGGCGAAACTCAAATTGAATGTTTTAATGATTGGGTAAAAGAGCTTAAAGAAAATAATTATTTACATAATCATACAAGAATGTGGTTTGCTAGCATTTGGATATTTACTTTAAATTTACCTTGGCAAAAAGGTGCGGAGTTTTTTATGAAATATTTATTTGATGGTGATGCTGCTTCTAACACATTGAGTTGGAGATGGGTAGCTGGACTTCAAACTAAAGGAAAGCACTACGTTGCTCAATCATGGAACATAAGTAAGTTTACTAATAATAAATATAAGAATGTTAAACTAAATGAGAACGCTTTACCTGTAACAGATAAAAGAGAATATAAATTAAACCCACTTGATTTTATTACAGAAGATAATTCAAATGAAAATTTATTAGTTTTCGAGAACGAATTAAATTTAGAAAATAAAGATTTAAAAAAATATAAAAATATTTACTTAGTTTTACTAAGTAATGATACTCGAAAGCTAAAGCTTGAACAAAAGGTCCTAGACTATAAGTCAGAAATAATTAATGATCAAAAAAAAAGATTTGAAGAATTACAAATCATAGATGAGGTAAAATTTCAAACTCTTGTAGCTGAAATTAACTCTTTTGATGTAGTTCACCCATGTATAGGAGAAAATTTTTCTTTTTTAAATACTATTCGAAAAAAGCGAAATTTAAAATTAAACTTTGTTTTGAGTGAGGAAGATAAATTTTCTTGGCAATTTTCAAATAAAGGATTTTTTAATTTTAAAAATAACATTCCTAAAATTTTGACAAGTTTTAAATTACAATAATCTATTTTGAAGAACATTTTTTCGAACAATATTTTACTCTATCCCAATTTAGTCTCCATTTTTTTCTCCATGCAAAAGGTTTATTACAAACTGGGCAAGTTTTTTTAGGTAAATTAGTTTTTTTCATTATTAAGCAGATGTTTATTTTTTAGAAATAGAAAATAAGCTGCAATCTCATAGAAAATATTTAATATGAAAAATAGAGGCTTAATTTTAAATATTTTATATAAAAAATTATACTTAGGAACATTTTTCCAAATTATTAAAAAAGACTCTGCTCCATCAATTACTTTACCGTCTTGTATAACATGCATTCTTCTTAAAAGTTCTTTATATGATTTTGAGGTAACTCTCTGAGCTTCTTCATTATTAGTTACATCTATCCATTCTACACTGTTATCACTATGTTTTTTGTAGTGATTAATTTCGGCTCTACAAATGTTACATGAATTGTTAAAAAAAACTTTAACCATTTGTATTTTCTTTAATAAAATTATTTGCGGCTTTGAAAATTCTTGTTTTTCTCTCTTTATTCATTTTTTCAGAGACTCTAACCATCATTGCAAGACGCGGATTTTTTAAAAAGAATTTCTTATGTCTATCTATAAATTTCCAATATAATCCGTCCATTACATCACACCAAGGACCTTTTTTAAAATGCATCATTTTAAGAAAATAACTAGATCCACAGATATAAGGTTTAGTTGCAAATATCCCGCCGTCACTAAATAATCCCATTCCATAAACGTTTGGCGCCATTACCCAGTCAGATGAATCTACGAACATTTCCATAAACCATTTGTAAACTTGTTTAGGATTTATCTCACAAAGATTCATTATGTTTGCCAATATCATTAGCCTTTCAATATGATGTGACCAGCCGTAGTTTTTAGCGTTAGTGATTGCATGGTCTAACGGATCTAAACCAGTATTTCCGTCATACCAAGATTTTTTCATTTTTCTTTTATGATTAAAAAAATTAGTGTTATCTAATCGTTGATCATAGTTTTGGTAAATTCCTCTCATAAATTCTCTCCAACCTATAATCTGTCTGATATAACCTTCTAAGGAATTCATAGGCACTTTATTTTCAATCTTTCTTAACTTCTCTATTATCTCTTCTGGGGTTATTAAACCTAAGTTTATAAGTGGACTTAGCGCGCTATGAAAAACAGTATTCGATTTATCTGTTACTGCATCCTCATAATCCCCAAAAAGCTTTATTCTCTCTTTCAAAAACTCATCAAGCCATTTACTTGCGTCTTTTCGTGTTGTTGGAAACCAAAATTTATCAGTATTCCCTGGATGTTCTTTAAAATTGAAATTTATAAATTTTTTTAGAGTAATAGTTTCCTTTGTCTCTTTTACTTTAGATATTGCAGGAACTTTAATAGTATTAGGAAGTTTTTTTCTATTTTCTTCATCGAAACTCCATTTATTCCCTTTTGGAGTTCCATTCTTATTCATCAATAAATTCATTTTTGTTCTTACAATTTTATAAAAATTTGCCATGAAAGGCCGTTTATTTTTAGAAAGGTAATCTTTAAACTCCTGTCTCTCCATTAAAAACATTGGAGATTTAACTTGGTTTATCTTAAGTGAATTTTTTTTTCCTAAATTCAGTATTCTTTTTTCAAAAAATTTATCCTCAATTTCAAAAAAGGTAATTTCTCTTATCTTTTTTTCTTTAATAGTCTTTTCTAATTTTTTTTCGTAGGATAATTTAAAATCTTTATTAACATCTTTATAAATTACATTAAAGTTTTTTGATTTTAGTTCATCTTTGAAAGATCTCATTGAGGATAAAAAAAGAAGAATTTTTAATTTATGATGCTTTTCAAAAGTACATAAACCATAGTCCTCTGCCATAAAAAAAATGTGGTCTTTATAATCAGATAGATATTTTGGGTTAAATAATTGATTTCCTAAAATAATAAAAAGCTTCATAAGTATTAAAATACATATTTTATTTGTATATTACACGCGTCATTATTTGCATGTAAATAACCTTTAATAATGTTATTTTTAATTATGAAAAAAGTAATTTTAGGAGCAACTGGATCAATTGGCACATCTTTAGCAAAAAAATTAGTAGAAGGTGGCGAGGAAGTGCACTTAGTTGGTAGGGATGAGGCTAGTGTGTCAGCACTAGCTAATGATTTAAACTCAACATTTACTGTCTGTGATGTTCTTGAGGAAAATTTTTCTGAAAAAATTTTAACTGACTTAAAAGAAGAACCAATAAATGGGTTGGCTTTTTGTATTGGCTCAATAGATTTAAAACCTTTAAAACTAACAAAAAAAAGTGATTTCATGCAATCATTTAATTTAAATCTTATTTCTGCAACAGAAATAATAAAGTCACTTGCAGATAATCTAAAAAAGAATAAAGGCTCAATCGTTTTATTTTCAACAGTAGCTGTAAAACAAGGCTTTCCAAATCATGCGATTGTATCATCAGCGAAAGGTGCCATTGAAGGTCTTACTTTAGCTTTAGCGGCTGAGTTTGCACCAAATGTAAGAGTTAATTGTATTGCACCAAGTCTGACGAACTCTAAAATTTCAAATTTTTTACTCAAAAATGAAAAAGTTGCCGAGGGTATTGCTAAAATGCATCCTATGAAAAGAATAGGTGAAGGTGATGATTCCGCATCAGTTGCTAAATTTCTGCTCACAGATGAAAGTTCATGGATAACAGGTCAAATATTAGGTGTAGATGGAGGAAGATCATCTGTCGCATAACAATTTTTGATTAGATTGTTAAATAAAAGCTATGAAAAAATTATTTATAATACTTACTTCTCTTATAATAAGCTCAAGCCTAATGGCAGCAGGAAGCGATAGTAGTAGCAGCTCTTCTAGCAAAACATCTTTATACGAAGATGCTGTTAAGTTAGTAAAAAGAGCAGGTAAGTTCGAAAAGAAAGAAAAAACTGAAAAAGCCAAAAAACTTTACACTGAAGCTTTTAATAAATTAGAAAAAGCACATAAATCAGATAAAAAAAATCCAGATATACTTAATTACATGGGATTTACTTCTAGAAAAGTTGGGAATTTTGATCAAGCTGAGAAATTTTATTTAAAAGGTTTGAGTATTAAACCAAATCATAACGGAATAAATGAATATCTTGGTGAGCTTTACGTTCAAACTAATAGAATAGACAAAGCTAACGAAAGGCTGGAAGTACTAAAAAATTGTAATTGTAAAGAGTATGGAGAACTTGAGTTGATTATAAAAACTCGAGGAACAAAAATATATTAAGATAAGTCAACAGCAAATTTTTTTAATTTTTCGATAGGTATTAGCTCTAAAGTCTTAATGTTAGTTTTTTTTAAAAAAATAGAACATGCTGCATCCTCCTCTATAGCTCTTGCATACCAAGAAGCACAAATGCACCAACAATCTCCATCTTTTAAACCTGGAAAACCAAACTCTGGATGTGGTGTAATTAAATCATTTCCTACTTTTTTTGACCAAAGTAAGAATTTATCTGTTACTTTTGCACAAACAGTATGAACACCTCTATCATTTTTATCCGTGTTGCAGCACCCATCTCTAAACCAACCAGTAACAGGATCGTTAGAACACGATTCTAAAGGTTCACCGAAAACATTTTTTTGAATTTTATCACTCATCGCGAAAAAACATTTGCCACTTTATCATCTATCTCTAAATTAAATGAAAAGGATCTTCTTTCACCATTTGATCTAAATGAATAAGCCGTATGCATAAGATAATTAGGAAAAAGAATAACATCCCCAACTTTTGGTTGATGATTATAGATACTTTCACTTAAAAACATCTTATTTCCACTGATAAAATCAATAGTTCCATCAGTTTTTGCTTTTTTATTATTTTTTGAAACAAATTTTGGAACTTTTAAATATCCTACCCCAGATATATGTCCATCATGATAATGAACAGGGTTATACTCATTATTAAATTGCCTTACTACCCAAAAATTTTTTATTGAAACTTTTTTTATTTTTTTTCCAAGAGTTTGGTAAATATAATTTTTAACTTCTCTTGAAATAACTTTTTCTAAATATCTTTTTAAAAATTTTTTTGGAAGTTGAAATTCTTGCTTAACCTGACCTACCAATTTTTTTGAATAATCAAGTTTTTTTAGCAATTTTTTCTTATTTGAAATTTGATCAACTTCTTTATTAATAATATCAATCAATTTACTTGAAAATTTTAATTTAGCTATTTTTGGACCAAAAGGACTAATTACTCTCATTGTTATAATTTAGTTGGATTTGGTTGTCCTTTATAAACTTTTTCAGGATCAAACTTTTTTTCTTTTTCTTTAAATTCTAACTTTATATTTTCAGTATCTTTAATTGGTCCTAAAGGTATTGATCTATAAAAACATGATTTATAACCAACGTGACAGCTAGCACCATTACCGATATCAACTGACATCCATAAAGCATCTTGATCATCATCTATTCTTAAGTCTATAACTTTCTGCACAAAACCGCTTGTTTTCCCTTTGTGCCATATATCTTTCCTAGACCTACTCCAATAATGAGCTTCTTTAGTTTCAATTGTTTTTTTTAATGCTTCTTCATTCATATAGCCGTGCATTAATAAATCTCCTGAGCTACTATCAGACGTAGTAACAGGTATAAGTCCCTCTTTATCAAATTTAGGAGATAAAAGTTTTCCTTCCTCTACCTCAAATACGCTTTCTCTCTTTTTAAACATGTCTGTAAAATAATGAAAAAAAGACAAAATAGCAATTTGCATTAATTAAATATGTCCTATAGAACTTGAGACAATGAAATTAGTAAAAGACATTGATAAAAGTTCTTCAAAAAAGCCTGAAGTTTCTGACAAACAGGCTGAGGAGGCCTTTAGAACAATACTGAAATGGATTGGTGAAAATCCAAATAGAGAGGGGCTTATTGAGACTCCAAAGAGAGTAATTAAAGCATTTAAAGAGTATTTTAAAGGTTATCATCAAGATGCGCATGCTGATTTATCTAAAACATTTGGTGATGTCGAAGGATACGATGATATGGTGGTTGAAAAGAATATTACACTCGAAAGTCACTGTGAGCATCATATGGCTCCAATCATAGGAGTTGCGCATGTCGCCTATATTCCTAATAAAAAAGTAGTAGGTTTGAGTAAGTTAGCAAGAACTGTTGAGATTTTCTCAAAAAGACTACAAACTCAGGAAAGACTAACAATGCAAATTGCAAAAACACTTATGAAATCATTAGACGCTAAAGGAGTAGCAGTTACAATTGATGCAGCTCACCAATGCATGACGATGAGAGGCGTTAAAAAAGAAAAAGCAACAACAGTTACTAACTATTTTTTAGGTACTTTTAGAGAAGACTTAAGTATTCAAAATAGATATTTAAGATATATTAAAAAGTAAATGTCACAAAAATTTAAAGCTGTTGTTATAGATAATCAAAACGAAAAATTCTCTAGAGAAATAAAAGAAATCGACACAAGTCATCTTAAAGACGGAAATGTTTTAGTAAAAGTTGATTATTCAAGTCTTAATTATAAAGATGCTTTAATTTTAAATAATGGTGGTAAAATTGTAAGAAAATTTCCATTTGTTCCAGGTATTGATTTTTCAGGCACAGTTGTTGAAAGTGAAGATAGTAAATTTAAAAAAGATGATAAAGTAATTCTTACAGGTTTTAGAGTTGGAGAGGCCTATTATGGTGGTTTTGCACAATATGCAAAAGTGGACTCTAATTTTTTGATTAAAATACCTAAAGATTTAGATACACATAAATCGATGATGTTAGGAACTGCAGGTTTTACCGCTTTATTGTGCTCTTTCGCCGTAAAAGCTAAGGAAGAATTATTACTTGGCGAAAAAGTAAAAGATGTTTTAGTTACAGGAGCTACCGGGGGTGTTGGAAGTATTGCAGTGATGATTTTATCAAAAATGGGATATGATGTTCATGCTGTAACTGGCAAAAAAGATAAAAACGATTACCTTAAAAACTTAGGTGCAAAAAATATAATTGATAGAAAAGAATTTGAAGGTGAAAGCAAACTTCTTGAAAAGGGTATTTGGGATGGTGTTGTCGATACTGTTGGAGGCGCTGCTTTAACCAAAATTTTTGCACAAACTAAACCAGGCGGAATAGTAGCAGCTTGCGGTAATGCCGGCGGTATTAAAATAAATACAAATGTAATGCCTTTTATCATTAGAGGAGTGAAACTATGGGGTATCGATTCGTCTGGATCTTCAATTAAGAGGAGAGAGTTTGTTTGGGGTGAAGCTACAAAATTAATAGATTTTTCAAAAGTAAAATCATTCACAAAAGAGCTATCATTTTCTGAACTTTTAGAAACCTATCCTAAGCTATTAAAAGGTGAGTTTTTTGGAAGAGCTATAGTAAATCCGAATAAATAAACTATAATCATAATTATAAATGGATTGGGATAAATTGAAGATCTTTCATACTGTTGCTGAAGCTTCTAGTTTTACTAAAGCATCTACTATACTTAATCTCAGCCAATCTGCTATTAGTCGCCAAATTCAAGGTTTAGAAAGTGAATTAAAAGTTCAGCTATTTGAACGTCACGCGAGAGGGTTAGTTTTAACTGAAAATGGTGAGTACTTGTTTAAATCTGCCCATGAAATTATTAGTAAATTAAATGATGTGGAGTCAAATTTAAGTGGTCAAAAGGATAAACTGGATGGAAAACTTACAGTCACAACTGTCGTGAGTTTTGGCACAACATGGTTAACACCTAGAATTAAAGAGTTTATGGATCTTCATCCAGATATAGAAATTGAGCTAATTTTTGATGATAAAGAGCTTGATTTAGCTACAAGACAAGCCGACGTTGCTATTAGAATGAGAAGGCCTAAACAATTAAATTTAATTCAAAAAAAATTTGTTGATTTTAATTACCACATTTATGGATCTAATGAGTATTTAGAAAAAAATGGATATCCTAAAACTTTAAAAGATTTAGATAAGCACAAATTTATAACTTATGGTAAAGGAGCACCTTCCCCTGTTTATAATCCTGACTGGGTTCTTAAAGTTGGAGCAAAAGATGGAAAGAAAAGAAAGTCTTTAATGAAAGTTAACAGTGTTTACGGTCTGCTGTTAGCGGTACAAAGCGGTGTTGGTCTAGCTGCTCTACCAGATTATATAGCTCACAATATTGGTGGCATTACAAAGGTTTTACCTAGCGAGCCAGGCAAGCCTACCGAGACACATTTTGTATATCCAGCATCTTTAAAAAATAATGCAAGACTTATAGCATTCAGAAATTTTCTTTTCAGCAAGGTAAACGAATGGAAATTTTAATATCTTTTATAATACCATTTATAATACTACTTACAGTTGTAGTATTTATTCATGAATATGGCCATTATTACTATGCAAAAAAATATGGAGTTGGTGTTACTGATTTTTCAATTGGTTTTGGAAAAGAGATTTTTGGTTTTAATGACAAATCAGGAACTAGGTGGAAATTCTGCGCCATTCCACTAGGAGGATACGTCAAATTTTTTGGAGATAGAAACGTTTTTAGCCAAGCGGAGCAAGAAGAATTACTAAAAAAATACAATAAAGAAGATCAAGAAAAACTTTTTGTTGTAAAACCTTTATATCAAAGATCCATAATTGTTGCAGCAGGACCATTTGCAAATTTTTTATTAGCGATACTAATTTTTGCTTTTATCTACATGTTTTCTGGCAAAGATTTTACCCCGGCCCAAATTCAAGAAGTTCAATTAGAAACCCCCGCCTCCGATGTCGGAATAAAATCAGGAGATATAATTAAATCTATAAATGGTAAGGAAGTAAAAAGTATTATGGAAGTTTCTGCATTTATCAATTCATCAACAACTGAAACAATTAATATTGGTATAGTCAGAAACAATAACGAGATGAATTTTTTAGTTAAACCCAAAACAATATTAGGGCAAGATGCTTTGGGTAATAAGGCTAATAAAAAAATTATTGGTATCAAAGTTGCTCCTTTGAATGACGAAATTAATAAAAAAAGATTAGGCCCAGCAACTGCATTATTTTACGCAGTCAAAGAAACTTGGTTTGTAATTGATGCTTCTTGGAGTTTCATTATTTCAATGTTTAAAGGCACTGGTGACACCACTCAATTAGGCGGACCAATTAAAATCGCAAAAATTACTGGCCAAGTTGCAAAATTAGGCTTCATAGCGTTTCTGAGTATTATGGCTTATATTTCAATAAGTCTTGGATTTATTAATCTTTTGCCTATTCCAATGTTAGATGGAGGGCATTTGATGTTTTATGCTTTTGAAAAGGTATTAGGTCGTCCTTTAACACAAAGGACCCAAGAGGGTTTTTTTCGAATCGGGTTGTTTTTGCTACTTTCTTTAATGTTTTTTACAACATTTAATGACTTAAAAGATTTAGGCTTGTTTTAAGCCACTTTTTTATATTAAAAAACTCAATAAATTCAACACTTTTTTGGCCTACAATATATAGTGTTAACATTTACGTGAAACACTAAAAAAACATTGATTTTACTGCATTTTTTTGCAGATTAGAAGTAACCAAAAAAGGGGCATAAAATGAATAAAAAACAACTGGTAGCAAAAATATCGTCAACTTTGGGTCAAAGTAAAGCTGATGCTGAAAGAACTTTTGATTCAATTACGACTATTATTCTTGATGCGCTAAAGAATGACGATACTGTTAAAATAGCTGGTTTTGGAACTTATAAAGTAGCCAAAAGAAAAGCTAGAGTAGGCAGAAATCCTAGAACAGGGGAGTCAATTCAAATTGCTGCATCTCAAAAAGTTAAGTTTTTACCAGCTAAAAGCTTAAAAGAAATGTTTAATCGGTAAACGTTATATTTAGCCCTTATTTGAAAATTTCAAATAAGGGCTAAACTACTTGCAAAAATTGCATAGCTCAATTTAAGACAAATCAATTCTTTTTCAGTTTTTAAACTCCTATAAGGCTCGCTTAACAAGGGAGTTAGTTATGAAAAAATACTTAGGATACTTTTTTGCAGGAACAGCCATATACTTTGGTTTTGCTGGTCTTGGATATGCTGAGACTACAGTGTCTGCAGAAGTACAATACATTTTTAATACCCTATTATTTTTAATGTCAGGTTTCTTGGTCATGTGGATGGCCGCAGGTTTCGCAATGTTAGAGTCAGGATTAGTAACATCAAAATCTGTATCAGCAATCTGTGCTAAAAACATAGGTTTATATTCAATCGCTGGAGTAATGTTCTGGTTGGTTGGTTACAATTTAGCTTACGGTATCCCAGAAGGCGGATATATAGGCTCATTCACACCGTGGAGTGACAATTCTTCATTAGAGACAGGATATTCTGATGGTTCTGATTGGTTTTTCCAAATGGTGTTCTGTGCCACTACAATGTCAATCGTGTCTGGTACGTTAGCTGAAAGAATTAAGATCTGGCCATTTTTCTTATTTGCCGCAATTTTAACTGGAATTATCTATCCAATTTCAATGGGTTGGCAGTGGGGTGGTGGATGGTTATCGGTTGCTGGATTTTCAGACTTTGCTGGTTCAACATTAGTACATGCTGCTGGAGGAGCTGCTGCTCTTGCAGGTGCAATCGTATTAGGTGCTAGAACTGGTAGATTCTCAGGAAAAGGCGAAGCTAAACCGATGGCACCATTTGCTGCATCATCAATTCCGTTAGCAACACTAGGAGTATTTATACTTTGGTTAGGTTGGTTCGGATTTAATGGTGGATCTCAGTTAGCTTCTGGAACGTTAGAAGATGTTTCAGCAGTTGCAACAATTTATATCAATACGAACTTAGCTGCAGGTGGT
>CACJSY010000003.1 GCA_902596205.1 uncultured Pelagibacteraceae bacterium
AAACTGGACCGACATTTTTAAAATCGTTAATAAAGAATAAAATTATTGATGAATTGTTAATTTTCAAAAGTATAAATAAATTGGGTAAAAAAGGCAAAAATAACATTTCAATAAACTATTTAAAGAAATTTTCACCTAAGCTCCTAACAATAAATTTAAATGGTGATAAACTTTATAAGAAAGAGTTTTAAAATGTTTAATGGTATAATTTACAACACTGGAACAATAAAAACTATTAAGAAGAAAAAAAATAGTATTTATATAGGTATTAAAACAAATTTAAGGTTTATAAAGAAAGATATAGGAGCCTCAGTTTGTTGCGACGGTGTATGTTTAACAATTGAAAAAATTGAAAAAGATATAATTTATTTTTATATTTCAAATGAAACATTAAAAAGATCAAATTTTAAATCATATAAAAAAAATCAAATTATAAATTTAGAAAAATCTATTTTGTTTGGACAAAATATATCAGGTCACTTTACGCAAGGTCATGTAGATACTGTTGCAAAAATAAAAAAAATTTACTTTATTGACAAAACATGGATTATAAAATTTCAAATCCTTGATATTAAATTGTCCAAATATTTAATGGAAAAAGCTTCCATATCAATAAATGGTGTTTCTTTAACTATTTCAAAAGTTTATAAAAATTTTTTCGAAATAAATGTTATCCCACATACATTAAAACTTACTAATTTGAAGAATTTAAAAGCTAATAAATTAGTCAATGTTGAATTAGATATATTAAGTAAATATATGTATAAATATTCTAATTAAATGTTCAAAAACAAATTTTCAAAAATTTCTTCAATTATTAAAGATGCAAAGAGAGGAAAAATTTTCATTTTAGTCGATGATAAAAATAGAGAGAATGAGGGTGACTTAGTAATTCCTGGATCAAAATGTAATTCTAAAAATATTAACTTTATGGCAAAACACGGAAGAGGTTTGATTTGTTTAGCTTTAACAAAAAAACAAATCGATAATTTAAAACTACCTTTGATGTCTCCTGTTAATAAATCTAGGATGCAAACAGCTTTTACAATCTCAATAGAGGCAAAAAAAGGAATTACGACAGGAATTTCTACTCAAGATAGGGCTAAGACCATTAAAACTGCAATAAATCCAAATTCAAAAAAAAATGATATCGTTTCACCTGGTCACGTATTTCCTTTAGTTGCAAGAAACGGGGGAGTGCTAGAAAGAGCAGGACACACGGAGGCTTCAGTTGATATATCTAAATTAGCAAACTTAAATCCTAGTTCAGTAATATGCGAAGTTATGAATGAAGATGGAAGGATGGCAAGGCTTCATGATTTATTTAAATTTTCAAAAAAACATAATATAAAATTAGCTTCGATCGAGGATTTAATTTCTTATCGCTTAAAATATGAAAAATTAATTAGTAGATCTTCTCACAAAATGATTAAGTTAAACAAAAATGGTAAATTAAACGTTTATCATTATAAAAATAAATTAGAAAGTAATGTAAATTTTGCTATTTCTAAAGGAAAACTAGATAAAAAAAAATCAATACCAGTAAGAGTCTTGTCTTGCAAAATAAAAAAAAAAAACGTTCTTAATAATACGAAAGTTAAAAAATCGTTAAAATATTTATCAAGATTTAAAAATTTTTTATTATTAGTAATAAATAATAAAAACAACGAGAAAAAAGATAACAATATCTATACATTAAGATATTATGGTATTGGCGCACAGATAATTAAAGACTTAAAAGTTAAAAATATGATATTAATTTCTCGAAGTAAAAAGAAAATAATTGGTCTTGAAGGATTTGGCATTAAAATAAAAAAACAAATAATAATTAAATGAAAAGAATATTAATTATCAACTCAAGTTATTATAAACAAATATCTAAAAAATTAGTATTAGGTGCAAAAAAAATACTATCAAATAAAAAATTTCATATAAGTATTTTAGATGTGCCGGGTATTTATGAAATTCCAATCGCTATAAGAAAAAACATAAATAAATTCGATGGTTTTATAGCTCTAGGTTGTGTCATTAAAGGTCAGACTCCTCATTTCGATTTGATCACTGACTCAACATTTAATGCGATACAAAATTTATCTATTGAATATAATAAACCAATTGGAAATGGTATCATTACGGCTTTTAATATTAACCAAGCAAAAATAAGAAGTGATAGATCAAATAATAAAAAACCAAACAAAGGGTCAGAAGCCGCAAACGCAGTTATTTCTATATTAAATAATGGACCAAAAAAAATTTAAAAACTCAACTCCAAGAATAAAGGTAATACAAAAACTATATAATTCTTTAATGAATCCAGATACTGTAATTGAGTTCCAAAAGAATCAATTCAAAAAATTTATAAAAGATGTAGTTACTGGTACCCTAGAAAGATCAGAATTAATTGAAGAAAAGATAAATTTACATCTTCGTAATGATATTAACTTATCTAAAACTGATAAATTGTTAAAGATTATATTATATGCAGCAATATTTGAGATGTTATTTAAACACACTACACCTAAAAAAGTCATTATAAAAGAATATTTGGAAGCATCTGAACATTTTCTAGAAAAAATCCAAATTGGATATTTAAATGCTATTCTAGATAAAATATCCAAAGAACTAAGAAAAGGTGAGTAAATATTTTAAAAAAATATGAAGTTTAGCTTGCGTTTTTAATACTTTTTTGGCATTTATCCTCTAATTAAAATGACAAATTATTTAGAACTTCTTTATTTAATTTCTTTCACAGGTATTTTGGCTGTAGCTTATAGCTATCTGTTATCTGGACAGATTATTTCTTCTAGTCCTGGAAATAATCGTATGCAAGAAATTGCAGAGGCAATTCAAATCGGGGCAAAAGCATATTTAAATAGACAATATAAAACTATAGCAATAGTCGGTATAATTGTATTAGCAATAGTAACTTATTTTTTTAGCTATCTTGTTGGCTTAGGTTATTTTATTGGAGCCTTTTTATCTGGTGTAGCTGGTTATGTTGGAATGTTAATTTCAGTAAAAGCTAATGTTAGGACTGCTGAAGCTGCAAGATCAAGCTTACAATCAGGTTTAACTATAGCATTCAAATCAGGTGCTATCACTGGTTTGTTAGTAGCAGGATTGGCTTTATTAGCAATTACAATTTATTATATAATTTTGATAAATTTGAAAGTAGATAACAGAGAAATTATAAATGCGCTTGTGGCTTTAGGTTTTGGTGCATCATTAATATCCATTTTTGCAAGACTTGGAGGAGGAATATTTACTAAAGGTGCGGATGTTGGTGCAGATTTAGTTGGTAAAGTTGAAGCAGGAATTCCAGAAGATGATCCGAGAAATCCAGCTGTAATAGCAGACAACGTAGGAGACAATGTTGGTGATTGTGCTGGAATGGCTGCAGATTTATTTGAAACCTATGCAGTTACTATTGTTGCAACAATGGTTTTAGCTTCAATTTTTTCTCCACAAGATTATAATTTAATGGTTTACCCTTTAGCGATAGGCGGTGCATGCATTATCACCTCAATAATTGGTACCTGGTTTGTAAAATTAGGAAAAAGTAAAAGTATTATGGGTGCTTTGTATAAAGGTTTTATAGTAACAGCTGTAACTTCACTATTGATAATGTATCCAGTAACAGATTCAATAATTGGAATTAAAAGTACTTATAATAATAATGCTGGAGCAATTTTTACTGGTTTGGATCTTTATATTTGTGGTGTTGTAGGATTTGTAATAACAGGTCTGTTAATTTGGGTTACCGAATATTATACTGGTACTAATTATAGACCAGTAAAAACAGTTGCTAAATCATCCACAACAGGTCATGGAACAAATGTAATTCAAGGTTTAGCAATTTCAATGGAAGCAACTGCTATACCAGCTCTAATAATTGTTGCAGGAATTTTATATACAAATAGCTTAGCTGGTCTATATGGTATTGCAATAGCCGTAACTGCAATGCTTGCTTTAACAGGTATGGTTGTTGCATTAGATGCTTACGGACCAGTTACAGATAATGCTGGTGGAATAGCAGAGATGTCGAAATTACCAAAAAATGTTAGAAAAACTACTGATGCATTAGATGCAGTCGGAAATACAACAAAAGCTGTCACAAAGGGATATGCAATAGGTTCAGCTGGACTTGGGGCATTAGTGCTTTTCGCGGCTTACACAGAAGATATAAATTATTTTTCAAAAGTAAGTGGATCAGCACTTGAGGGAGTTAATGTTACTTTTGACTTATCTAATCCTTTTGTAGTTACAGGTTTATTAATTGGAGGAATGCTTCCATACTTATTTGGTTCTATGGGTATGCAAGCAGTAGGTAGAGCAGGTGGCGCAGTAGTTATTGAGGTCAGAAGACAATTTAAAAAAATACCAGGCATAATGAAAGGTAAAAGAAAACCTGACTATGGTCGACTAGTGGACCTGTTAACTAAAGCAGCAATTAAAGAAATGATCATTCCTTCTCTTTTGCCTGTTTTGTCACCGATAATACTTTACTTTATAATTTTACAAATTGGTGGTTTAGAAGCTGCACTGTCGTCTCTGGGCGCTATGTTGTTAGGAGTCATAATAACAGGTTTGTTTGTAGCTATCTCAATGACAGCAGGTGGGGGCGCATGGGATAATGCAAAAAAATATATTGAGGACGGTAATTTTGGAGGAAAAGGATCAGAAGCACACAAATCTGCTGTTACAGGCGATACTGTTGGAGATCCTTACAAGGATACAGCTGGCCCGGCAGTAAATCCAATGATAAAAATAACCAATATAGTAGCATTACTTTTATTAGCAGTGATTGCTCACTAATAATTATTTTCTGTTACTATACATCTTGCTTCTTACACTGCTTAAAAATTTTTCAACAAAACTTTTTGACGTAATTTGGTTGTAAGTTTCATTTTTAGAGAATTTAATTTCTTTTATATCATCTTTGTCTAAAAGATTTTTACTAGATAAGATGCCGTATTTATCAAATTCTAGTATTAAAACATTATTACTTTTGAGAATATTTTTCCCAATTTTATGATACTCTCCTTTTGTTAATACTCTCTCAATATAAATCCATGTCGTATCATCAACGATTGATTTTGAGTGTGGTTGGCCTAATATTCTTATAACATCATTAAAATTTGATTTTTTTACTACTAACTTGTTTGATCTATTATCAAGAAATGTAATACCATGATTTTTATATGGATCTTGAAATTGACAACCAACTAAACTAAAAAATATAATTAAAGATAATTTAAGAATATGATATTTGCTTTTAAAAAACATAGTAATAACTCTGATTTATATAATACATTATTAAGTCTATCCAGAAATTTATTCTTTTACAATAATATTAAACTTAATGATAATTTTGAGACTAGAATTTTATTAATGTTTTTTCATTTCTCAATTTTGATGATTATTTCAAAAAAAAAAGGTAAGAAATTTGATCAAAATTCCTACGATAGTCTATTTCACAATATAGAGAATAATTTAAGAGAATTGGGATTTGGAGATGTTTCTGTAAACAAAAAAATGAAAGATTTTAATAAAATTTTATATGATATTTTGCTTAAAATAAATTTGATTAATTCAAATGATAATCAGTTTAAAATCAACAATAAAATTATACATAAGTATTTTGTTCAAAAAGATCATAAAAATGAGCTAAATTACAGAGATATGGAAAGGTATTTTAATGATTTTTTCAATTTTTGTTTTGAACTTTCTCTTAATAATATGATAAAAGAGGCTAAAAATTATAAAATCAGATATGGCAGTACCTAAAAGAAAAACATCCATTTCAAAAAAGAAAATGAGGAGATCTCATCATAAGCTTTCATCGATTAATATTGTTGAAGATAAAAAAAGCGGAGAATATAAATTATCTCATCATATAGACCTAAAATCAGGTTACTATAACGGTAAAAAAATCCTAGATATTTAATAATTTACAAATGTCAAAAAAAATTTCTATTGCTATTGACGCAATGGGCGGCGACAATGCTCCTGACAAAACTATTGAAGGAATTAAATTATTTTTAGATAAGAACAAATCTACTAATGATTTTATTTTAAATATTTTTGGTAAAGAAAATATTATTAAAGAAAAATTAGATAAATATAATATAAAATCAAATTTTATTAATATTATTCACTCTAACACGGTAGTTTCCGACGAAGAGACTCCTTTAACAGCTGTAAAAAATTCTAAAAATACTAGTATGTGGAATTGTATTTATCATCAAATTGAGGGGAAATCAGATATAAGTTTGTCCGCAGGAAACACAGGAGTGCTTTTAGTTATTTCAAGAATGATTTTAAAAATGATGAGTGAAGTAAGTAAACCAGCTTTAGCAGGCTTGTGGCCAAATCAAAATGGAATGAATGTAGTCCTAGATTTAGGAGCGAATATTGAATGCAATGAACAAAATCTTGTTGATTTTGCAGAGTTAGGTTCTGCTCTTTTCAAATCTTTGTTTCCAAATGAGAAACCGAAAGTATCATTACTCAACGTTGGCTCAGAAGAAATAAAAGGCACAGAATTACTCAAAGCTACATCTAAAAGACTTAAAAATTTATCTAGTGACGAAAACTTTATTTACAAAGGCTATGTCGAGGGAAATAATATTATGAGTGGAGAGACTAATGTTATAGTAACTGATGGATTTACTGGTAATATTGCTTTGAAAACAGCAGAAGGTACTGCAAAATTTATCACACAAAACTTAAAAGAATCTCTAACTAAAAATATTATAACAAAAATATCATTAATATTTTCGTATTTCTCACTTAAAAAATTCAAAGAGAAATTAGATCCTAGAAAATATAATGGTGCAATTTTTTTAGGTTTAAATGGACCTGTGGTTAAAAGTCATGGAGGAATAGACTCAACTGGATTTTATCATTCAATAGATTTATGTTATAAGATAGTAAAAGGTAATTTAATGTCTGAGATTAAGAATAATTTAAAACTCTCTAAAAGTGCTTAAAAAAGATTTTAAAAAGATAGATTTAATTAAAGATTTAAGCTTAAAAACTGGATACTCACAAAATTATTCAAAAAAAATTGTTGATGATTTAATTAACATCTTTATTCAAAATATTAAATCTGGCAACCTGAATTTAAAAAATATAGGTTCGTTTAAGCTTTTAAATAAAAAAGAAAGAATTGGAAGAAATCCAAAAACCAAAGAAGAATTTATAATAACTTCAAGAAAATCTCTTTCATTTACTTCATCGAAAAAGATAATTGATAATTTAAATAAAATAATATGAATAAATTAATCAAAATTTCAGAATTATCAAAAATGCTTAATCTAGTGGATCCAATGACTAAAAAACCTTTGAATCATATATTGAGATATTGGGAAAGAGAATTTAAAGAAATAAAACCAAAAAAAATTAATAACATTCGGTACTATTCCTCTAAACAAGTAGAAATTATAAAAATGATTAAATTTTTACTTAAAAGTAAAGGCATGACTATTTTAGGGGTTAAAAATTTATTAAACACTAATATAAATAAACTTGACGATCATAAGGGCCATAGTTTAAAAGCTGATTATTATAGAAATATTTTAAAGCTAAAAAGTAAAACATTAGTAGAAAAAATTAATAAAATTAAAAATTATGGCAAAAAAAACTCATCTTAAAGTTCGACTAGTTCCTGAAAGTAATCCTGACAGTAAATTTATTTACTATGCAAAAAAACCGACTAAAGGTGAAAAAGCTAAAGATAAATTAAAACTAAAAAAATATAATCCAAATACTCGAAAACACGAATTTTTTATCGAGAAGAAACTTCCACCACATAGTAAGTAACTATTTTTTTTTAAAATTTCTATATTCGTAATCTATAAATGCTTTAATCATAGATCTCCAAACTTTGTTTGTGATCTTTGGATCTATATTCTTTTTCTTTGATTTTTTTGATATATTTTTAAGAATAATACCTATTCTCTTTTTATCTACAATATCTTTCTTATATTTCTTGTTTTTTAATACAGCATCAACAAGTTTGGTTCTTTTTTTGATTATATCTAGCAAAGAGTTATCTAATTTATCTAATTTTTTTCTAATTATGAGTATATTCTTATTTACCATAGCGACAATTATAAAATTTAAGACTATTTTAATAAATATATAATATAAAATATGTATTCGAACGAGAAAAAAATAAATAAATTATTTTTTTATTGGTTAGTGACTTCATTATTATTGGTATATTTCATTATTATAATCGGAGGTTTAACTCGATTAACTGACTCAGGACTTTCAATTACTGAATGGGAGCTAATTAAAGGAATTTTACCTCCTTTAAGCTCAACATCATGGGAGATATATTTTGAACAATACAAGCAAATACCTCAATATAAATTACTAAATTTTAATATGAGTCTTGATGAATTTAAAATAATATTTTTTTGGGAATATTTTCATAGGATATTAGCCAGGTTTATTGGAATATTTTTTTTTATACCCTTAATATATTTTTATTTTACAAAAAAAATTAAAGCTGAATATTTAAAAATTTGTTATTTAATTTTTTCTTTGATAGTGGGACAGGGCATTGTTGGCTGGTATATGGTTAAAAGTGGTCTTGTAAATGATGTAACAGTTAGTCACTACCGATTATCAATACATTTATCAATCGCGATTTTAATCATTTCTATAATTTTTTGGTTAATTAAAAATATTAACCACCAAAAAAATATAGCTTTTTTCAAAATTTCAAGCAGTAATTTTCCTTTTCAATTTTTTATTTTTATAATTTATTTACAAATAATAATGGGAGCTTTTGTTTCTGGCTTAGATGCTGGCATGATATACCAAACTTGGCCTAAGATGGGTATTAGTTATTTTCCTAATGATTTATCTATTGAAAGTTTTAAAAATGTCTTAGAATTTGATAACCATTCGTTGGTACAATTCTATCATCGAAGTTTAGCTTATTTTTTAACAGTTTATGTGATTTTACTGTCAATATTTATTTATATCAAAAGGCTAGAAAATTTGTATCGACCTTTAAAAATTTTATTTTTTTTCTTATTTCTTCAAATAGCCCTAGGGGTTTACACTTTGATAAGTGAGTTAAATATTTATTTAGCCTCATTGCATCAAATTACAAGTGTGTTATTAGTTTTTAGCGCATTAAATCTATATTATTTCAGATCTAAATAAATTGACTTTGATGCACATTCTTTGTATTTATCGCCCATTATCATGACACCATTTATTAAAAAGAAAGAAATTAAAAAAGATTGGTACATTATTAATGCACAAAATGCTGCTGTTGGGAGACTTGCAGCATATATTTCAAAAGTTTTGAGAGGTAAAAATAAAGCTACTTACAATCCACACATGGATAATGGAGATTTTGTTGTAGTGACAAATATAGATAAGATTAGATTTACTGGTAAAAAATTTACAAATAAAAAATATTTTAAACATACTGGTCATCCGGGTGGAATTAAAGAGTCAACTCCATCATCCCTGAAAGAAAAAAATAAAACTGAGCAAATTTTAAAATTAGCTGTAAAAAGAATGTTGCCTGGTGGTCCTTTAGCAAAAAAACAACTTACTAAACTAAAGATTTATAATGGGGATAAGCATCCTCATGATATTCAGAAACCTAAAATAATAGATTTTGAAAAATTAAATAAGAAAAATATTATCAAATAATGGAACAAACAAATCAAAATTTAACAAAAACGAAAAAAATTAAATTAGATTTTAAAGACAGCAAATATGCTACTGGAAGAAGAAAAAGATCCATTGCTAAGGTTTGGGTTAAAAAAGGTTCTGGGAATATACATGTTAATGGTCTAAAAATGAATGAATACTTTAAAAGACCGGTTCACCAAATAATAGTAACAAGACCATTGGAAATTTCTGAAGTCGCTAGTCACTATGATGTAAAATGCTCTGTTAAAGGAGGTGGTTTGTCTGGGCAAGCTGGAGCGATTATTTTAGGTATATCAAAAGCATTAATTTCTCATGATGAAAATTTAAAGAAAATTCTGAAAAAAGACAAGCTCACCACGAGAGACTCTAGAGTAGTTGAACGTAAAAAATACGGTCATAGAAAAGCAAGAAGAAGCTTTCAATTTTCTAAGAGATAACCATTTAGATTTAACTATTATTAAAGACGGTGATATAAGACTTTATGTCTATGTATAATAAAATAAACGTAGCTGTAATTGGCGCTACTGGATACACGGGATTAGATCTTGTTTTAATGCTTTCTAAGCATCCGAAAGTTAAAATTAAGTATCTATGTGCTACAAAAAATTTAGGAAAAAAAATCAGTTTTTTTGATAAAAGAATAAAAAAAAAATTGCCTAAATTATCTTCAGTAAAAAAGATTAAATGGGAAAAATTAAATTTAGTTTTTTTATCATTACCTAATGGGGAAGCTCAAAAATTAATTAAGAAAAAATTTTATGAAAATAGAAATTTAAAATTTATAGACTTATCTGCCGATTTTAGAATAAAAAATTCTACTACATATGAAAAGAATTATAAAATTAAACATAACGCGAAAAGCTTTATAAAACATTCTATATACTCTATACCTGAGTTGAATAAAAAAAAAATAGATGATTTTAGAATTGTATCTAATCCAGGATGCTACCCAACTTCTATACAAATTCCGTTAGTTCCGCTTGTTAAAAAAAAACTTATTAATATTGAAAATATTATAATTGATTCAAAATCTGGGTATTCTGGTGCAGGCAAAAATCTAGAAAAAAAATTTAAACATAAAAATCTTTATTCATCAATTTTTGCATATAACCCAAAACTTCACAGACACACTTGTGAAATAGATCAACAATTAAAAGATTTAACAAAAAAAAAAGTAGAATTTACTTTTAATCCTCACTTACTCCCAACTTTTAGAGGTATTTTAACTTCAATTTATGTTCAAGCCAAAAAAGGCAAATCAGCTAATGCCTTAAGAAATAGTTTAATAAGTTTCTATAAAGGTGCAAGATTTGTAAAGATTTTAAAATTAAACACTAAGTTAGGTTCTGGTAATGTCTTAAATACTAATAATTGTGAAATTTCTATTTGTGAAACTAGAGTTAAGAATAAATTTATAATATTTTCGGCCATAGATAACCTCGTTAAAGGCGCATCAGGTCAAGCGATACAAAATATGAATCTTTTATATAAATTTTCTGAACATATAGGCTTGAAATGAAATATATAATTTTATTTATTTTAATCCTATTTGTAACAAATTGTAGCAAACCAAAGACAGTGCTAATTTGTGGTGATCATATATGCATAAATAAGGCTGAAGCAAAACAATATTTCGAGGATAATTTAACATTAGAAGTAAAAGTAATTGATAATAAAGTAGACCGTGAAGTTGATTTAGTTGAATTAAATCTAAAAAATAATAATGGAAAAAAAGAAATTAGTATCTTGCCTAAAAGTAAAACTAATGAAAATTTAAAAACATTAAGTAATGATCAAATTGATAAAATTAAAAAAAGATTAAAAAATAAAAAAAAACAAAAAAGAGTTGTTAAAAAGATTGTAGAAACTGAGAAAAAAATTGAAAAAGAAAACAAAGTTAATCCAATCAACAAGGAAATAATCAAAAATGATGTGAATAAAAAAAATAAAGAAGTAGTCGATGTTTGTACAATTATAGAGAAATGTAGTATTGAAGAAATATCAAAATATTTATTAGAGCAAGGAAGAAAAAAGGATTTTCCAGATATAACAGAAAGACAATAACTTAAATATGAGAAAACTAAATATAGCAATAGTTGGCTTGGGAAATATTGGCAGCTATTTATTTAATTATTTAAAAATAAATAAAAAGATTTTAACTGAGAAAAATAACTGCCTTCCAATTGTAAAATATGTATCTGCAAAAAATAAAAAAAGAAAAAGAAATATTAAAATTAAAAAAAAACAATGGTTAAAAAATTACTTAGATGCCACAAAAATTAAAGATGTTGATTTGATTATTGAGCTTATCGGTGGAGCCGAGGGACCTGCAAAAAAATTAGTTTTTAATGCTCTTAAAAATAAAAAACATGTAGTAACCGCAAATAAAGCATTAATAGCTAAATATGGAGATCAATTGTCAAAAATTGCAGAAAAAAATAAAGTTAATTTAGAATTTGAAGCTTCCGTATGTGGTGGGGTCCCAATTATAAGATCATTAAAAGAGGGACTCATTGCAAATAAAATTTCAAAAATTTATGGAATTTTTAATGGTACATCAAACTATATACTTTCATCTATGGATAAAGAAAATAAAAACTTCAAAGATGTTTTGTCCAATGCAAAAAAATTGGGTTATGCGGAAGCTAATCCCTCTGCTGATTTAAATGGTGACGATGTAGCTTCAAAATTAAAGATTTTAACTTCTTTGTGTTTCAATTCTTTCTTAAATGATAAAATTTATGTTGAAGGGATAAAAGAAATAGATAAATCAGATATAGATAATGCTAATAAACTTGGATATAAAATTAAATTGTTAGGCTTTGCTGAATTACTAAATAATAAAATTTATCAACGAGTTCATCCCACATTAATAAAAAAAGACTCTTACGTTGCTAGCATAGATGGAGTTTTAAATGCAGTTATTATTGATGGCAAACCTGTTGGACAAAGCATTATTCAGGGTGAAGGTGCTGGACCTGCAGCGACAACCTCTGCATTAGTTTCAGATATTTCATCTATTTTAAGAGGTAACGTAAAGTTTCCATTCTCATTATCTAGTAAGGAGAGAAAAAAATTATCTTTTGCAGATATAGAAGATAGGACTTTTTCTGCTTATTTAAGAATTGAGGTTATTGATAAACCGGGTGTTTTATCAAATATTACAAATATTTTTTCAAAAAATAAAGTTTCAATTAAAAGGCTAGTTCAGGATCCAAATAAAAACAAAAAAATTTCATCGATAATTATAGTGACTCACAATTCGAAAAATAGATCCTTAAGCAAAGTCGTTAAAGAGGTGTCTAAAAAGAACTTTGTTAAAACAAAACCTAAATTAATTCGAATTGATGAGTATTAATGTCAATTGATAAAAAATTTTTAAACCTATTTATTAAAGTAACGGAAAAGGCAGCTATTGGTGCCTCCAAATTTATTGGTAAAAAAGATAAAATAGCAGCAGATAAAGGAGCAGTTGATCCAATGAGAAGAGAACTTAATAAAATTAATATGGAAGGGACTGTTGTTATTGGTGAAGGGGAAATGGACGAAGCACCTATGTTATATATAGGAGAAAAACTTGGAACTTTAAATGGACCAAAATTCGATATTGCCGTGGATCCATTGGAGGGTACTAAGTTTACAGCCAATGGTCAGCCAAATGCTTTTTCTGTATTAGTAATTTCTGAGAAAGGATGCTTATTATCCGCACCAGATACTTACATGGAAAAAATTGTAATCGGATCTAATTTGCCTAAAAATTTGTTAGATATAGATTATGGTGTTGAAAAGAATATTAAGCTATTAGCTGATGCAAAATCTAAAAAAATTTCAGAAATAAATGTTTGTGTCCTTAAAAGACCAAGGCATGATTATATCGTAAATGAATTAACTAAGATGAATGTAAAAATAAATTATATTACAGATGGCGATATAGTGGGTGCACTTAGCGTGATTGGTGATAACGCTAAAAATGATATTTATTATAGCACAGGAGGAGCACCAGAAGGAGTGATAGTAGCTGCAGCACTTTCATGCTATGGAGGACAAATGCAAGGTAGATTAGTTCTAAATGATGAAGAAAAAGTAAGAGCTAAAAAACTTGGAATTAAGGATTTTAAAAAAAAATATAACATTGAAGACATGATTAAAGGTGATGTTATTTTTTGCGCAACAGGAGTAACTACAGGTGATCTCGCTAAAGGTGTAAAAGATTTAGGAAATGAATTTGAAGTAAATACATTTGCTCTTCATAAAAGTAAAAAAATAATTAAAACAGTTACTAATATTTACAATAAATGAACACACTTTCTATAAGTGGTAAAAATTGGATTTTAAAAGAATATAATCCCGATGACTTAGTTTTTTTTAAAGAGAATTTCTCTTTAGATGAAATTACATCAAAACTTTTGTCTATAAGGAAAATCAAAAAAGAAGAAATTAATTCTTTCTTAAATCCATCGATTAAAAGTTTTCTTCCTAATCCTAATGATTTAATTGATATGGTAAAAACAACATCAAGATCAGTAAAAATTATTAGAGAAAAAGAAAAAATAGGAATTTTCGGTGATTATGATGTAGATGGTGCTACCTCTACTGCTTTATTAGGGAATTATTTTTCCGAATTAAATTTGGATTACGAAGTTTACATACCTGATAGAAAAAAAGAGGGATATGGACCATCTATTAAAAGTTTTGAACAACTTATAAATAAAAATGTAAAAGTAATTTTTACTGTTGATTGTGGAACTTTATCTTTTGACGCCATAAAATATGCAAAAGAAAAAAAAGTAGATGTTATTGTTCTGGATCATCATCAATCTGAAATAAAATTACCAAGTGCTTTTTCAGTGGTAAACCCTAATAGAATAGATGATAAATCTAATTTACAATATTTATGCGCCGCTGGCGTTGCTTTTATGTTTCTTGTTTCTTTAAATAGAGAACTAAGATCATTAGATTGGTTTAAAAAAAATAATATTAAAGAACCAAATTTAATTAATTATTTAGACTTAGTTTCACTTGGAACAATTTGTGACGTTGTTCCTTTAATTGGTTTAAATAGGGCAATTGTAAAACAAGGGTTAAAGATAATTAAATCAAAAAAAAATTTAGGATTAAAAACTTTAATAGATATTTGTAAAATAGAAACTAGCCCCTCAACATACCATATTGGATATATGATTGGTCCTAGAATTAACGCAGGTGGAAGAGTTGGTAAATGCTCACACGGGGCAAATCTATTATTAAATAAGAATCCTAAAGATTCTTTTAAATTAGCAAATGAGCTAGATCAATACAACAAAGAAAGACAAATGCTTGAAAAGGATCTTTTGCAAAAAATTTTAAATGAAACTAAAGATTATTCAAATGATCCAGTTTTAGTTTTATCTGGCTTCAACTGGCATGAAGGAGTAATTGGAATCGTTGCAGCTAGGTTAAAAGAAAAATTTAATAAGCCTGTGATAATTATCTCAATGACTGGGGATATAGGTAAAGCATCTGCTAGATCAGTAATAGGTTTCGATATTGGTTCAGTAATTATATCTGCCACTCAAGAGAACATTTTACTTAAAGGTGGTGGGCACAAAATGGCTGGCGGGTTTTCCATAAAAAGACAAAATATTGAACGGTTCAAAGATTTTATTTTTAAAAAATATCTTAAGAATACAAATTCTTTATTCATTAAAAAACCTCTTTTACTTGATAGCATTATTGCCCCATCAGCAGTTAATATAGAATTTTACAATAAAGTAGCTTTACTATCTCCTTTTGGATCTGGTAATCCTGAGCCTAAATTTATCATAGAGGATCTGAAAACTATAAATGGAAAAATTGTAGCAGATAGGCATATAAAATCAGTTTTGATTGGTAAAGACGGATCAACAATTAAATCAATAGCATTTAATGCATTAGAGAATGGTCTTGGGGCTTATCTAGTCAAAAAAAATAATAAATCATTTAATATTGCTGGAAAATTATCCCTAAATGAATGGCGGGGGCAATCAAATGTAGAGTTTATTATCGATGATATTTCTGTTAATAAGACTTTCAAAAATATGGTCCCATCGTCTATCGGTTAGGACAGTTGGTTTTCATCCAACAAAGAGGGGTTCGATTCCCCTTGGGACCGCCAAAAGTTTATGAAAAAAATTGCTGTTATTGAAAATATTCATAAAGATGGCTTGGATTTATTAAATACTAATAAAGATTTTGAGTATGAATTAATTACAGACGTATCAGAGGAAAATTTAATAAAAAAACTACCAGAGTTCGATGCTTGCACATTAAGAGTTTCAAAGCTTGGCGAAAATATTCTTAAACACTGTTCTAAATTAAAAGTTATTTCAAGGCATGGAGTAGGTTATGATAATGTAGATTTAGCCTATATTAAAAAAAAAAATATCTCACTTTTAATTACAGCTACTGCTAATGCAGTAGCAGTAGCTGAGCATGTAATCTGCATGATGCTTGCTATATCTAAAGGCCTAAGTGTATATGATCATGAAGTAAGATCTGGAAATTTTAAACAAAATGCATCTCATATTGAGACTTTAGAATTATACAATAAAGAAATATTAATTGTCGGGTTCGGCCGAATAGGAAAAAGTTTAATTAAGAGGTGTATAGGCTTCGAAATGAAGGTAAATATTTTTGATCCTTATGTATCAAACGAGGTGATAAAAAGCTTTGGAGGAAATAAAATTGAAAATTTAGATAAGGGAATTCAAAGCTGTGATTATTTATCTTTACACATACCTCTAAACGATAAAACGAAAAATATGATAAATTATTCAAAACTTAAAACAATGAAAAAAAATGCTGTTTTAATAAATACTTCCAGAGGAGGTATAATTAATGAAATAGATTTAAATAAAGCATTAAATGAAAATATTGTATTTGGTGCAGGGTTAGACGTATTTGAAAGAGAGCCTATAGATGAAAATAATCCATTAAAAAAAAATAAAAAAGTTTTACTGAGTCCGCATTCAGCTACTTTTACAAATGAATGTAAGTCTAGAATGTCTATTGAAACTACAAAAAATATTATTGATTTTTTTGAAAATAAATTGGATAAATCTATGATAGTAACACTATGATTGATTTAAAAAGAAGTTTAAAAAATTTTGGTCCTCTTGAGGCTTTAGTTTTAATTTCACTTGCTTATGTTGTTATAATGTTAATTTGGACCGCGTCTACACGATCGGCAGTTGTACAAAAAGCTAATGATATAAAAGCTAATCATAAACTAGTTGTAGAGTTTATTAATAATCAAATTAATGAATGTAGTTCAAATGAAGAAGGTGCTACTTTATGGGGTGACAATTGTAATTCAGTTTGGATATCTTCAAAAATTGTAAATCATATTTTGAATAACATAAAACTTAATAATCCTTACAATATTGATAAGCCTTTAATACAAATATCGCAAGATCCTAGAATTCAAGCAGAAGGCAAAGCTGGTCAATCTACAGATAAAGGTATTATCTTTGTCTCAGAAAGCAATTTTGAATCAGAAGCAGGATCTGAGTGGGTGATAGGTACATGTGTTAAGTCACCGTGTGTAGCTGCTGGAAATAACGAACTTGTGTCAGTTTACCGTTAACTAATTATATTAAACCCACATTCTTTAGCAGTTTTACTTAAATAGTTATAACCAATTTTAGCATATTCAAATGGATTAGCTTTTGCTGGATCTTGCTCTGCCTCAACTACAAGCCAACCTTCATAATTTCTATTTTTTAAAACTGTTAAGAAAGGCTTATAATCAATGCATCCATCTCCTGGGACTGTGAAAGCTCCATCAAGAAAAGCTTGTCGGAAAGTGCTATCATTTTTTAATGATTTTTCTAAAACATTTTTTCGAATATCTTTGCAATGAACATGGATTATTCTTTCCATAAAATCCTCAGTTAGTTTAATCGAGTTGCCTCCAGCAAATAACATATGACCAGTATCAATTAATAATTTTACAGTATCACTTGTACTTTCTATTAGTCTCCTTGTTTCATCTTCAGTTTCAATAACTGTTCCCATGTGATGATGATAAGCAAGAGGCATATTTTCATCTAACATCATTTTACTTATTTCATTGATTCTAGATATAAGTAATTTCCACTCATCTTCTGAAAGTTTAGGTTTTTTGGATAATGGTGTTTTTGGATCTCCTTGCACAGAATTTGTTACTTCTGCAAACACCATGCATGGAGATTTACAATCTTTGAATAAATCCATCTGTTCACGCATTAATTTAAATTCTTCTTTTGGAGTATTCTTCAAAAGTGTTGCTCCGTACCAACCAGAACAGAGTTGTAAATTTTCTTTTTCTAATTTGGGTATTAATTCTTTTGAATTTTTAGGAAATTTACCACCTGACTCTATTCCGGTAAAACCAGCTTTGCTCGCTTCAGATAAACATTGTTCTAATGTAGTTTCGCCGCCTAATTCCGGCATATCATCATTGCTCCATGCAATGGGAGCTATACCTAATTTTATAGACATAATTTCAATAAAGTACTAAGTTTATATTACAAATATCAACTTAATACAAAAAATATGATCAATGTAGCTTTATTCGGATTTGGACGTATAGGTCAAATGCATGCTGAAAATCTAAATAAAAACAAAGAAATAAAATTGCTATATGTTTACGAAAAAATTGATCAATTGAGCAAAAAAGCAAAAAAGCTTTATGGATGTAAAATTGAAAAAAATTATAATAAAATTTTTAATGATAAAAAAGTTGATATAGTTTTTATTTGTAGCCCTACAAATACCCACATAAAATTTATTGAAGAGGGAATGAAAAGAAAAAAAACAATTTTTTGTGAAAAACCTTTAGATCTTAATATCAATAAAATTATTAAAACTTTAAAAAAAGTAAAAAAACTTAAACCTAAAATCCAATTAGGATTTAATAGGAGATATGATCCTGGGCATTTTTCATTAAAAAAAGATTTAGACAAAAATAAAATAGGAAAATTAGAAAAAATCATTATTACAAGTAGGGATCCTGCTCCACCAACAACATCTTACCTAAAATCCTCAGGTGGAATATTTAGAGATATGATGATCCATGACTTTGATTTATGTAGATTGTATTTAGGTAAAGATGAAATTATGGAGATTCATGCATTTACTTCATCGTTCACACCTTTTTATAAGAAAATAAAAGATCATGAATTAGCAGTAGTTACTATGAAATCTAAAAAAGGTGTAATATGTGTTATCACTAACTCAAGACATTGCTCTTTTGGTTATGATCAGAGAGTTGAATTATTTGGTAAAAAAGGAATGTTAATTTCTGGGAATAAGAAAGAAAACTCAACAGAGTTATTTAATTCTAACCAGACTAATTCTCAAAAACCTTTCTTAAATTTTTTTATTGAACGTTATAATGATGCATACAATATTCAGCTTAAAGAATTAATCTCTCTTCATAAAAATAAAATTAAATCTAGATCAACTTTTGAAGATGGTTACTTTGCCTTAAAATTAGCTAATGCGGCTTATAAATCTTTAAAATTAAAAAAAGCAATTAAAATTTAATATATACAACACTTTCTTTACATACTGCAGGTTGTATAAAAATATTTTTTTTTGAAATTAATCTTTTTTTTTGTTTTAATGCCACAACTTTTAATAACAATTAAAGAGGGAAATAATAATGAAAAAAGTATATTTAACAATTGCTGCTCTTTTAACATGGGCGATGACATCAGTTGCTGCTTTAGCGGTTGATATTATTGTTGTGTCACACGGGCAAGCTAATGACCCTTTCTGGTCAGTTGCAAAAAATGGTGTAGACAAAGCTTGTAAAGATATGAAAGTATCTTGCAAATATACTGCTCCAGCAACATTCGACATGGTTGAAATGGCAAAATTAATCGATAATGCTGTTTCTCAAAAACCAAAAGGTATCGTAATAACTTTACCAGATGCTGCCGCTTTAGGTAAATCTGTTAAAGCTGCAATATCTGCAGGTATTCCAGTAATATCTATGAACTCTGGTTCAGATGACTACATGAAACTTGGAATTAGTGCCCACGTAGGTCAAACTGAATTTGAAGCAGGAGTAGGTGGCGGACAAAAAATGAAAGCTGCTGGTGGAAAAAAAGCGTTATGTGTTAACCACGAAGTTGGTAACGTTGCTTTAGATAGAAGATGTGCTGGTTTCAAAAAAGGTTTTGGAGGTTCTGTAGAAATATTAGGAACGTCTAATGACCCGACTGAAATTCAAAAAGCTGTAGCTGCTAAATTAGGTGGTGGATATGACACTATTCTTACTTTAGGAGCTGGTCTAGCAGGTGAAGCTGCTCTTAAAGCATTAGAGTCAGCTGGTAAGGTTGGAAGCGTTAAACTTGGAACATTTGATATGTCTCCGGGAATGCTTAAAGCTGCTGCTGCTGGAAAAGTTGAGTTTTTAATTGACCAACAACAGTACTTACAAGGTTACTTACCTATAGCTATCTTTTCTCAATATATGAGATACGGAACTATGCCAGCTGGTGTAGTTATGACAGGACCTGGTTTTGTTACACCTAAAAACGCTAAGAGTGTAATTAAATGGGCTGCTCAAGGTTATAGATAAAAAATATATTAAAAAGGCCTAGTGAATTTTCACTAGGCCTTTTTTTTTAAGTTTTTATTATGTCTACAAAGTCAAAAAGTATAGAAAGTAAAACTGATTTTAATCAGGATGAAAGACTTAAAAAAGTTTCAAATTTAAAAGTTTTGTTAAATAGACCTGAATTAGGAGCTCTAGGCGGAGCAATTTTAGTTTTCATTTTTTTTGGTATTGTTGCTGGTGATACCGGTATGTTCAGTGCTTACGGAATTTTAAATTTTTTAGATGTATCAGCTAATCTTGGAATTATTGCCATCGCTGCAGCAATGTTAATGATTGGTGGAGAATTTGATTTATCGATTGGTTCAATGATTGGTTTTGCAGGAATCTGTATAGCTATTCCAGCTATCTATTGGGGGTGGCCTTTATGGATGAGTATTATATTTGCTTTTTCAATGGCGGTATTAGTTGGTTATTTTAATGGAATACTCGTAGTCAGAACTGGCTTACCATCTTTTATAGTTACGTTGGCAATGTTGTTTATCTTAAGAGGAGCAACTTTAGCTTTAACAAGATTAATCACAGGACGTACACAAGTACCAGGTTTAAGAGTTTTAATTGAAAACGATCCTATAGCTTGGATATTTGCAACGGACTCATTTAAATGGGTTTTTACATGGCTAGGTTCAATGAATTTAATTGCTTTAAGAACAGATGGTAGCCCCTTAGCTACGGGCATTCCTCCTTCAGTTATTTGGTTTATAGCATTAGCAATTTTAACTACCTGGATATTAATGAAAACTAGATACGGAAATTGGATATTTGCATCAGGTGGAGATAAAAACGGTGCAAACAATGTAGGTGTTCCAGTTGGAAGAGTTAAAATAAGTTTATTTATTGGTACAGCAGTCGCGGCAACAATCTTTGCTACGATACAAGTATTAGATGCTGGATCAGCAGATACTATGCGAGGAACTTTGAAAGAATTAGAGGCAATCGCAGCTGCTGTAGTTGGAGGATGTCTACTTACCGGAGGATACGGATCAGCTATTGGTGCAGCTTTTGGAGCAATTATTTTTGGAACTGTATCTATGGGTATTTTTTATACAGACGTAGACACAGATTGGTTTAAAGTTTTTTTAGGAGCTATGATGCTTATAGCTGTAATATTCAATAATTATATAAGAAGAAAAGTAACAGAGAGTAAATAATGTCAGATTATTTAGTTCAATTTAATAATATAAGTAAATTTTTTGGCAAAGTAATCGCGCTTAAAGATGTAACTATGAAACTTCGTAAAGGTGAGATTATGTGTTTATTAGGTGATAATGGTGCAGGTAAATCTACCTTAATTAAAACACTTGCTGGTGTTCATAAACCTGATGAGGGAGAAATTATATTTGAAGGTGAAAAAATAGTTTTCGATAGTCCAAAAGATGCTTTGGATATTGGTATTGCAACTGTATATCAAGATTTAGCTTTAGTTCCTTTAATGAGCGTTACCAGAAATTTTTTTATGGGCAGAGAGCCTTTAAAAGGACCTCCTTTTTTAAAAACTTTTGATATAGAGAAGGCAAATAGAATTGCTGCGGAGAGAATGGGGCAAATTGGAATTGATGTAAGAGATCCATCACAAGCAGTAGGAACTATGTCGGGTGGTGAAAGACAGTGTCTTGCAATAAGTAGGGCTATCTATTTTGGTGCAAAAGTTTTAGTTCTCGATGAGCCAACTTCAGCATTAGGAGTTCATCAAGCATCTGTAGTATTAAAATATATAGTTAAAGCTGCATCACAAGGTTTAGCCGTCATTTTAATAACACATAACGTACATCATGCTTATCCAGTAGGAAATAGTTTTACAGTTCTTAATCGAGGTAAAAGTTTAGGAACATATGAAAAGAAAGATATTTCTAGAGAAAAACTTTTAAGTATGATGGCAGGCGGAGAAGAGCTTGACAAGTTAGAGGTCGAACTTAAAGAAATGAATAGAGTTTCTTCATAATAATGCAAATCGGTATAGATTTAGGTGCAACAAAAATTGAATATGTTCTATTAGATAATCAAAATAAAGAATTAACGAGAAATAGAATTTCTACACCTAGAGATTATATTGAGACTATTAAATCAATAGTTTCAATAATAAAGGATATTGAAAATAAAAATAAAGAAAATTTAAATGTTGGAATTTGCCACCCAGGTGCGACTGATAAAACAACTGGTTTAATTAAAAACGCTCACAATTCACAGTGGTTAAATAATAAAAATTTGATCAAAGATTTAAAAAAAAATATAAATAATAATATTTACCTAGAAAACGATGCTAATTGTTTTTGTTTATCTGAAGCTTATGATGGATCTGCGAGCCATTATGAAACAGTTTTCGGTATAATACTCGGTTCTGGCTGTGGTGGTGGGTTAGTTATTAATAAGAAAATAATTTCTGGATCAAATGGTTTAGGAGGTGAATGGAGTTTAAATCAAATGCCTGAAATGGATGTTCAAAATCTAAATTCAGAAAAGAAAATTGATTTCACAAATAGAATAGAGGGTTTTCTTTCAGGAAAATCTATAGAAAAAAATTTTCATTTAAAATTTGGAAAAAAAATGACAGCAAAAGAAATTTTTTTTAATTATAAAAAAAAAGAAAAAAATTCTTATCAATTTATAAATGATTATAAGGTAAAATTAGCTAGAGCCTTGGTTATTATAATCACTACTATTGACCCGGATGCAATTGTCTTTGGTGGGGGAGTTTCAAATGAAATAGATTTTTTAGACGAAATCAAACAAATTACTTCTAAATTTATTAATGAACCAAATTTAAAAACAATTTTTCTAAAACCATTATATGGTGATGCAAGTGGTGTTCGAGGTGCAGCGTTATTAGGAAGAGAAAACTTTATTTAATTATACTTTTAATTTCTTTTTTAGAGAAAATTGAGGGTCGTTCACATAATTGATTTATTTTTACTTTTTTACCTTTTTTTGCAGAGTTATGTATTGCATCAATAATATTCAACACATGTAAAGACAAATTCCCATTACATTTATGCAATTTTTTCTTTTGAATAGAACTTATCATTTCAGACAAACCCACACCTCTATAATTTGCATTAGTAGGCGACTCATTGGCTCTTGAACTTTGTGATCGAATATTGATTTTTCCAAGAGTCATTTTATTTGTCTTAAAATTTTTCCATGAACTCCCTAATTTTTTACTAATTAAAACCGATCCGCCAAACATATTTGGATCAGGAACAATCATTGATCCCTCATTTCCATATAATTCAATATGATTTCGTAAGTGTGAAATTACATCAAAAGACAGCGTCAGTCTGATTATAGTTCCATTTAAAAATTTAATTGTTGAAAAATAAGTTGTTGGGCATTCTACTTTAAACCTTTTGCCTTTCTTAGGACCAATACCAATAACTCTTTTTGATATACCTTTTTCAGATTGACTAAAAACCTCTTTTGCAGGGCCTAATAAGTTTACTAAAGCAGTTAAATAATACGGCCCCATATCTATTACAGGTCCACCACCTTTTTTTGCAAACCACGGTTCAGGATTTGGATGATAAGATTGGACACCTGGATATGCGAAGATAGCATTACCAAATTTTACCTTACCAATAATTCTTTTATCTAGAAGCTCTCTTGATTTCTGAATACCACCTCCCAAAAATGTATCTGGTGCATTTCCTAAGTATAATTTCTTTTTTCTTGCTAATTTAATTAATTTTATGCCGTCAGATAGATCTATGGCTAGAGGTTTTTCCGAGTAAACATGTTTACCATGTTGAAGAGCAAGTTTTGCAACAGAATAATGAGCTGTAGGAATTGTTAAATTTAGAATTACTTTTATATTTTTATCATTTAATAATTCTTTTATTGAAACAGCTTTAATTCTATTAGCTTTTGCACATTTAATAGCAGCATTGTTGTTAATATCAGCACATTTAATTATTTTAAAATTATTAAAATACTTATGTGCTCTAAAGTACGTCTCGGCTATATGACCACAGCCTATCAGGCCTACGTTAAAAATTTTCTTCATTAATTTTAAACACCTTTTCTTTGTTTTTTCTTACCTTCGAGATGTTCTTTAAGAGATTTTTTATTTTCTTCTGTTGTAGGTATACCAAGAGTAGGGCTTTCCCAGTAGGCTGATCCTTCTAACCATTGATATCCATCAGTATGAATTGAAATTACGTAAGTTTTTTTTGAATTTTTAGCTCTTTTAAATGCTTCTTCTAATTCAGCAATTGAATTAACATGTTCACCATCTGCTCCCATACTCTTAGCATGACCTGCGAAATCTACAGGCACCAAATTAGGAGTGTTTGAACTCTTAAGTAAACAATTAAATTCTTTACCACCTTTATATAATTGTAACCTATTAATTACAGCGTGACCGCCATTGTCACAAACAATTAGTATTAATTTATTGTTTGTAATTACAGAACTATATATGTCAGAGTTATAAAGTAGATATGATCCATCTCCTACAAATGAGATTACTTCTTTTTCAGGATTTGCCATTTTAATACCAAGTGCTCCTGAAATTTCATAACTCATACAACTAAAACCCCATTCTGTTTCATGGGTATTAAGTTCTCTAGGTTTCCATACTTGTATTACTTCACCGACTAATCCGCCTGCAGCAGTAACAGCTATATCAGTTGGATCTGAATTTCTATAGCATGCTCCAATAACTTGGGCATAACTTGGAAGTTTTTGATTAGTTGGTCCACTTTCTTTATCAACGTAAGCTTCCCATTTTTTAAGTTCTTCTCTTGATTTTTTATACCAACTATCATCCGCTTTCCAACTTCCCAAAGCTTGAGATAATTCCATCAAAGAAACTTTAGCATCTCCAACTACAGCCTGTGCCATGTGTTTATTTGCATCAAAACGTGCAGCATTAATAGAAACTAATTTAAAATTAGGATTTTCAAAATTAGCCCAAGATCCTGTTGTAAAATCTGCAAGTTTTGTTCCGATTGCTATTGCTGTGTCTGTTTCTTTGCTTAAATTATTTGCTGCTTTTCCACCCAATCCTCCAATAGTTCCTAAATAATGAGAGTGATCTTTTTTGATTGATGAATAACCCATAACAGTTTGTGTTACAGGAATATTATGTTTTTTTGCAAATGCACTAAGTTCTTCGGTTGCGTCTGAGTAAAAAACACCTCCTCCAGCAATAATAATTGGTTTTTTTGATTTTTTTATAAGTTCAGCCGCTTCTTTAATTTGAAAATCATCTGGTTTAGGTCTTCTTATAGTGTGAATTCTTTCTTTAAAAAATTCTTCTGGATAGTCGTAAACTTCACCTTGAACATCTTGACTTAAGGAAATACATGCAGGTCCACAATCAGCAGGATCTAACATAACTTGTATAGCTTGTTGTAAGCTAGAAATAATTTGCTCTGGTCTTGTTATACGATCAAAATATCTTACAACAGGTTTGAATCCATCATTTTGTGTTACTCCAGGATTATTAAAGTGTTCAACTTGTTGTAAAACTGGATCGGGCATTCTATTAGCAAATGTATCACCTGGTAAAAAAAGTATTGGAAGTCTATTACTCATAGCAACAGCTGCAGCGGTAATCATGTTTGTTGATCCTGGTCCAACAGAGGAAGTTGCAACAAAAATTTGTTTTCTTCTTTTGGCTCTGGAATATGCAATACCTGTGAGAGCCATATTTTGTTCGTGATGGCCTCTCCATGTAGGTAACTCTTTTTGGTTTTCCTGAAGAGCTTGACCTAAACAAGCAACATTACCATGACCAAAAATTCCAAACACACCCGGAAATAAAGGGACTTTCTTTCCATCTATTAGAGTTTTTTGAGCAATTAAAAATTTAACTAAAGCATGAGCACAAGTAAGTTGAATATTTTTCATAAATTCAATATAAACTATTTAATTAATATTCTTTATTCAACACTAATTTATGTACGATAAATACGGACAGTTCATTGATGGAAAGTGGCAAAAGTCTACAAGTGGAGAAACATATGATGTCATTAATCCTGCGACTGAAGAGATTATAGGAAATGCATCAAAGGCTAACAGTACTGACGTACAAAGGGCTCTAAAGTCAGCAGAAAAAGGTTTACAAATTTGGAAAAATACCTCTCCATGGGAAAGAGCAAAAATCATAAGAAAAATTTCAGAATTAATAAGACAAAGAGTTGATGTTTTATCAAAATGGTTAACACTAGAAGTTGGAAAACCTCTAACTGAGGGGCCGGGTGAAGTCGGAGGAGCGGCAGATATTTTTGAATGGAATTCTGAAGAAACAAAAAGAATATTTGGAGAAATAAACCAAAGCCGTTTTCCAAATACTCGTATCCATATTATTTATCAACCTGTTGGGGTAGTTGCAGCTTTAGTTCCATGGAACTTTCCGGTAATTCTTGCATCCAGAAAAATTTCTACAGCTTTAGCCGCGGGTTGTTCCGTAATTGTTAAACCAGACATAATAACACCTGGAAGTGTAATGGAAATTGTAGATATTTGTAGAGAAGCAGGAGTTCCTCCAGGAGTTGTCAATTTACTATCAGGAGATCCAGCAGGTATATCAGAAGAATTAATAAAATCTGACATTATAAAAAAGATTTCTATTACAGGATCTACAAGGGTTGGAAAATTAATTTTAAAACAGGCAGCTGACAAAGTACAAAGAGTTACAATGGAATTAAGCGGCCATTCTCCATTTATAGTTTTTGATGATGTTGATTTAAATAAAGTTACTGATATGGCAATTACTGCAAAATTTAGAAATAATGGACAAGTTTGTATTTCACCTAACAGATTTTATATACACGAAAAGAAAAAAGATGAATTTGCCAATTTAATGGTAGAAAAAACAAAAAAATTAAAAATCGGAAACGGTATGGATAAAGATACTTTACTTGGTCCTTTATGCACTAAACAAAGATTAGAAGGAGTTGAAAAATTAGTTGAAACGACTAAAAAAGAAGGTGGCAAAGTATTATTAGGAGGCAAGAGAGCAGCAAACTTTAATAAAGGTTATTATTACGAACCAACAATATTTGATAATGTAAAAGATAATTTTACTGTCATGAAAGAAGAGCCTTTCGGTCCTATAGTTCCTATATTAACGTTTAAAAATTTTGATGAAGTTATGAAAAGAGCTAATGATAATGATTTAGGTCTATGTAGTTATGTTTACACAACAGATCTTAAAAAAGCTAATGAAGCATCTGAAATGTTAGAAACAGGTTGCGTAGCTGTAAACACTCCTGCTGTAGCCGTAGCAGAGGCTCCTTTTGGAGGAATTAAACAAACTGGATACGGTAGAGAAGGCGGTTCAATGGCAATTAAAGATTACTTAAATATTAAATATACTCATTTCGGAATTTCCTACGAATGAGAAAAAATAAATTAAAAGAGCTTTTCAAATCAGGCAAACCCATCATTAATAGTTGGTTATCATTACCTAGCTCTTTTTCTGCTGAAGTTATGGCTAATCAAGGTTGGGACTCAGTTACTATTGATATGCAACATGGATTGGTTGATTATTCAAACGCAGTTACAATGTTGCAAGCAATTTCAACAACAAATACAACACCAATGGCTAGAGTAAATTGGAATGAGCCAGGTCAAATCATGAAAATTTTAGATGCTGGATGTTATGGAATAATCTGTCCAATGGTAAGTAACAGAAAAGAGGCAGAAAATTTTATTCAAGCATGTCAATATCCTCCAAAAGGATACAGAAGTTATGGGCCAATAAGAGCTAATATTTATAGTGGAAGTGACTATGCAAAATTTGCTGATGTAGAAATTTTGAAATTAGCAATGATAGAAACAAAGGAAGCTCTGGAGAAATTAAATGAAATTTTAGACACGCCAAATTTAGATGGAATTTATATTGGACCTGCAGATTTAAGTTTAGCATTAGGAGAAGAACCAGGTTTTGATAAAGCAGAAAATACAAAAGCTTATAAGACAATTATGAAAATTTTAGATGAAGCAAAAAAAAGAAATTTATTAGCTGGCCTGCATAATGGAAGTGCTGATTATGCTTTAAAAATGATTGATAAAGGTTTTAATTTAGTAACTGTAGGATCTGACAGTCGTTATATTGGGTCAGGAGCAAAATCTGATCTTGAGAAATTAAAAGGCAAAAAAAAAACTTCTTCACAAGGATATTAAATTTAGATGTTTTATGTTTATATGCTCAAATCTAAGAGCATTAAGCCAATAACTTACGTGGGTTACACCAGCAATATAAAAAAAAGAATCGACCTACATAATTCGGGTAAAGGGGCAAAATTTACAAGGGGGAGGAAATGGGTATTAATTTACAAAGAAAAATTTAAATCAAAAAAAGAAGCAATTTCTAGAGAATATTATATAAAGAATAATAGAGCATTAAGAAATAAAATTAAAAATGAAAATTTCAATACTTCTTCCGTATAAGGAGAATTTTTCTCCTGAATATCCCGGTGCAGTTTCTCTATTTGTTTATGAAACTACCAGAATAAGTAATTATAAAAAAAATATCACTGTTTTTGGCAATACAAATTTTAAGAAAAAATTTAATCTTAAATATAAAAATATAGAACTTAAAAAAAATTTATTTAGCAGCCAAACAAAAAACTATGTTAAAAAATTTATAGATCTTGAGAGAAAAAATAATTCTACAATTATAGAGGTACATAATAGACCAAGCTATATTCATATTTTATCCAAACAAATAAAAAAAAAAATACTTACTCTTTATTTCCATAATGATCCTTTATCAATGGATGGGTCTCAAACTATCCGAGAACGAAAAGATATTTTAAAAACTTGTTATAAGATAATATTCAATAGTTCTTGGTCCAAAAAAAGGTTTTTAGAAGGGCTAGAAAATAAATTTGTCAACAGTGATAAGTTGCTTGTTTTTCATCAATCTGCTCAAAAGGGATCTTTGAATTTAATAAATAATAAAAAAAAATGGATTACTTTTGTTGGTAAATTGAATAAAGCAAAAGGTTTCGACGTTTTCGCCTCATCCATAAAAAAAATTTTGAATAAATACCCGGATTGGAGAGCAAAAATTATCGGTGATGAAAAAAGAGAAAAAATTATATTAAAGCATAAACGTGCAGATTTATTAGGTTTTAAAAAACACAATGAAGTTTTAAAAATTTTTAAAAAAAGCAATATTGCTGTGGCATGTTCTAGGTGGGAAGAACCCTTTGGACGTACCAGTCTTGAAGCTTCAGCTAATGGATGTGCAGTAATTATTACGAATAAAGGTGGCTTACCAGAAACTGTGACCGATGCTAAGATTTTAAAAAAACTAAATGTTAAATCTCTTACCTCGACTTTAGATTACTTGATTAAAAACAAACCAGTTAGAAAAAGACTACAAAAACTTTCAATTAAAAATTTTTACTTAACACATAAATTTGTCACTACTTTAATGGATAATTATAGATCAGAAAAATTAAGTTATTTAAAAAGAATTAATACAAATAAACCATTAAAAAATTTAAGAATACTTCACATAACAAATTTTAATGAAAGACTTGATGGTAGACTTTTTTTCAATACAGGGAGAAGAATAAATAATGGTTTTATTCGATTAGGTCATAGTGTTCTTGGTTTTAGCGATAGAGATATTCAAAAATATTATAAAAATATCAAAGATTTCAAGGGTGCAAAAACATTAAACGAAAAGTTAAGAAAAACATGTTATAATTATAAACCCGATATTATTATGTTGGGTCATGCCGATTTGATATCCCCAGATCAAATTGCAGAATTAAGAAATGACTACCCAAATGTAAAATTCGGACAATGGTTTTTAGACCCTTTAAATAAAAAAGGTCCGGATTACGAAAGGAATAAGTCAAGAATACTTGATAAAATTGAACTGATTGACTCTTCATTTGTCACGACAAGTCCTTCTGCTTTGGACTTTCTACCCAAAGATAGTAATAATTTTTATATACCTAATCCAAGTGATGACTCTTTTGAAACCCTAAATAATTTTAAAAAACCATGTAACGTTGATGTTTTCTTTGCATTAAGTCATGGGGTTCACCGAGGTGTTTTAAAATACGGTAAAATTGATGACAGGATAACCTTTTTAAAAAAATTATCGGAAAAAACTCCGGATGTAAAATTTGATATTTATGGTGTAGACAAAATTCAACCTATCTGGGCTGATCATTATTTTAAGACTATTGCAAATGCTAAAATGGGTTTGAATTTAAGTAGAGGGCAAGCAATAAAATATTATAGTAGTGACAGAATTACACAAATAGTTGGTAATGGGTTAGTCTGTTTAATTGATGAAAAAACTCAATATAGAGATTTTTTTGATGACTCAGAAATGGTTTTTTATAAAAATATAAATGATCTTTCAGAAAAAATTTTAAAAATTTCAAGAGATGAAAAATTAAGAAAATCGATTGCTAGGAAAGGTAAATCAAAATATAAAAAATATTTTAATTCGACTCTAGTAGCAGATTTTATCATAAACAAAACACTTGGACGGCATAGTAAAAAAAGATTTTTATGGGAAAAATAAAAAAAGCACTAATCACTGGCATTACTGGTCAAGATGGATCTTACTTAAGTGAGTTATTATTAAAAAAAAAATATAAAGTTTACGGGATTGTTAGAAGAGTAGCCTTAGAAGATGAAACGCATAGATTGTGGAGAATTAAACACCTTTTAAATAAAATTGAAATTAAAAGCGCATCATTAGAAAGTTATGCGAGTATTGTAAAAATTATACAAAAAATAAGACCTGACGAGATTTACCATTTGGGTGCACAAAGTTTTGTTGCGTATTCCTTTGAGGATGAATTTTCTACTTTGAATACTAATATTAATGGAACTCATTATATTTTGTCTGCAATAAAAGATTTTTCACCTAAAACTAAATTTTATTTTGCTGGCTCATCTGAGATGTTTGGTAAAGTTCAAAAAAGTAAACAAGATGAAAACACTAGATTTTATCCAAGATCTGCATATGGTATTTCAAAAGTGGCTGGATTTGAATTAACAAGAAACTACAGAGAAGCCTATAATATTTTTGCTTGCACAGGTATTTTATTTAATCACGAGTCTCCAAGAAGAGGTTTTGAGTTTGTTACAAGAAAAATTTCAAGTTCAGTAGCTAAAATAAAACATGGAAAACAAGATCATCTTTATTTAGGAAATATGAGTGCAAAAAGAGATTGGGGGCATGCTAGAGATTATGTGAAAGCTATGTGGCTTATGTTACAGCAAAAAAAACCTTTAGATTTTGTAATTGGAACAGGTAAAATGCATTCTGTAAAAGATTTTGCTAAATTAGCATTCGCTACTGCTGGATTAAATTACAAAAAATATATTAAATTCAATAAAAAATTGTTAAGACCTTCGGAAGTTGAAACATTAAGGGCTAATTATAGAAAGGCTAACAAGCTGCTTAAATGGAAACCTACAGTTAAATTTAAGCAATTAGTTAAAGAGATGGTTTTGGAAGATATTAAATTTTTTAAATAACCTTAAATGTGAATAAATATTTAATTTTTAGAACAGATAGAATAGGGGACTTTCTTGTTTCTGCTATTCTTATTAAATCAATTAAATCAAATGATCAAAAATCACATATTACAATTATTGCTTCAAAAAAAAATTATGAATACATAAAAAATTTTCCTTACGTCGACGAAGTAATAAAGTTAGAAAATAATTTCTTAGATAAATTAAAACTACTAGCCAAATTAAATAAAATAAAATTTAAAACAATTATAGTACATGACAATAAAAACAGATCAAAAATATTAACCTTATTTTTAAAATCAGATAATAAAATACATATTGAACAACAAAAAACGCACATAGAAATAATTATGAAAGTGTTGAAGAAATTAGATTTTTCATTTGATGAAAATTCATTGGATTTATTTAGCCATAAAGAAATGGAGAGCACTAATTATGGTGAGTTCATACAACTACATTTAGATGAAAAATGGATCTTTGAAGATTACATTAAAAAATTTGTAAACATTGAACCAAATAAGACTCAACTCATAAATTTTATTGACAATATAATATCTTATACGAAAAAAAAACTGATCATTACCACAGGTCAAAAGACACCAAAAATACTGTTAGAAATTTTACCAGATTTGGAAAATAGAAAAGTCAGATTATTAGAAAATTTAGATTTTTTAGAATTAGAAAAAATAACTTTAAAGAGTAGATTATTGATATCATGTCATGGAGCAATTTCGCATGTAGCAGCAGCAAACAAAGTAAAACAAATTGATATAATTGATACATCGTATGATTATTTTAAATGGACAAAGCATTTCAGAAATTATGATTATTTGATAAGAGATAAATTTGATAACTTGAGTAATAAAATCTTAAAAAAATTATGAAATTTCTAAATAAATACAATAATCCTAAAAATATACGTTTTAAATCTTTTGAGAAGACTTTTAAAATATGCCTTGAAAGAAATCATAAAACTATTGTTGAAACGGGGACTGCTAGGGGAAAAACAAAATTTTTCTTTATTAGACGATATAATTGGAAAGATGGAATGAGTACTCCAATGTTTGGAGAGTATGCGAAATATGTAAATGGTACTTTGCATACATGTGATATTTCTGAGGAAAATATTAATAATGCGCGTAGTTTTACTAAAAATTATGTCGATTTTATCAAATTTTATGTCAACGATAGCCTTATTTTTCTCAAAGAATTTAGAGGTAAAATTGACTTGTTATACCTCGACTCATTGGATGGGCACGATCCGATAGCGGCATCTGAGCATCAATTAAAAGAAGTTAAGATTTCTTTGAATAAATTGCATAATGACTCTCTTATTCTATTAGATGATAAGGGATCTAAAACGAATTTATCAATAAGTTTTCTTTTAAATAACGACTATAAAATTTTATTCGAGACCGATTATCAGATTTTATTTTCAAAGTAATAATCAGAATTTACTATTTTTATTTACGAAAACTAGGTCAGAATTAACCCAATTAATAAGTTTATAATTATTTCTAGTAAGTAATTCATAAATTTTTGAGTTTGTAATTTTTTCTAGAGAATTATTATACAATTCGAATTTAGAACTATCTATGTCGGTTACTTCTGAAACAATGACATCTATATTGTATTTAGCAAAATTAAATTCTTTTAGCGCCTCAAATTCGTAATTTTCAATGTCTATTGATAAAAGATTTATTTTTTTATTTTGAAATGGAGAGTCATTAATTATAGTATTAATAGATACTCCTTTTAATTTTTTTATTTTTTTTGGCTTGTTATCTCTTTTTTCAGCTAAAACTTTGCTTATAGTATTTATTGCAGATCTTTTGTGATAAAAATATAAATCTTTTTCTTCATTATCTTTTGATGTTACTAATACATTTACATTATGGTCATTTTTTCTCATTAAATTAAATTGTTTTATTGACTCGCTATCTAAATCTACATTTATTCCTTTCCATCCTTTTTTATATAACAGGTAAGTATTGTTATATTTTATTGGATGGTTGCATCCAATGTCTAAATAAATTCCATGATTAAAATTAGAAAATAATCTTCCTATAATTAAATCAACACTGCTTATTGAAAATGATTTTTTTGAATATTTATTATAGTATAATTCTTTTAATATTTTCATAATTTAATTTTTCCTAATGCATTATTTTTAAATATGTTTGCTTCTTTAATATAGCGCCTTACCATTTGAGTTGTCTTATGTCCTGTCATAGCCATAATGCTTCTTTCATCAGCACCAGACTCTGCAGCGACTGTCGCAAAACCTGATCTTAAACTGTGACCTGAAAAACTTTTGTTTTCTATACCTGCTAATTTTAAACAATCTTTTATAATTAATACTACCGATTGATCTGTTAACCTATGTGCGGTAAGTGTTGAGCCTTTTGCAAATCTTCTAAATATTGGGCCAGTTTTTATTTTAGAAAAATTTATCCAATTTTTTAAACTTGTTACTGGACAATATTTTTCATTAGCGAAATAGGGTAGACCTTTAATCAAACCTTCTCCAAATTGATCTGTTTTAGATCTCCTAAGTATTATTTTTACACCTTCATCAACAAAATCTAGGTCTTCATAATCAATAGAAATCAATTCTGTACGTCTAAATCCCCCTCCAAAACCTATAAGTATCAAAGTTCTGTTTCTTAATTTCTTGATTTTTTCTATTTTTTGCTCGTCAATAACATTAATTATTTGTTTTAAATGATTGATTAATATAGGTTTTTTTCCTGTTTGAATGCTTCCTTTTTTTCTTTTTATACCCATTAAATTTTCAATAATAATCGGATGCTTAGTGTCTAAATAATGACCTTTAAGCTTATGAACAACGCCAATAGAAACTAACCTACGTCTTAAAGTGCTAATTTTCGAGTTTGCCGAAAGGTGTGTTAAATATAACGATACAACTTTAGGTTCTGTTGGCATTGAATTAAATCCATGTTTTGCGCAGAAAACACCGAAATCCTTAAAATCAGATTTATACGCTCTCAGCGTGTTATCAGCTTTAGAACTTTTGAGGTTTTCTAGAGTTTCCTCATGAAGTTTTTTTACATCTGTTAATAACTCATTCATATAATTACTATTGATAACAATTAATTATCATTAGTAATATATTAAGTGATTTTAGATGTCAATACGTATAATTTTAAATCTGATGATTAAATTTATTCTTCCTATAGTAGTATTCATAGCCGCTGTTTACGGAATTTCATACTTCTGGACTAACTCAAGCACTAAAGGCAAAAAAATGATAGCTTTAGGCTTAATAATAGCCCTAATAATAGGCATATCTTTAACGATTTACTTAATTTTTGACTAATGAAGCTAGTGGGTACTAAATTTCAGCAAAAAGTATGGGCTTATTTGAGGAAAATACCTCGTGGAAGCGTTAAAACCTACTCTCAAGTGGCAAAAGGCATTGGAAAACCGCTTGCTGTACGTGCTGTGGCCAATGCTATAGGAAAAAACCCTTATGCACCTAAAATTCCTTGCCATAGAGTTATAAGATCTGACGGATCGCTTGGAGGCTATTCAGGCAAAGGAGGAGTAAAAACGAAGAGATTTTTGCTAAAAAAAGAGGGTATAAGGCTCTAGAATTGTTATTTGACGGGCGATCGGGTCTATTAGCCCCTATTTGACTGTATTTTTTATCCACACACTAGTCAGTTGTACTCTAAAATCAATGATTGCAAAAAAAACGCCCTCTATGGCCGTTTAAACGCTATATTCTATACACGCAAAGCTTGTAGAATTATTGATTATTGCTGCTTTTAGAGTAGTCTAAAACATCCTATTTTATTGGTTTTTAGGCTTTCAATAGTTAATTTTTAAGAATTTTTCGTGTAAATCCTTAATTTTCAACACCTTTATGATTTTATTTGTCACTTTTTTTTGCTTAAATAAGCATTATTTTCCAGTGTATATTTACATTTTTCATTATATATATAAGTAATACTTACCTATTACTTTATATATTACTTTAATTATATGCTGTAAGTAACTGTATTTATTGAAAATATTTAAGACTATAATAAACTACAATCGGGATAGTAAAAAATGACATAACGGTGGAGGTTACAATAACACTAGCTACACTATCAACTACCCTTTTCTCTGAATACATTGAACCTACTAGATAAGTTAAAACTGCACTTGGCATGCAAGATTGAATAAGAAGAACACCAGCAGCAAAACCATCTAAATTAAAAAATTTGATTAATCCAAATCCAATAAAAGGTCCAATAATTACTCTAACTGCTCCAAGAATTGATGCATGAGTCCAAGACACTACTTTTAATCTTGATAAAGCAATACCTAAGGACATTAAAACTAAAAATATAGTAGCGTATGTAAGTAAAAATGTAGTGTTTTCTAAATATCCAGGAACGTCCCATTCAAAATATAAAAATATGACTGAAACAATTATACCGTATATTGGCATATTCTTAATTAGTATTTCAAATGAAAAGCTTTTTTTGGCTAATAAAACTCCAAGTGTAAAGTGAAGAAGAATAATTACTGATGCAATAGCAGACGCGACCCCTAACCCAGCTGTTCCATAGGCAAATAAACAAATAGGAATACCCATATTTCCAGTATTAGGTAAAATTAACGGTGGCAATTCACTAATAAAATCTTTTTTAAGTAATAAAAGAAATATAATGCCTACAAGAGAAAATCCTCCGATTATAACTAATGCATAAATGAAATACTCAGTAAAAACACTTAAAGTTACTCCAGTAGTTGTTATTGTGTAGAAAATCATTGCAGGTGTACCTACATTACCTGCGAATGTAGTTATGAAATCAGTGCTAATTTCAGGATTTTTTCTTCCAAGATAGTATCCTACCCCAATAACAAAAAAAACAGGGGCAATAACATCAATGAGTTTTAGGTAGAGCTCCATTAAGCTCTTACATCAGATTTCCTTGGTTTTCTCAACTTATTTTTGAAATTAATAGCTTCTTCAAATTCCATTAGACGTTTGTGAATTGATCTTAATTCAGTAATTCTAGTCCAATTTTGCAAAAATAATGAAAAACTACTTTGTACTTCTCTGAAAGCGCTTGATGTTTGAATTAATACACCTAAAGTCATGGCTCCAGTAAATAAGCCTGGACCCATTAATAGATAAGGCACAATAATCATAGTTTGGTTGTACATAATTATCCAAAGATCAAAATATCCATAATGCAAGAAAAGCTTATGATAATTGAATTTTATACCTGTAAACAATTGAAGTATAGTTGGCGCTTGAACGTAATTTTTTCTATCATCTTCTCCATAAACTAGTTCTTTTCTAAAGGCTGCTTCAACTTTTTGATTATTATATTCAAGACCAGGAAGTTTTATTCCTACTATCCAACTAATAACTAAACCACCCAAACTTGCTACCAAAGATACCCAAACTAATGATCCGGTAATATCTTTAAAAAATGGAATAACTACATTAGATGATAAACCCCAAAGAATAGGAAGAAAGGCAATAAGTAACATAATTGCTCTAACAATTTGTAATCCTAAGCTCTCTACAATTTTTGCAAAATTCATTGCATCCTCTTGAATTCTTTGTGAGGCTCCCTCTACTTTTGCATCAACTGCTCTCCAATAAGGCATATAAGAGAAAGTCATTGCTTCTCTCCATCTAAAAGCCCACAATCTGGTAAAATAATTAGTTACAGTGTAGATAATTACGTACGGAATAGCGAGTTTCATAAATAAAGCTATCCCATCATAAAATTCTGACAATTCTCTTTCTGGCGCTTTTTGTAATAGATCATAAAAGCCCTTGTACCATTCGTTAATTTTAACATCGATATATGTTTGAGCAAGTAAGGATAAAATTATGAATGCAAATCCTCCCCATGACCACATTAACCATTTTTTTTCTGTGAAAAAACTACGCCACATAATTAATTTTTAAGAAAATTGTCAGTATAAGATTTAATAACAAATTCTTTTTTTTTTGGTTCAATAATTTTGTAAGAAATATTATTTTTTTTAGCAAATTCAATTGCTTGTTCTTTGGTTGAAAACTTTAATGTCACCTCCTCTAAAGTATCAGTAGATGTTTCCCAACCCATTAAAGGATTAATTGATGGATCTTTTGTCTCAAAGGATAAAAGCCATTTTTTTTGCTTTCCCCTACCCGACTGCATAGCAGTCTTTGAAGGTATATATATTTTTGCTTTTTTCATGTTTTTAATGGTCGGGGCGGCAGGATTTGAACCTGCGACCCTCTGGTCCCAAACCAGATGCGCTACCAGGCTGCGCTACGCCCCGATCGTCTGTTTTATAGGTTAATTATATGTTTTTGGCAATTGAAAGATAGTCTCTATACAAGTAAATAATACCCATGATCCAACAAATTACAAAACCTTTTAAATATTTTTTTAAGCTTGAAGCTGCTTCAGGATTAGTTCTGCTTTTTGCTGCCGTCCTCGCACTTATTATAAGTAACGGACAATTAAGTGATATTTATTTTTCTTCTCTAGAAAAGTACATAATTCTTGGAACAAAAGAGTTTGGTTTAAAATTAAGTGTGCTTCATTGGATTAATGACGTGTTAATGGCAATTTTTTTCTTTTTTGTTTCATTAGAGATAAAAAGAGAATTTCTTCAAGGTGAGTTATCAAATCCAAAACAAGCTATGCTTCCAATTATAGGTGCTGTAGGCGGAATGGCAGTTCCAGCTTTATTTTATATTATGATAAATTATTCAGATAGCACCACATTAAATGGATGGGCTATACCATCAGCTACAGACATTGCCTTTTCATTAGGTGTGTTATCACTATTAGGAAAAAGAGTTCCTATATCTTTAAAAGTTTTTTTAACAGCTTTAGCAATCATCGATGATTTGGGAGCTATAGTTATTATTGCTTTCTTTTACTCAGGGAATATTGAAATAAAATATTTAATTTTGATGCTCGTATCAGTAATTTTTTTAGTTGGTCTCAATAAATTTAAAGTAAAAAGTTTTATACCTTTTTTAGTCGTAGGGGTATTTTTATGGGATTTCACCCATCAATCCGGAATTCATGCTACTATTGCCGGAGTATTATTAGCTTTAACTATTCCCCATAATATAAAAAATAGTAAAGAGTCCATGCTACTTAAATTAGAACATGGTCTTTCACCATATGTAGCATTTGGAATTATGCCTGTTTTTGCTTTTGCTAATGCAGGTGTATCTTTGGAAGGTTTGACTTTTGAAACTCTTTTGAATCCAGTTCCATTAGGAATAGTACTCGGCTTATTTTTCGGAAAACAAATAGGTGTATTTGTGCTTTCTTATATTTCTATAAAACTTAAATTTGCAGATAAGCCTACTGGTTCAACATGGCCAGCTTTATATGCAGTGTCAATATTAACAGGTATTGGTTTTACAATGAGTTTATTTGTAGGAAACTTAGCTTTTGCAAATAATTTAGAATATATGGACGGAGTAAAAATTGGAGTATTAACAGGTTCTTTATTGTCAACTCTCTTTGGGTATTTCTTGTTACTAATATTTTCAAAAAAATGATCAGTAAAGATATAATTAAATTAGCTTCTAGTAGTAATAATTTTGGCCTAAAAAATAGTTATTCTCACAAAACTTCTTTAAAAAATTCGTTATGTGGGGATAAAATAACTCTTGAACTTATTGTTAAAAACAAAAAAGTAAGTTCTATGAGGTATGAAACGGAAGCATGTATTTATTGCGAAGCCTCAGCAAGTCTTTTATCAAAGAAGATTAAAAATCTTTATTTAAAAGATATTAAAAAAGATTTTTTAATTTTAAAAAATTTTAATAAAAAAAATTTTAAAATACCGAGAAATTTGTCAGTTTTTAAAAAATTATTTTCAAGCGACAATTTAAGCAGAATAAAATGTTTAATATTGCCATTTAATGCTGTATTAAAAGCTTTAAAATGATTAAAAAATATCTATTTTTAATAATTATGTTTGGATTATTTAGCATGGGCTCAAAAACATACGCTGAAATTGCATATAATTTTAAATTTAATGGAATCGATGGTAAGCAAATTAACCTAGCAGATTATGAAAATAAAGTTTTAGTAGTGGTAAATGTAGCATCTAGATGTGGATTTACACCACAATACTCTGATCTTCAAAAAATTTGGGAAGATTATAAAGATAAAAATGTTGTGATAATTGGTGTTCCTACAAATAATTTTAAACAAGAACCGGGTTCTAATAAGGAAATCAAAGATTTTTGTGAAACAAATTTCAATATTAATTTTCCAATGACTGAAAAAATTGATGTATTAGGAAAAAATGCACACCCTTTTTTTAAATGGGCTAGAGAAAATTATGGAAATAGTGCAATTCCTAAATGGAATTTTCACAAAATTATAGTAGGGAAAGACGGAAAAGTAGCTAATACATTTTCTTCGATCACAAAACCATCCTCAGAAAAGTTTAGAAAAGCAATAGAAAAGTTAATTTAAAAAGAAAAGCTTAATCCATCGTAAGCAGGAATTATATTACTTGGTAATTTATTTTTTAACTCAAAATAATCTAAATCAGTATGCAGATTAGTAAGTATAGCTTTTTTTGGCCTAATAAGATTTATTAAATCCATAGCAGACTCAAAATTAAAATGAGATGGATGTTTATCAATTTTTAGACAATCAACTATTAAGTAATCTAGATTTTTAAGATAGATTAAATTTTTTTTTGGTACATTATTACAATCACTCAAATAACCAATTTTCTCCATTACATATCCAGTTGCATTAATTAATCCATGATTAACTTCAAATGATTTTATAGATAATTTATTTAATCCTTTTCTTATTGAAAAATTTTTATTAATAATATTAGCCTTCATAATTGGCTTATATCCATGTTTATTTACAAAACAAAATTTATAACTTTTTTTTAAAGCTCTTATAGTTCTGGAACTGCCGTAAATTGGTATTTTTGATTTGTTTTTCCAATAAAATGGTCTCATCTCAAAAATGCCTGCAGTTTGGTCTGCGTGTTCATGAGTGTAAATAATAGAGTCTAATGTTTTTATTTTGTTTTTTAAAAATTGATGTTTAATATCTGGCGATGTATCAATAAGAACCGATAAGTTTCCTTTTTGAATATGGGCGCAACATCTAGTTCTTTGATTTTTTGAATTTTTTTTTAGTTTACCTGTATAGCTAGTAATCCATGGAGAACCTAGCGAACTACCGCATCCAAGAATAGTGAATTTATTTTTCAATTTAGTTTACCAAATAAATTGAAAAAATTATTTGAAGTAGTTTCGGAGAACTCTTCAAAAGAAATTTTTTTAAGATCTGACAAAAATTTAACTGTATGTATTATATAACTAGGTTCATTTGGCTTACCTCTTAGGGGAACAGGCGAAAGATATGGAGCATCAGTTTCAACTAAAATTTTGTTATTTGGTAGATCTCTAAATGTATTCGCTAAATCTAAAGACTTTTTAAAAGTCACTACCCCACTAGCTGAAATATAAGCTCCTAAATCTATCAATTTAAACGCAAATTCTCTAGAACCAGTAAAACAATGAATTAATATTTTGAAATGTTTTTTCTTTAAATGTTTTTCTAAAATTTTAAAAGTTTCTTTTTCAGCTGACCTAGTGTGAACGATTATTGGTAAGTTATTTTCTTGGGCAGCATATATATGTTCTTCAAAGCAATTTATTTGATCATTTTTTTCTGAATGGTTGTAATAAAAATCTAAACCTGTCTCACCAATACCAATGACCTTTTTATTTAAATTAACCTTTTCAATTATGTCTGAAGCTTTTATATGTTGGTGTGATTTTGCTTCATGAGGATGAATACCATAAGTTCCAAAAACACATTTGTGTTTTGTAATAATATTTATAATCTTATTATAACTCTTATCCTCAGTTGAAATTGTTAAAATATATTTTACGCCATCTTGATTTGCTCTATCAATTGTCTCATTTAGTGAATTAGACATAGGTTCGTAAGTTAAATGGCAATGTGAATCAATTATCATTTTCAATTTTTTTAAAAAGTATATCTAAATTTTTTAATTCTTTATTGTTATCTATAATATTTTCTTTTCTTATAGTTTCTATTGAAATATCTTTATCAGATATATTAATTGTATTTAAAACTTTTCTAGTAGCAATCGGTATTATTGGATTTAAAAGTATTGATATATTCTTAATTTGTTCAACAATAGTATTTAAAATTGTATTCATTCTTTCAGGATTTTTTTGTTTAAGTAACCATGGTTCTGAGTCGTTAAAATATTTGTTAGCCTCAAAAGAAAAATTAACAACTGTCTTGATATATTCATTTAGATTTTGTTTATTTATTAAATCGATAAGTTTTGGAATATTGTCTTTTATATTGTTAATTAATTTAGTATCTGTTTCTTTAAAATTATTAGTTTTAGGAACTTTATTATTACAATTTTTTTTTATAAATGAAAAAACTCGTTGACATAAATTCCCGTAATTATTCGCTAAATCATTATTAATACAATTTTTTAGATTTTCCATAGAGATACTCCCGTCATTTCCTAGTGATACTTCTTTAATCAGATAATATCTCAATTGATCAATTCCATAATTTTGAATTATTTCAATTGGATCTAAAATATTTCCAAGGGATTTAGACATTTTTTTTTCATCCGATAAAATCCACCCATGTCCAAAAACCCTTTTAGGTAATGGTAACTTTGCTGCTAGTAAAAAAGCTGGCCAATATACTGCATGAAATCTTAAAATATCTTTTCCAATAATATGAACATCTGCCGGCCAAAAAGATTTATATTTTTTGTCATTAGTATCAGGGAAATTAAGTGCGCTTAAATAATTAGTCAAAGCATCCAGCCAAACATAAATTACATGTTTTTTATTCTCTGGGACAGGAATACCCCAGGAAAAAGATGTCCTACTTATTGATAAATCTTTTAATCCTTTTTCTACAAATCTTATTACTTCATTTCTTCTTGATTGAGGAAGGATAAATTCTTTATTTTTTTCAAAATAATTTAATAATTTTTTTTGCCATGCAGATAATTTAAAAAAATAAGACTCTTCCTCTACCCATTCAACTGCTGACCCCGAAATTTTTGAAGTTTTTATTCCGTCTTTTTCCTCAATTTCATCTTCATCATAATAGGCTTCATCGGACACTGAATACCAACCACTATATTTATCTAAATAAATATCACCAGAATTTACTAATCTTTTCCATATTTCGTTTACTGATTTAAAGTGTCTTGGTTCAGTTGTTCTAATAAAATCATTATTTGTTAAATTTAATATTTTAGTAAGTGATCTGAAGGTTTCAGATATTTCATCACAAAATATTTTTGGCTCTTTCTTGTTTTTCTCAGCTTCTTTTTGTATTTTTTGACCATGTTCGTCTGTTCCTGTCAGAAATAAAACATTAAAACCTTCAATTCTTTTAAACCTTGCAAAGATGTCTGCAACTATACTTGAATATGCATGGCCCATATGTGGTTTACCCGATGGATAATAAATTGGTGTAGTTATATAAAAATTTTTATTCATTTTTTAATCTATTGTTTACTGCATTTATTAGAGCACTTTGATTTATATTATAAATCAAAAAACTATTTAAATTATTAAATATAAAATTTTTTATTTCATAAATTTGATCATTTTTTAAAAACTTTTTTTGTTTCAAATCACTAAAATAATAATCAGCTAAAAAAAAAGTTAAATTTATATATAAAATATCTTTATCTTTTTTATATAAACTCAACAATTTAGAGAGATTTTCTACAAAATCCTCTGATGGAGAGATATTGTACTCTTTGCATATATAATTAAATTTTACAAAATTACCTGGCGAAATCTTTATAATCAGAGGATCTAGTACTAATTGTAATTTGAACATTTTAACTAAATTATCAATAATAGATATTCTTTGGTTCTCATTTAAAATTATTTTATATTCTATAGATCTAGATTTTATTGTTTCTGGAAGCGGTTTAGCCTTGTTATTAATAAGAAAAAAATGATTATTGTGTGTAGGTTCCTCTATTATCTTAAGCAATGCATTTAAACTGTTGATATTAAATAGTTCAATATCATCAAAAACTATAAACCTTTCATAATTTGAAATTGTAGATTGAAAAATTTTTGCCTTTAAGTCTCTAATATCCTCAACTTTAGTGTTTTTAAAATCAGAACCTTTAAAATAAATTATATTCGGAAATAGATTATTTTTAAATTGGTTTAAAAAATTTGATTTACTATTATAAATTAATTTTTCATTATCATAATTATTTTCATCAAATATTGAAAAAAGAAAATGATTTACAAGAGTAGATTTTCCTGTTCCCTTATCTCCGGTAAGCATCAAAACTTTTGGTAATTTTTTGTTTTTGTAAAGCGAGGAAAAAAATTTTAAATTCTCATTTAAACCAAAAAGGTTTGATGAATTAGTTGAGTCAAAAAAAATTGGATAATTCATTTAATTTTTAAATATTTACTTGTAATATCAAAAATCTTTTTTTCGAGTTTACTGTCATTAGATGATGAGTCTAAAAGATAATAATTTTTTTTATTTTTGGCAATCTTAATAAATGATTTTTGTGCATTAACGTAAAAAGACTTGGAAAAATTATCATAACGATTTTTATTTTTCCTTTTTTTTAATCTTTTCCTCGATGATTTTTGAGACACTTTCAATATAAAAACAATGTTCGGCTTAATTCCACACAATATTTTTTTATGGATATTTTTTATAAAATTCAAATCAATTTTTTTTCCAAAAACTTGATATGCGATTGTAGAATCAATAAACCTATCACATATAACAACTTTTTTTTTTAATAATGCAGGTTTGATTTTATTTTTGATATGTTCATTTCTCGCTGCTAAATATAATAACGTATCAGTATATTTATCAAATTTTTCTTTTGAATTCTTTTCAAAATAATCTTTTAGTATTAAATTTCTTATTAATTCAGCGCTTTTGGTACCTCCTGGTTCTCTGGTTAAAATAGTGCTAATTTTATTTTTTTTTAAGTTTTTATAAAGTTTCTTACTTTGAAAGGATTTTCCACAACCTTCTATTCCCTCAAAAACTATAAAGAAAGGTTTTTTTTTATACATCTCCCCAAATCAAATAATTTAGAGATGTTATTAAACTTTTAAAAAAATTGACTTTTTTTAAATCCTCAGCTGCATAAAGCGGCAAAGTTTTTATTTTTTCGTTTTTCTTAGAAACAACAAGATTTGCTATTTGAACACCCTTCTCTACTGGTGCAGTTATAGGTCCCGAATACTCCAGTGACACTGTTAAATGAGTAATATCTTTTTTGTTTATAGTAATATAATAATCATCTTTAGTTGTAGCTTTAATTTTATTATTTGTTCCTAGCCACGTATCTAATTCAAAAATAGTTTCATTTTTTTTTGAAATTTCAAATGTATTTGAATTTCTAAAACCCCAGTTAAGTAGTTTTAGCGATTCTAAGCTTCTTGATTTTTTTGTCTCAAAACCTGATACAACAGCAATTAAACGTCTTTCATTTTTTTTCATTGAACTGGCGAGTGAATATTTTTCAACCGCTAAATAGCCTGTTTTAACACCATCCACTCCAACATTTTTATACAATAAGGGATTTCTATTGCCTTGCTTTATAGGTTCTCCTCCAGTTCTATCCCATGTAAAAGTTTTTTCTGCAAATAATTCATAATAAATTGGATAATTATCAATTAGGTATTTAGACATTAAAGCGATGTCTCTCACAGTTGAGATATTATCTGGGTCATTAATACCTGAAGAGTTTGTAAAATTAGTTGAAATCATTCCGATTTCGCCAGCCTTTTCATTCATCATATCGGCAAAATTTGATTCTGATCCTGCAATTCCTTCAGCTAATGCTACACAGGCGTCGTTACCTGAAGCAACAATTATTCCTCTCAAAAGGTTTTCAACAGATACTTGGTCGTTGATCATTATAAACATCGAAGAATATCCAGCTTGGGATAATCTCCAAGCATTTTCAGAAATAGTAAATTTATCATCTAAAGATAATTTATTATTCTTTAGCAAATCAAAAGCAACAATGGCTGTCATAATTTTTGTCATAGAAGCAGGATAAATTTGAGAGTCTGGATCTAGCTCAAATAAAATTTCATCTGAATGATAATCTACAAGTATCCCTGTTCGTGCTTGTAATTTTGGATTGGCAAATATTTGAGTGCTAAGCGTAATAAATATAATTAATGATATTAGAAATTTATTCATTGATAAAAATGTTTAATTCTTCAAATCCAAAATCTTGGAGTTTAATGTAGTCATTTTTTAATAAATTAACAGAGGTATATGGGCCCAAAATAACTTGAGTTTTTTTATTGTTCACTCTTTTTAACTTCAATTTTTTGCTATTTAACTCTGTAACTTCTTGGATGATTCTTTGTCTTAAAAATTTTGCTGTGTCAAATGAATAGAAAGTAGCTACATGAATGAATATTTTATCAGGCTTGTTATTCTTTTTTTTCGATTTATCTTTGGATATATTAGAAATTTGAACTGAAGCCACTGGAGCTTTAGATGGAATTTTTTTCTCTTCATTAAAAATTTTTGCTTTTTTAGCAACGAAAGATTTGTTTTTTTTTATTTCAATAATTTCTAATAGTGGTAAATTTAAATCAAGCTCAAGTTTCTTAGCAACAGGTTCAGTTATCAGTACTTTATAAAAATCAGGATATTTTATCCTTTTAATATTTTTAAGTACTACACTCTCTTTATTTTTGGGATTTATTATTTTTAATAAGGTGCCTGTCTTTAGATTTTGATGAGATATTTGTAAAATATCATTATTCATACTGCTGTTGATAATTTTCTCCTTAAAGTCATTATCGTTATATATAAAAGCAAAGCCTTTGGCTGTATAAGGTTGTTTTTTATTTAATGTAGATAGTTGTGGTGAGCAAGAAAGAATTAAAAAAAAAATTAAAATTAATCTAAATTTCATTTTTGAAACTTTCTTTTAAAGTGCAAACAGCTAAAGCAAATCTTAATGATCTATTCCAGTTTAAAATTTTTTCGTAATTTTCAAATATTATATAGGCTGGTGATAAAGTTTCAGCTCCTGGAATTATATCTTTATCAGGAATGATAATAGCCACCATAGGATTGTCCTTAATATTTAAATTTTCATAATTTTTAATGTATTTTTTAAAAAAATTGAACTTTTTTTTATTTTTAATTTTCCTCGCCGATGAGTTCAGATATTTTTTAGGAATATCATTTTTTAATTCTATCTTAAAAAAACATGGTTGATTTTTTTTCCACCCAATAGTTTTTAAATAATTAGCTGCAGAAGCAAAAGAGTCCTCAATATTTTTTAATTCTATTATTTTATTGTTATTATAATCAATCGCATAATTTCTTATAGTTCTAGGCATAAATTGGAAATTACCAAAGGCACCTGCCCAGGATCCAAATAAGATATCTTTACTAACAATTCCTTTGTCAACTAATTTTAATAAAATTAATAGTTCTGCTGTAAAAAATTCACTTCTACGTTTATCAAAACTTAAAGTTGCAAGCGATGATATTATATCCATCTTGCCTAAATATTTTCCAAAATTTGTTTCTATACCCATTAAAGATAACAATAATTCTTTTTCTACCCCAAAATCTTCTTCAATAATCTCTATAATTTTCTTTTCCTTCCCGTAAAGTTGTATTCCCTCCCTAATTTTACGTTTCGAAGACCTTTTTTTAATATAAGTAAATGTATCTTCGTAAAATTCAGGTTGATATCGATCGTATTCAATCACTTTAGGTAAAAACTTTGCTTCAGACATAATTTCATTTACAACTTTTTCAGACACTCCAGAGCTTATGGCTCTAATCTTAAAATTTGATACCCACTTATTAAAGTCATCACTTGCTAAAGAATGTGTTATCAAGATTAAATGTAAAATGAATGTGCTAAAAATAAATTTAAACATTTTTCTAATTATCATAATTAATAAGTATTAACTAGTTATTCAATGTCCACTTATTTATTGTTATTTAAGCTCTTTGATAGTATTAAAGAACTTAAATTTAATTCAAGGAGAGGTGGCTGAGCGGTTGAAAGCACTGGTCTTGAAAACCAGCAACGGGGCAACTCGTTCGTGGGTTCGAATCCCACCCTCTCCGCCATTAAAGTTTAAAGTTTTTAAATATTTTAGAAATGGCGTTTTTGTCAATTTCTTTTTTTTTTATACCATGGTGATAAAAGTTTAAAATCGTTTCATCATCAAAACTTAAGAATCTATCTAATTCTGTTAACTGTTTTTCATCAAAATTATTAATATATTTATTAACAAAAGAGCTTAATAAAATATCCATTTCTTTTGTTCCTCTATATCCCGCTCGATAAATTAATTTTTTTTTAAAAATTTCTAATTTACTGTCCATATGATTATATTATACATAATTTAAGCATTAATATGAAAAAAGATTTTATATTTAATAAGGTTAATAATCTAAAAGGTGTAGGTCCTCAATTATCAAAATATCTAAAAAAGAAAAGAATAGAAAAAATAAAAGATGTTATTCTTAATTTGCCTTATTCCGAAATTGATAGATCAAAAATTTTTAAATTAAATTCATTAGAGGTTGGTAAAATTCAGTCTATTAAGGTGAAGGTAATAAAATTAAATTTTCCCAGGATAAGAAATCTACCTAATAGGATTAATTGTGAGGATGAGACCGGTAAAATTGATATTGTTTATTTTAATAGTCGTGAGGGATACTTAAGAAAATTATTTCCAGTAAATAATTGGGTTATAATAAGTGGAAAAATAAGTTACTTTAATAAAAAATACCAAATAACAAACCCTGATTATGTCACTTCTTTAGATGACGAAGATTATGTAATTAAAAATATTCCTAAATATAATTTAACAAAGGGTATAAATGAAAAAAAATATAGATCTATTAGTGAGCAAGTAATTAATAATCTTCCACGCATAGATGACTGGATTGATATAAATTTTATCAAAAAAAATAAAATGATTGGTTGGAATGAGGGAATAAAAAAACTTCACTCATCAAATGAAGCTAAAAATTTACAATCTGAAAGTTTTAGAAGATTGGTTTTTGATGAATTATGTGCAAATTTCTTAGCTTTATCTGAAAATAGAAAAAGATTAAAAAAAGCTAAAACTCCAAAAATATTTAGCAATCAATTATCTAATCAAGTTATAAAAAAACTACCCTTTAAACTAACTAAAAGTCAAATCAAAGTACTAAATGAAATTAATTCTGATCTAACTAGCAGCTATAGAATGTTTAGAATAATTCAGGGAGATGTAGGTTCTGGTAAAACTATAGTATCATTATTGTCAATTTTAAATGTAATAGAAAGTGGTTATCAATGTGCTCTAATGTCTCCAACTGAAATTTTATCAAGACAACATTATGAATTATTTAAAAAAATTTTTCAGAACAAAATAAAAGTTGAATTTTTGACTGGAAAAACTGAACCAAAAAAAAGAAAAGATATTTTAAAAAAGATCAAAATTGGGGAAATAAATTGTTTAATCGGGACACATGCTCTTTTCCAAAAAAAAATAGAATTTAAAAAGCTTGGATTAACAGTAATTGATGAACAGCATAAATTTGGTGTCAGACAAAGGAGTGAATTAGCGAATAAAGGTGGAAATGATTGTGATGTTTTGCTTATGTCTGCTACTCCAATACCGAGAACTATGATGATGTCTTTATATGGTGATATGGATATTTCAAAAATAAATGAGAAACCTGCAAAAAGAAAAAAAATAATCACTTTGAGTAAACCAGAAAAAAAAATTAATGAAATTTGGCCTTTCATAAAGAAACAAATTGACAATGGTAATCAGGTTTTTTGGGTTTGCCCTTTGATTGAAGAGTCCTCTTTTTTAGATTATTCATCAGCTAAAAAAAAATTTGAATTAATAGATAAAAAATTTCCAAATAAAGCTGGTCTTATACATGGCGCCTTAGAAAAAGAGGATAGAGATCAAATTTTGAAAAAATTTTTAAATAAAGAGTTGTCGATACTTGTCTCAACAACTGTAATCGAAGTGGGTATTGATTTTCCCGACGCTAATTTGATAATTATTGAAAATGCAAATAAATTTGGTCTTGCTCAATTACATCAATTAAGAGGTAGAGTTGGCAGAGGAGAGAGGCAAGGAAATTGTATTTTATTATTTAAAGATGGACTTAGTAAAAATGCAATTAAAAGAATTAAAATTCTAAAAAATTCAGATGATGGTTTTTTAATTGCTGAAGAAGATCTTAAATTAAGAGGTTTTGGTGATTTAATAGGATATCAACAAAGTGGAGTTAAAAATTTTAGATTTGCTGATCCTGTTTTTCACGAGGATTTATTTAAGTTAGCTGAAAAATATATTAGAAATATTGATAAAGTTGATCTTGTTAAATATTCTTTTTTGTTAAAACTTTTTGATAAAGCAGAAATAATAAATATAAATGAACTCTAGTCTATGTTTGTTGTTCCAGCTGAAACAATAAATTTAGATGCTTGCTCGAAAGATACATCCAAAAAGATCAGGTCTTTTTTAGGTACCATCAATAAAAAACCACTTGTAGGGTTGGGTGTGGTGGGTACGAAAACGTTAATAATATCTTCATTAACTTTATTTTTAATTAAACCCTCATTTTCTTTTGTAGCAAAACCAACAGCCCATAAACCTTTCCTTGGATATTCTAGTAAAACTACACTTTTTTGTTTGTTATCCGATTTTGTCAAACTTTCAGTCATTTGTCCTATAGCGGAATAAATCGTTCTAAGAATAGGAATTTTCTTTAAAATATTATTAAATAATTCAAAAAATTTTTTTCCCAAAAAAGAAAGTGACAACCATCCGATAAATGTAATGATCAATAACGCAATTAATATTTCTACTCCTGGAATATTAAACGGTAAATAATTATTTGGATTTATTTCTTTTGGTATTACTTTTCCTGAAATTCTTATCAAAAAAAGAGTAAGATAAAGAGTTATTCCTATTGGAATAAGAACAACAATACCGGCTATAAAATTGTTTCTCAATTTTGCAAATACAGATTTTTTTATATTCGTTTTAGACATTTTATTAAGCGTAGCTAGAGTATATTATGAAAATTATAATCAAAATAAAAATTGCAATTAATAATTTATTATTTAAAATCATGACTCAAAAATGTATAACATAAATAGAAGAAAATTTCTCGGCTATTTTGGCTGTAGTTGTTGTTCGATAATATTACCGTCCTGCTCAACTGTTCCAATTACAGATAGAAAACAACTAAGCATTATTCCTGAAGCACGTATAAATAAACAAGCTGCAGCAGCCTATGAGACTTTTAGAAGTAAAACAAAATTAATAACAAGTGGTTCACAGCTAAATGAAATAAGAGAAATCGGTAAAAGAATAGAATTTGCAGTTAGTGCATTTTTTGAAAATCAGGGAAAAGAAGATCCTACAAAAAATTTTGGATGGGATTACATACTCGTTGATAATGATAAAATTGTTAATGCCTGGTGTATGCCTGGTGGTAAAATTGCTGTTTATACTGGTCTGCTTAAAATTACAAAAAACACGCACGCTCTGTCAATTGTAATGGGACATGAAATAGCACATGCAGTAGCAAGACATTCTGTTGAAAGAATGAGTCATGCAATGACTATCAATTTGGGAACAACTGTAGCAGATATTTTCTTAGGAGGGGCAATTAATAGAACAAGAAATACTGTTGGTCAAAATACTGGTTTGGATATCTTTCAATTGGGTATAATGAATCCTTTTGGACGAAAACAAGAAACTGAAGCTGACTATTTAGGTTTAATTTTTTCATCTTTATCTGGGTACGATATAAGAGAATCAACTAAACTTTGGGAAAGAATGGCCAAAAAAAATAAAGGGAAAGAACCACCAGTTTTTTTAAGTACACATCCAAGCAGTGAGAAAAGAATTGAAAATTTAAATAATTGGATCGATGAAGTTATTGTAAAATACCCACCAATTAAAACTTAAATATTGGTGAGCCCTGATGGACTCGAACCATCGACACCCTCCTTAAAAGGGAGGTGCTCTACCAACTGAGCTAAGGGCCCTTAAAAATGTTCTTTTATATATTAATCAATTAAATTTCAAATAATTAATTAAACAAATTTATGTATTTTTTATAGAAAGATTTAAAGGTTTTATTTTTGATATTTTTTTGGATTTCGCCCATAAATTGTTGGTAAAAATAAATATTATGTAAAGAAATGAGCATCGATGCCATCATTTCATTAGATTTAATTAAATGATTAAGATAGGCTTTTGAATACTTATTTAGGTCCCTAATGTCACAGTTTGCATCTAACGGAGTTTGATCTTTCTGATACTTTGAATTTTTCAGATTTATTTTTCCATTCCATGTAAAAGCCAAACCTGTTCTTCCTGATCTAGTAGGCATTACACAATCGAACATATCAATTCCCTCATTGACTGCACCAAGAATATCTGAGGGTGTGCCAACACCCATCAAATACCTCGGTTTATTTTTAGGTAAATAATCTGTTGTCTCATTTAAAATTTGGAACATATCTGACTGTGTTTCTCCAACAGCTAAACCTCCCATTGCATATCCATTAAAATCTATTTCAATTAATTTTTCCATACTCTCAATCCTCAAGTCCTTATGTAACCCTCCTTGAGCTATCCCAAACAAAGCTTTTGACTTGTCGTTTCCAAATTCTATTTTGCTTCTTTTTGCCCAATTAGTAGATACATTGATTGCTCTTGATAAAATCTTTTTGTCTGAGGTAAGTTTTGGGCACTCATCTAAAACCATAATTATATCAGAATTAATTGATTTTTGGACTTGTATACTTTTTTCCGGACTAAGTATTATTTTTTTTCCGTCTAAATGAGATTTAAAAATAGCTCCAATTTTTAAATCAATTCTGTTAAATTTTGATAGTGACATGATTTGATATCCACCCGAGTCTGTTAAAATTGGATTATTCCAATTCATAAAATTATGTAGCCCGTTGAATTCATCTAAAACCTCGACTCCAGGTCTGAGCAACAAATGATAAGTGTTACCTAAAATAATTTGTGTTTTAGTTTTTAAAATATCCTCTGTAAATATTCCTTTTACGGTTCCTTGTGTTCCAACCGGCATAAAAGCAGGAGTATCAATAACGCCTTTTGGTGTATAAATTTTTCCAAGCCTAGCCTTGTTGTCTTGAGTAATCAACTCAAAAGAAAATTCTTTAGGAGACATTAAATATTACTTAGATCTTATAGAAATTATTTTATCTGGATTAGAAACGGATCCACTATTAGGCTCACCTTTTTTGATTTTATCTATAAATTCCATTCCTTTAACAACTTTCCCAAATGCTGAATATTGTCTGTCTAAATGTGGGGCAGACTCAAAACAAATAAAAAATTGACTGTTAGCACTATTTGGATCTGCTGACCTAGCTGCTGAAAGTATTCCTCTTGTATGTGCAATATCTGTAAACTCTGCTTTTAAATTAGGCAAGTCAGAGCCACCTGTTCCTGCCAAAGATAAATTAAAGTCTGGGCTATTGGAATTTCCAAACTTAACATCTCCAGTTTGAGCCATAAACCCATCAATAACCCTATGAAAAACTACACCATCATATTTTCCACTATCAGATAATTCTTTAAATCTTTTTACATGATTAGGTGCTTTGTCTGGGTACAATTCAATTTCGACATCACCGTAAGATAATTTTAAGATCATAAAATTGTTTTGAGCAAGTATATTTGTATTTACTAACCCAAAAAATAATATAAATAAATAGAAAATTTTTTTCATTAATATTTAATTTTAAGCATCTTTACAGTTGATTTTGTTACGAATCTATCAATATTTCCTCCTAAACTGGCAATTTCTTTGACAAATTTAGATGATATAATTTGATTTTCAACATCAGACATAAGAAACATTGTCTCAATATTTGAGTTTAATTTTTTATTCATACCAGCTAATTGAAACTCATATTCAAAATCTGATACGGCTCTCAAACCTCTAATAATTGTTCCAGCTTTATATTTTTTACAAAGACTAATAGTAAGATTATCAAAAGATATTACTTGAATTTTTTTCTTGTTAAGCCTTAAGTCTTTGAATAAAGAATTATTAATAATATCTAATCTTTCATTTATAGAAAAGTGGTAGTTTTTACTGACATTGTCAGTTGTTGCAACAATTAATCTATCAAATATATTAAGTGACTTTTTTATCACGTCTATATGTCCATATGTGATTGGGTCAAATGTGCCAGGATAAATAGCAGTTTTCATATTATTGTATATTGTCTTCTATCTTTATCACAGAGACAACTTTTTCACTTCCAGATAATTTTTTTATTCTTACTCCTTGAGTATTACGGCCAGCAACTCTTATTTCTTTAACTGCACACCTCATGATACTTCCTTTATCAGTAGATAAAATTATTTCATCATTTTCACTTACCACTAGACTAGAGGAGATATTACCGTTTCTTGGAGAATTTATAATGCCAATAATACCCTTACCTCCTCTATTAGTTACCCTATAATCCAAATACGAGGAACGTTTACCAAAACCATTTTCTGAAACAGATAAAATAAATTTATCTACTCCTGATTTGATCTTTTTATCTTTGTTTATAATTTTAGTTTCAATTTTGCTATTATCTAAGATCGATAGAGAAATAACTTTATCTGTGTCTTTTAATTGAATGCCCTTTATTCCTTTTGAAGCTCTTCCTTTAAATAGTCTTAATTTTTTTGATTTAAATCTTATACATTTGCCAAATTGAGTGCTCAGTAAGATATCTTGATCATCTCTACAAATTTTTACACCTATTATTCGATCGTCTTGGTCCAATTTCATCGCAATTTTTCCACTATTATTTATATTAACAAAATCTTCCAAAGTATTTTTTCTGATGTTTCCTTTAGCTGTAGCAAAAACGACCATTAAATTTTTCCATTCTGACTCGTCTTCTGGTAGCGGCATAATTGAGCTTATAGAATGATGACTTTTGAGAGGCAAAATATTAAATATTGATTTTCCTTTAGATGCTGCAGTGCCCTCAGGTATTTTATGGGCTTTAATCTTATAGACCAAACCTTGTGTAGAAAAGAATAAGACTGGCGTATGAGTATTAGCAGTAAAAATTTGCACTACAAAATCCTCTGCCCTTGTGGATATTCCAGTTTTACCTTTACCACCTCTTTTTTGTGCTTTTAAAGAGCTTAGAGGGCTTCTTTTAATATAACCTTGGTTAGTTATACTTATAACTACTGACTCTTTTTGAATAGTTTCCTCGATATTATAATTAAGAACTGCATCAATAATCTTTGTTTTTCTAGGTGAAGCAAACTTATCTTTTATTAACTCTAATTCACTAGTTATTAACTTGTATAATTCTTTCTTTGAATTAATAATTTTATTATATTTAACGATTAATATAGCAAGTTTATTTATCTCATCTTCAATTTCACTTATCCCATATGCAGTGAGTTTTTGTAACCTGAGTTCTAAAATTGCTTCAACCTGTTTTAAGGAAAGAGAATAATTTGTAATATTTTTTTTCTTTTCAATAAGTGAAATTAGTTTGATACTTTTTTTTACTTTCCATTTTTTTGATAATAGGTTTTTTTTTGCTGTTTCTGTATCTTTAGAATTTTTTATAATTTTAACGATGTCATCAATGTTTTCTACAGCTGTAGCTAAACCAATTAATATATGTGCCCTTTCCTCTGCTTTTTTTAAATCAAACTTAATTCTTTTTAAAACTGTATCTTCTCTAAACTTTAAAAATTCAGAAATAAATTCTTTCAAATTTAAAATTTTAGGTTTGTTGTTTACTATTGCTAAAGTGTTAAAACCAAATGAACTTTCAATATTCGTTAATTTGTATAATTGTCTTCGAATTGTCTCGGGCTCTACTGCTTTTCTTAATTCTATTACTACACGTATTCCCTCTCTATTAGACTCATCTCGAATATCTCTTATTCCTTCAATCTTCTTGTCTCTTACGAGTTGTGCAATCTTTTCTATTAAAATAGATTTATTCACTTGATACGGGATAGACTTTATTATTAATGTTTCTCTTCCACCTTTTTTTTCCTCTAAATCTATTTCTCCTCTTATTTTAAAAGATCCTCTTCCTTTATTGTAACCTTGTTTAATAATATCTTTTCCAATAATAATTCCTCCTGTTGGAAAATCAGGTCCAGGAACATGCTTCATCAATTGTGCTATGGTAATATCTTTATTGTTAATAAATGCGATAGTAGCATCAATAATCTCACCTAAATTATGCGGAGGTATACTTGTTGCCATACCAACTGCAATCCCACCAGCTCCATTAACAAGAATGTTAGGATATTGTGAAGGCAAAACTTCAGGTTCTTTTTCAGTCTCATCGTAATTGCTTCTATAAGTAACTGTATTTTTCTCTAAATCTTCAGTTAAAAATTGTGCAATTCTTCCAAGTTTTGTCTCGGTATATCTCATAGCTGCAGGTGGATCTCCGTCTATTGATCCAAAATTTCCTTGACCCGAAATTAAAGGAACGCTCATTGAAAAATCTTGAACTAATCTTACTAGAGCATCATAAACAGATTGATCACCATGAGGATGGTATTTACCGATTACATCTCCCACAATTCTTGCTGATTTCCGGAAAGGTTTAGACCAGTCATATCCACCTTTATACATTGCATATATAATTCTTCTATGCACAGGTTTTAATCCATCACGAACATCAGGAAGAGCTCTACTAACTATTACACTCATCGCATAAGATAAGTAAGACGAGCTCATCTCATCTTGAACAAAAATAGGTTTAAAAGATTTGTTATTCTCTAGTGTATTTTTTTCCATTAAAATTAGAAAGGAATTTCATCATCTAAATCAGTGCTGTCTTGATTTAAATTTTCATTTGGCAAAGAACTTTTATTTTCGGAAACCAAGTTAGAATTGCTGTTATTTCCACGACTATCTAACATTGTTAAACTTGAGTTATATCCTTGAAGTACTATTTCGGTAGAATATTTGTCTTGACCAGTAGCCTCGTCTTTCCATTTTCTAGTGCTCAATTGACCTTCAATGTAAACATTAGCACCTTTTTTTACATACTGTTGTACAACATTTACAAGTCCCTCGTTAAAAATTACAACTCTGTGCCATTCAGTTTTTTCTTTTCTTTCTCCGCTAGATTTATCTTTCCAACTTTGGCTAGTTGCAACGCTAAGTCTAGCAACACTTTTGCCATTAACCATTTGCTTGACTTCTGGGTCTGCGCCTAAACGACCTATTAATTGTACTTTATTTAAACTACCAGCCATAATATTTTGAATAAATTTTGAATATTTATTTATAAAAGTAATATTTTATATCATAATAAACTAATAAATATAAGGTGTATGTTATTTTGAGGAAAAAAAATGTTGAAAAAAATCGTTGTAAAAGGCGCGAAAGAACACAACTTAAAAAATGTTTCTCTCGAAATCCCTAAAGAGAAATTAGTTGTAATAACCGGGCTTTCTGGATCAGGAAAATCATCCTTAGCATTTGACACGATATATGCTGAAGGGCAAAGAAGATATGTTGAAAGTTTATCTTCTTATGCAAGACAATTCTTGGATAAGATGAAAAAACCTAAAGTGGATATGATTGAAGGTTTAAGCCCAGCTATATCTATCGAACAAAAAAATACATCAAAAAATCCAAGATCAACAGTAGCAACAGTAACTGAAATTTATGATTATATGCGTGTATTGTTTGCTAGAGTTGGAATTCCATATTCTCCATTTACTGGAAAACCTATCGTGTCACAGCCTATAAGCGAAATGGTTGATAAAATAAAAAAATTACCTAAAGATAGCACAATTCATCTTCTTGCTCCGATAGTAAGAGGTAGAAAAGGTGAGTACAAAAAAGAAATCTTAAATTACAAAAAAAGAGGTTTTACTAAAATTAAAGTTAATGGAAAATATCTAAATATTGATGAATTTCCAGATTTAAATAAAAAACTTAAACACGAAATATCTATAATTGTTGACAGAGTAATTCTTAACTCTAGCCTAGGTAATAGATTAGCTGATAGTGTTGAAACTGCAGTAAATCTCTCGAATGGATTATTAGTCGTAGAATATGAAAATGAAACATTACCAAAAAAATTCAGAAAGCGTGAAACCATAACTTTTTCTTCAAAATTTTCTTGTCCTGAGAGCGGCTTCACTATTGAAGAAATTGAACCAAGACTTTTTTCGTTTAACTCCCCTTATGGTGCTTGTGAGGAGTGTGAGGGTATAGGACACAATTTAAATATTGATCCAAATTTGGTAGTTTCTGACCCGAAAAAAACTCTTCAAGAAGGTGCTATAGAACCTTGGGCAAAATCTACTTCATTATATTATGCTCAAACATTAGCCTCAATAGCTAAACATTTTAAGATTTCAATGACTGATCCCTGGAGAAAAATTCCGAAAAAAGTTCAAGACGTTATTTTATATGGATCAGATGAAGAAGAAATAAAGTTTTCATATGATGATGGTTATGATTCTTACTCAACTAAAAAAACTTTTGAGGGTGTCGTTAACAATTTAGAGAGACGTTATTTAGAAACCGATAGTGAGTGGAAAAGAGAAGAAATTTCTCAATATCAAAGTGAAACAAATTGCGAAAAATGTAAAGGTATGAGATTAAAAGATGAAGCCTTATGTATAAAAATAGACTCATTAAATATTAGCGAAGTCACTGAAAAATCTATTGATCAAGCTCAAAAATGGTTTGAAAATTTACAAAATGTATTATCTGAAAGAGAAAATAAAATAGCTCAACATATACTAAAAGAAATTAATGAAAGATTAAATTTTTTATTAAATGTGGGTTTAAATTATCTTACGCTCTCAAGAGAATCAGGGACACTATCAGGTGGTGAAGCACAAAGAATTAGATTGGCATCTCAAATTGGTTCTGGTCTTACAGGTGTATTGTATGTTTTAGATGAACCATCAATTGGTTTACACCAAAGAGATAATAAAAAGTTAATAAAAGCTCTTAAAAAATTAAGAGATCTTGGTAATACTGTTATTGTTGTCGAGCATGACATTGAAACAATGGAAAATTCAGATCATATTATTGATATTGGTCCGGAAGCTGGTTTGAATGGAGGTCAGATAGTAGCTCACGGTAGTGTAAAAGAAATTATTTCAAATCAAAAAAGTATAACTGGTGATTATTTATCTGGAAAAAAATATATAGCAATTCCAAAAAAAAGAAGATCTGCGAAAAATGGAAGATTTATAGAAATTAACGGGGCAAGCGGAAATAATTTAAAAAAAGTAAACTTAAAAATACCGGTTGGAACCTTTACTTGTGTGACTGGAGTTTCTGGAAGTGGAAAATCAACTTTAATTCTCCATACATTATATAATGCTTTTAATTTAATATTGAATAAAAACAAAAGTCGTAAAGTTCCAAAAGCATTCACTGGGTTTAAAGGAACTGAATTGATTGATAAAATTATAGATATAGATCAATCTCCTATTGGAAGAACTCCAAGGTCAAATCCTGCTACATATACAGGTGCATTTGGGCCGATTAGAGAATGGTTTGCAGGATTACCAGAATCAAAAGCTAGAGGATATAAAGTCGGTAGATATTCTTTTAACGTAAAAGGAGGAAGGTGTGAAACTTGTGAAGGTGATGGCGTAATAACTTATGAAATGCATTTTTTGCCTGATGTATTTATTCCCTGTGATACATGCAAAGGGGCAAGATATAATAGGGAAACATTAGAAATAAGATTTAAAAATAAAAATATTGCAAATGTGCTTGATATGACTGTAGATGAGGGATGTGAATTTTTTGAAAATATTCAATCTATAAAGTCAAAATTGATCACCCTTAAACATGTTGGGCTCGGGTACATGAAAATCGGACAACAAGCTACTACTTTGTCAGGAGGTGAAGCGCAAAGAATAAAATTAGCTAAAGAATTGTCCAAAAGACCTACCGGGAGAACTTTGTATATACTTGATGAACCAACAACGGGACTACACTCACATGATATTAAAAAATTGCTTGAAATTTTGCAGGCATTCGCAAACACAGGTAATACTGTTGTGGTAATAGAACATAATTTAGATGTAATAAAAACAGCTGATCATATCATTGATATGGGTCCTGAAGGAGGTGTAAATGGTGGAAAAATTATTGCTGAAGGTACACCTGAAAAAGTTTCTACTGTTAAAGATAGCTATACAGGCAAGTTCATCAAAGAAATTATGGGTGATAATTCGATGAAAAAAACTGCTTAATATGTTAATCTATGATAGTATAGAATCATGACTAGTATACTTCAATCTTTGTCTAAAACCGTCCATATCTCTTTTGGATTGGCAGTATTATTATTTTTAGGATTATACTTTTTTGGCGATGGTTTTGCTTTTGATACTCTTTTTTGGAGTTGGTTATTTAGATTTATTCATGTTGTTGTAGCTATAATGTGGATAGGATTATTGTGGTATTTCAATTTCGTTCAAATTCCAAACATGCCGAAGATCCCAGATGAACAAAAACCTGCAATAGGAAAAGTTATTGCGCCTGCTGCACTGTTCTACTTTAGATGGGCGGCAGCAATTACTGTGCTCTCCGGTTTAATTTTGGCTTGGATTAACGGATACGTTCACAGTGCGATGATTTTAGGATTAGATGGTTCTGGTGGCAAAAATACTGCAATTGGAATAGGAATGTGGTTAGGATTAATTATGGCATACAATGTTTGGTTTGTAATTTGGCCCAATCAGAAAAAAGCTTTAGGTATTGTTGAGTGTAATCCTGAAGAAAAGGCTACTTCTGCTAAAACAGCAATGTTATTTTCTAGAACAAATACCCTTCTCTCTCTGCCAATGTTATTGACAATGGTGGCGGCGCAAAACCTTTATTAATTTAAGGGACTATTTTTTCTTCTTCTTTTTCAAGAGTTTTGTAACTAACTTTTAAGAATTTTAAAATGGGAGAAGCAACGAATATTGAAGAATATGTTCCAATAAGCACACCCAAAATCATAGCAAAGGAAAAACCTCTTAAAATTTCACCGCCTAAAATAAATATCGAAAATAATGCAAGTAAAGTTGTGACAGATGTAATAATTGTACGTGTAAGAGTTTCATTAATTGATAGATTGGCGATTTCACTAATACTTAATTTGTGAAATTTGCCAAGATTTTCTCTTATCCTATCGTATATTACCACTGTATCGTTCATTGAATAACCAACTATTGTTAAAACAGCTGCAATTATTGAGAGATTAATTTCTAATGAGAGTAATGAAAATATTCCTATCGTAATTATAACGTCATGAAATAAAGCGATGATTGAACCTATACTAAACTGCCATTCAAATCTTACCCATATATAAAAAAGCATTGCCGCTAAGGATAACGATATAGCGATTATTCCAGATTGTAAGAGTTCAGCACTTACTTTTGGTCCTACATTTTCCACCCTTCTAAAGTTGACTTCTGTATTTAGATTTTCTGATAGCTTTTGTTTTATTTCTGGGATTAGTTTATTGTTATCACCCTTCTGCTCGACTTTGATTAAGAAATCCCCTTCTTTTCCAAATTTTTTAACATTTACATCCCCTAAATCCATATTCTTTAAAATATCTCTTATTGAGGAAGCTTCTATGTTGTTAGATCTTAACTCAATTAACGTCCCTCCTTTAAAATCTATTCCATAATTTAAGCCTTTAAATAATATAAATATGATGCTCAAAAGAAATAAAAATATAGAAAAAATATTTGCCTTCTTAAATTTTGATGAAAAATTATAATTAGTCATTAAATTTTGACCTCATTTTTAGCATTTAAAACAACTATTGAAGTAATATGCCTCGCTAAAAAGTAAGCTGTAAAAAGAGTTGTAATAATTCCTATACCTAATGTAATTGCAAAACCTTTCACTGGACCTGAACCAAAAGCAAACAAAATGACAGCAGCAATTAAAGTGGTTATGTTTGCATCGAGTACAGTAATTTTAGCTCTTGTATATCCTGCGTCAAATGCATGAATAATTGATTTTTCGGTCCTTAGCTCTTCTCTTATTCTCTCAAAAATTAAAACATTCGCATCTACAGCCATACCAACTGTTAAGATTATTCCAGCAATACCTGGTAAGGTTAATGTTGCTTCTAAAATTGTAAGAACTCCAATCAACATAAGTAAATTGGCGATTAAAGCTGTGTTAGCTATTAATCCAAAAATTTTATACTTATATATCATAAATAAAATAACTAGGACAAAACCAACTATCAAAGAGGTTAATCCTGATTTTATTGAGTCTTCGCCTAAGTCTGGACCAACTGTTCTTTCTTCGACTACTACCAACGGAGTAGGTAAAGCTCCTGATCTAAGTAGTAAAGCTAAATCAGTCGCTTCTTGAAAAGAAAAATTACCTGAAATCATTCCATTCCCAGATGTGATAGGTTCGTTTATATTGGGTGCACTTACAATATCACCATCTAAAACTATAGCTAACCTTTTTCCAACATTGTCTGTAGTCGCTCTGCCAAATTTTTGTGCTCCTATTCTGTCCAAAGTAAAAGAAACTGTGGGTTCATTATTTTGATTTTGAATACTTGGTTGAGCATCAATTAAATTTTCTCCGCTCATAATTATTCTTTTGCTGATGTTAAGCTTTTCACCATTCTCAGAGATTAGCTCCTCTGTGCCGAACTCATTATTATCAGAAACAAGTCTAAAATTTAATTTAGCGGTTTTACCTAGTAAGGCTTTAATTCTTTCGGGATCTTTTAATCCCGGTAGTTCTACAAGTATTCTTTTTTCACCTCTTTGAAGAATTGTCGGTTCTTTAGTTCCAACATCATCAATTCTACGCCTTACTATTTCAATTGATTGCTTCAAGGCTGCATTATTAATTGTTAATAAACCAAATTTTGAAAAAGATATTTCGATTTTATTGTTATTAGATTTTTTATACTCTAATTCATATGCTCTATATTTATCTATATATGGATTTACTAAATTATCTTTTCTTAAATTAAATAGTAAATCAAATTTATCAATATTATCAATGGATAAAGTCAAATTATTATCATTAATTTTAAAATTATTATAATTAATATTATTTTCTTTAAGCAATTTTTTTAGAGGAATTACTTTAGACTGAATTTTATCTTTAACTAAACTATCTGAGTTGATTTCTAATAATAGATAAGACCCACCTTGAAGATCTAAACCTAAATTAATTTTTTTTTTTATAAATTGATTATTTTCATTCTGAAAATTTAGAATTGAAAAAGCAGCTATAACTAAAAACAGAAGATAAATTATTAAAACATTTATTTTAGAAAAATTTAACACGAAAAAGAATTATTTTTTAATTTCTTCTTTTTTTAATAGACTTGTAATTGTGGATCTTATTATTTGAACTTTAGTATTCTCACCAATAGTAACTTCAATTCGATCATCTTCCATAACTCTGTCAACAATACCTATAATACCACCAGATGTGATTACTTCATCACCTCTTTTTAATGACTCTACCATTGCTTTATGATCTTTAACTCTTTTTTGTTGAGGTCTTATTAAAAAAAAGTAAAAAATTACAAAAATTAATATTAATGGTATAAATTGTGCTATTCCTTGCCCACTCATGATTGAACAATTATATGAAAAACTTTAGATAAACAAGTAAATTATAATTAAATTTTTTCTAGATTATTCATGTATTTTTTTAATACATTAGGAACATTAATTGAACCATCTTCATTTTGATTGTTTTCTAATAAAGCTATCATTAATCTTCCTACAGCTAAACCTGACCCGTTAAGCGTCCCAACAAATTCATTTCCGTTTTCAGATTTATATTTGGCACCCATCCGTCTTGCTTGAAAAATACCGCAAGAGGAACAACTTGATATTTCTCTGTACTTTTTTTCTGATGGTATCCATGCTTCAATATCATAGGTTTTTTCTGAGCTAAAACCCATATCCCCTGATGAAAGTAGAACCACCTGGTAAGGAATTTCGAGTTTAGCAAGAATACTCTCTGCACATCTTAACATTCGTTGTAATTCATCTGAACACTTGCTAGGTTCAACAATGCTGACCAGCTCAACTTTATAAAATTGATGTTGTCTAATCATTCCTTTAGTGTCCTTACCATAATTACCTGCTTCTTTTCTAAAACAAGGTGTTGAAGCAACAAATCTCATAGGAAGTAGTTTTAAATCTATTATAGACTTTCTTACTAGATTAGTAAGAACTACCTCAGCGGTGGGTATAAGAAATTTTCTTTGATCAGTATCATCAAATTTTATTTCAAACTGGTCTTCCTCAAATTTTGGAAGTTGTCCTGTGCCAAACATCACATCTTCATTTACAATCAAAGGAGGAGAAATTTCAGTGTATTCAAACTCTCTTACATGGGTATCCAACATAAAATTTATTAACGCTCTTTCAAGTAAAGCAATTTTATCTTTTAATATTACAAATCTTGATCCTGATAATTTTATTGATGTTTCAAAATCAATGTTATTATTTTTAGATCCAAGCTCAACATGAGATTTAACTTTAAAAGAAAACTTTTTTAGATTTCCCTCTTGTTTAATTAATATATTTGATTTTTCATCATTTCCGACTGGCACATCATCTTGTGCTAAATTTGGAAGAGAAAAAATAATTTTATTCAATTCCTCTTGTGTCTTAGATTGTTTTTTTATCAAAGATGAAATTTCTTCAGAAATTTTTTTTGATTTAGAGAAATTAGATTTATCTTTAGACTTAGATAATATTTTTTTTTCTTGTTCTAATTTTTCTTTTTTACTTATTAATTCTCTATTAAGTGTGTCTATTTTCTTAAAATTATTTACATCAAATTGTACATTTCGATTTTGAAATTTTTTTTTTAATATGTCTAGATTTTTTCTTAAATCTTTTAAACTATGCATCTTCTATATTCTCATTTTTATTTTTTTTTTCAGTGAATCGAACCGTTATAATAGATAATTCATAAAGTAATAATAGAGGTATTGCTAGACCTACTTGCGTAATAGGATCAGGTGGTGTTAAAATTGCTGCTAAAGTAAAAATAATAACTATTACGTATCGTCTAGTTTTTTTTAAATATTCTGAGTTTACAACACCTATTCTTGCAAGAAGATTAAGTAATATTGGTAATTGAAAACTAATTCCAAATGCAAAAATTAATCTCATAATTAAAGACAAATACTCATTGACTTTGGCTTCTAATTGAATTGGCAGATTTGTATTTGAGCCCATTGACTCAAACGATAAAAAAAATTTAATAGCTAATGGCATAACTAAATAATAAACAAGCATGCCTCCAAATAAAAAAAGTAATGGAGTAGAAATCAAATAAGGTAATAAAGCCTTTTTTTCATTTTTATATAGTCCTGGTGCAATAAACTTATAAATTTGAATTAATAAAAATGGGCTACCAATAAAAATTGCTGCAAAAAATGCAACTTTCAAATAAGTAATAAAAGTTTCGTGTAATGCAGTAAAAATCAAACGCCTAGAACCTGGATCATCTTTTACAGCCTCAGCATAAGGGCTAACCAAAAAAGAATAAATATGTTCAGCAAAAGTATATGAGATGACAAATATCACAAAAATAAAAATTAGAGATTTTATAAGTCTAGAACGAAGCTCTACAAAGTGGCTTGTAAATGAACTATTATCACTCATCTTTTTTATTATTGTCTTTTTTTATATCTTTTTTATTTACTATATCTTTTTCGATATCAATATTCTCTGTTACTGAGTTAACTTCTCTTTGAAAGCTACTAAGGGTGTTTTTTAATTTTCCAAAGTAAGTTCCTATTTTTTTTAAAGCTACAGGAAATTCCTTTGGTCCTAAAACTAAAATTGCAATTATGACTATTGATAAAATCTCTAACCAACCTATTTGAGGCATATTAGATTACTTATTTTCAGAATTAGAGTTATCTGAGTTATTATTGGAATTATCGTCACCTGAGGTATTTTCATCTGACATACCCTTTTTGAAACTTTTAATACCTTTTGCTAGATCACCCATTATACTAGAAATTTTTCCTTTACCAAAAAGGATTACTATCAAAATAGCTATTATAATTATACCTGTCCAACCGATATTTCCCATAAGTAAATTTTATACAATAATTTAGATTAAATCAAAACGTTTATTTTTCTTCCTCAGGTGCTTTTTTAATAGCTTCTTCAATATCTTCATAAATATCATTTTGGTTTTCAATAATAGATTGCTCCTTAAAAAACTTACCTGTTCCAAAAATCGATTTATCAATTGATGAAGTATCAATTAGCCCTGCAGTACCGAGCTCATCAATGGTAGGTAGATCTGATAATTTTTGAATATTAAAATGATTTAAAAAATTTTCAGTTGTGGCGTAGAGAATCGGTTTTCCTGGAACATCTTTTCTACCTGCAGGTCTTACCCAATCAAGCTCAAGTAAGATTTCTAAAGTATTTGATGCAAATGAAACACCTCGAATTTCTTCAATTTCAGATCTTGTTACAGGCTGATGATAAACTATGATCGCTAATGTTTCTATTGTAGCTTTAGATAATTTTTTTTGAGTAGATTTTTGTAGAGACATTAATTTGGATAAATCATCAGCAGTTCTGAAAGACCATCTATTTTTTATACAAACTAAATTAATACCTCTATTTTTATAAATTTCTTTAATATTTTCTAATATTTTTTTTATATTTGTATTTGTTTGAACTCTCTTTTCAATCGTTTCAATGTCTAAGGGCTCTGAGGCAGCAAATAAAATTGCCTCAACTTGTCTTTCTAACTTTGATGGTGCCGCAGGAAATTTTATTATGTTAGTTTTTTTATTAGGCATATTAAGTTTTTTTAATCATTAATTTATCAAACATTTTTTTTTGAGAAACTTGAACTATCCCTTCTTTTGTAAGTTCTAAACTTGCTGCAAAAATTCCAGCAAAACCTGTTCGTTTCATTTTATTTTTTATGTAAAAATTTGGAATTAATTTTAAAATATTTTCCCAATTATTTATTTTATCTAAATTATTTTTTATCTGTTTTATCCCCTCTTCAGTTGTTAGAACAGGTAATTTTGGTATACTTACATTTTGAAAAGTTTTTTGCATTTGAATGCCTGCGTAACATTTAAGCAATTCATAAAGTGAAACATCATAAACTGGTGTATTTATCGATCTTATTCCACCCTTCATGCCTCTTGTGAAAATATGAACACCTAACCTTTTTTTTTGAAGCATTTGATCTGATAAAATTCTTATTAACTCTAGCTTTTTGAGTTGTAATTTAAGTTTCTCAGCAACTTCTAAAGCTTTGAAGTCGTCATCATTATCTTCTGGTAATAATAATTTAGATTTCAAGTATGCTAACCATGTAGCCATAAGCAAGTACTCTGATGCAGACTCTAAATTTAAGTTTTTACTATTTTTGATAAATTCAAGGAATTGATCTGCTAGTTTAGTAATTGAAATTTCAGCCAGATCGACTTTTTGTGATTTGGCTAAATCTAACAATATTTCAAGAGGTCCACTATAATTAGGTATATTTATGGACATTTGATTAGTGCTATTTGATTCCATTAACAATTTTACCTTAAAATTTTATAAATTTCTGATGTTTTTTTTGATGTAAAATTATCAATATATGGAACCGATTTTATCAATTTTAAGTTGTCTTTTATATTTCCAGAACAATATAAAACCAAATTGCAACCAGCGTCTAATGATTTTTTGGCATTAGTTACTAAATCATATTTTAATGCCTTCATAGAAATATCATCTGACATCAAGATACCTTTGAAACCTATTTTTTTTCTAATAATTTTTTTAATAATTTTCTTCGAAAAAGTTGCAACATTTTTTTTATCAATTTTGGAATAGAGTATGTGTGCTGTCATAGCTAGTTTAGCAGAAGTAAATTTAAAAGGGTAAAAGTCAATCCTATCAAGTGAGCTTTCGCTTAATTTTATTTTAGGCATTATTAAGTGACTGTCTTGAGTGGTACCCCCATGACCTGGAATATGTTTTATTACAGAAATAATTTTGTTTTTATGACATGAATTAATGGTAACTTCACCTAATTTTTTTACAATTTCTTTTCTTTTAGAGAAACTTCTGTTTCCTATTATTTTATTTGTATTATTTCTTAGGACATCTAACACTGGAATAGTGTTTACATTAACGCCGATTTTTTTTAATTTATTACAAAGTGAATTCAAATAAGTTTTATATAATTCAATTGCAATTTTTTGGTCTGTTAAGTAAAGATTTCCAAAAAAAGTCGCATTTAAATCATGTTGAATAATACTTTCCATTCTTGATACTTTTGCACCTTCTTCATCAATCAAAATAGGAAATTTATCATCCTGGGCGTATTTCCTTATTTTTTTGGTTAAATTTACAATTTGATTAAATGATTTAATATTCCTTTTAAATAAGATTAAACCCCAAGGTTTTTCATTAGATAAAAGTACTTTTTCTTTATTACTTAAGTTAGTTCCTTTAATACTAACTATAATAGCTTTTTTTTTCATTGAGTTTTAAGTAAATCCCAAAAGCGTCTTTGTTTTTCTTTTTTTTTGATATTTGAATAACCATCATTAAATTCTATGACATTATTGGTATCATCATTTAATATTGGCAAATTTGATATTTTAGTGTTTATAATTTCATTTATATTATCTCTATTGTAACTCTTCAATTCTGCATTTTTATTTGAAGAATAATATTGAAAAATACTTAAGAAAAATAATATAACTAAAATAATCATGAAGATATTTAATAATTTCATCATCACATTTTGTCTGGCAAAGACACACCAAGTATCCCCATTCCATTTTGAATTACCACAGCGACAAGGTTAACTACTGCAATAATTTCCTTTCTTTTAATTCTTTTATTTTCAATAAACTTATAATTTTGATCATCATTTCCTTTGCTCCAATAAGCATGGAATAATGTTGAAAGGTCATATAAAAAATAAGGAATTTTATGTAAGTCAAATTTTCTTGAGGCTGACTCTATTATTTTGGGCCATTCGAAAACTTTTCTAATTATTTTTTTTTCTACGTCATTTGGATTAAAATTTTTTTCATCTAAATCAACTTTTTTGATGAAATTTGTATTTAATGTTCTTAAAAGAGAATTTATCCTTGCATAAGCGTACTGAACATAAAAAACAGGATTTTCTTTTGTTTTTTCCTTAACTTTATCAAAATCAAAATCTAATTCGACATCGTTGCTTCTGTTTAACATCATAAATCTAATTGGATCCTTATTAACCTCTTTTAAAAGATCTTGGGCAGAAATAAAATCTCCAGCCCTTTTCGACATTTTGAAAGGTTCACCATTTTTAAAAAGCTTTACTAATTGGCAAACTTTACAGTTAAGTGTTGTTTTATTTTCTGACAAAGCGGAAACAGCGGCGGTTATCCTTTTTATATAGCCTGTATGATCTGCCCCTAATATATTTATTAAATGGTCATATTTTCTATTTACTTTATCCATGTGATAAGCAACATCATTAGCAAAATAAGTCCATGATCCATCATTTTTTTGTAGAGATCTATCAGTATCATCACCAAATAAAGTTGATTTAAAAATTAACCTTTTTATCTTTTTCCAATTTTCGTCTGTCTCACCTTTAGGAGGCTCAAGATAACCTTCTTTTACATAATTTTTGCTTTTAAGTTTTTTGACCGCAATGTTAACTAAATCCTTGTTTACTATTTCTGTTTCAGAAAAAAAATTATCATGAGATATTCCTAATTTTTTTAAATCTTGTTTGATTAAATCCATTGATATCTTTAAAGACTCTTTTTTTATCAAATCAAAATTTATGTCTAGTTTTTTAAAATCGATTTTATTATTCTCCTTAAGTATTTTTGCTGCGATATCTTTGATATATAATCCTGGATATAGATTTTTATTTTGAGGATATTTTTCTTTAAACTTAATCTCTCTTATTCTTAAGAAAACAGATTCTACAAAATTTTTAATTTGATTGCCGTAATCATTAATATAATATTCTTTAGTAACTTCATTTCCATTGAATTTTAATAAATTAGCTAAAACATCTCCAAAAACTGCTCCTCTGCAATGACCAACATGCATCGGCCCAGTAGGGTTAGCAGAGACAAATTCAATATTATAGGTTTCATTTGTTTCGAAAGATCCGTAGGCTTTTTTGTTTTTTAAAATTAAATTAATATTATTAATTATCGCCTTATTAGAGAGATTGATGTTTAAAAAACCAGGTCCTGCTATTTCTATTTCTGAAAAATTACTTATTTTTTCTAAAAATACTTTTTTAAATTTTTCTGCTAGTATTTTTGGGTCTTGATTGTTTTCTTTAGCAAGAACCAAAGCTATGTTACAAGATAAATCATAATTAAATTTTTCAGGAGGAATTTCTAAATTTATACTATCCAGGTTCCCAACTTTATCTAATTTAAGAATACTCTTTTTTTTTACAGTTAGGTTTTTAATTTCTAATAAGTGATGTTCAAAAATATTCATTTTATTTGATTATATAGATTTATTGCATATCTATCAGTCATACCAGCAATATAATCACATATAATACGCATTATATTTGAATTACTGTATTTTTTTACATTTATATATTTTTTGGGATTCTTTTTTATTTCAGTGAACAATTTATAAATAACTTTTTTGCCAAATTTGGTTTTTGAATTTACGTCTTTATGAAAGTACATTTTTTTTTGTAAAAAATTTTTAATTTTTTTATCAAATATCATCATCTTTTGTGAAAAAGAAACTAGTGGAATTTTAGATTTGTAAACGTCATTTAAATTTTTTATTTTATTTTTTTTAATATTTTTTTGAGTTGTAATTATTACATCTCTTACCATTTCGTTTATAACTTCTCTTATAATTTGTCTAATTACTAAATCGATAGAGTGTTTTTTTAATTTTTTTGAATGTTTAGAAATTATTGAATTTAGAATAGGTATATCTTTTAAATTTTTTAATTCAAATAAATTAGATTTCAACCCGTCTTCAAGATCGTGACTATTATATGCTATATCGTCTGAAATAGATGCTATTTGAGCCTCTAAAGAGGAATATAAAGAAAAATTAATTTTTTTTTTAAAAAAATTTCTACCAAGAATTTGATCAAGTTTTTTTACATTATTCAAAGGTCCATTATGCTTAATTAAGCCATCTAATGTTTCAATAGAAAGGTTCAGTCCCTTAAAATTATAATATCTATTTTCTAAAATAGTAATAATTCTTAATGTTTGTATATTATGATCAAAACCACCAAAATTTTTCATACAATTATTTAATACTTCTTCTCCAGCGTGACCAAATGGAGTATGACCTAAATCATGTGCCAGACTGAGAGATTCAGATAAATCTTCATTTAAACGAAAGAATTTTGATAAAGTTCTAGCTATTTGTGATACTTCAAGTGAGTGTGTTATACGGGTTCTAAAATGATCACCAGTGGTATTAACGAAAACTTGAGTTTTGTGTTTTAATCTTCTAAATGCTGTAGAGTGAATAATTCTGTCTCTGTCTCGTTGAAAATCGTTTCTTAAATTAGTTTTTTTCTCTTTAAAAAAACGACCTTTTGACAATTTTGGTACAGCTAAATTAGACAATTTATCAATTGATTTTTTTTGCATGGTAACTACATAGAATATATACTAGATATACTACCTTTATGGAAAAAAAATTAAGTTTTACAGATCAAGCATTAAATCAAATTAACAAAATAACTGTGGGTGAAGATAAAAAATATTTTAGAATCACAGTACAAGGTGGTGGGTGCTCTGGATTTAAATATAGTTTTGGTTTTGATAAAAAACCAAATTCTGATGATATAATATTTAATAAAGCGATAATTGATAAATCTTCTTTAGAAATTATTGCGGGTTCTTCAATTGACTTTAAAAAAGAGATGATTGGAGAATCTTTTGTTATTAAAAATCCAAAAGCTACTGCTTCCTGTGGATGTGGATTATCATTTTCTATTTAATGAAAATTTCATCTTGGAATGTCAATTCCGTTAGAGCAAGAATAAAAAATATTAATGATTACATTAAAGACTCTTCTCCTGATGTTCTCTTGCTTCAAGAAATTAAAACACAAAACGAAAATTTTCCAAATGATGAGTTTAAAAAATTAGGATATCTATCATATGTATTTGGTCAAAAAAGTTACAATGGGGTTGCAATTATTTCTAAAAATGAATTAAATAATATAAATAAAAGTTTTATTAAAGATAATTTAAATCAAGCACGAATAATCACTGCTGAATTAAAATTAAAAAGTAAAAAGTTAGAACTAATAAATATTTATGTTCCCAATGGAAATCCTGTAGATACAGAAAAATATGAATATAAAAAGGAATGGTTAAAAAAATTTATTACAAATATTGAAAAAAAAATTCAGAAAAACTCAAATATTCTTATCGCTGGAGATTTTAATATTATACCTGAGGAAATAGACGTTCATGATTTTAAAAGATATGAAAATGACGCTTTAGGTCGATTAGAAATTAGAAAAAAATATAGAGAACTTATTAATTTGGGTTTTAAAGATGTTTATCGATTTAAAAACAAAGCAAAACAAGAATATACTTTTTGGGACTATTTTGCTGGATCATGGCAGAAAAACTATGGTATGAGAATAGACCATTTTTTACTTTCAAATAGTTTAATTGAAAATGTAAAATCAATTAAGATAAATAAAAAACCAAGATCTAAAGAAAAACCATCTGATCACACACCAATTGAGCTAGTAATTATTTAACTCTACCGTATATATCTTGATATCTAACAATATCTGTTTCTTTTAAAATTGAACCTAGTTGAGCTTCAATTATCTTAACAGGTTTTTTATAGGGATTTTCAATTCTGTGTTTAGATTTTACAGGAATAAAAATAGTTTCATTAGGTTTTAAAGTAAATTTTTGTTTATTTAATGTAATTTTTGGAGTTCCTTGAGTTATGAGCCAATGTTCAGAACGATGAAAATGTTTTTGAAGACTTAAAACTCCTTTAGGTTTTACATAAATTTCTTTAATTAAAAAATTTTTACCATTATACAGGTTTATATACCTACCCCAAGGTCTGTAAAAAATATTTTTCTTTTTTTGATATTTACCCTTCAATTTTTCATAGACTTTACAAATTTCTTTCCAACTACCTAAATCAGACCAAGGTATATTTAAGTTTATAGCATTTATGTCTTTTGATTTTTCTAAAATTGCGTAATCAAAAGAAATTGCTTTGCATTTTAAAAAGTCAATTTTATTGAGATAATAAATATTATTTTTAAATTTTGATTTATCTACAGAATTGAAACAATGATTAAAGTTTTTGTTTTGATACTTCTTAAAATTATTAATTATTGATTTTTTTGTTAGAAAAAACATTCCTGAATTCCAGTAAGCATTTTTTTTAATGATTTTTTTTGCTTTTTTTAAATTTGGTTTTTCAATAAATTTTGTAACTTTATATTTATTGCTAACTCTTTTTGATAAAAAGTAACCAAACTCAGATGACGGATTTGAGGGTTTAATACCAAATATAAAAATATTTTTATCTGTTAAGTATTTTTTGTGTTGTTTAATAGATTTATATAACAGATTTGTTTTCTCAATTAAATGATCTGAAGTTAAAAAAATTAAAGGTTGATTCTCAGGTATTTCTTCTATTAATGCTGAACTGAGTATAGCAGGAGCAGTATTTCTTTTTGCTGGTTCAACGATAATTTTATATTTCTTTAAACCTTTTAATTTTAAACTTTTTTTAATTTCCCTTATATATTTTTTATTAGTACTTATTATTGGATAATCAAATATAGAATTTTTTATCCTCTCTAGAGTTTTTCCGAATAACGTCCAATTTCCAAAATCAATAAACTGCTTAGGTTGATGATGTTTTTGATCGGGCCATAGTCTCGTACCAGAACCGCCACATAAAATTACTGGACGTATTTTCATTAAATTTTTGAATATTCTTTAACTTCTTTTTTCTTACCTGGATGTGTTGGAGCGCCGAGATAAGCAGGTCCTACCGTTTGAGCATATTTCCAAATCGTTCCCGATCCAAAACTTGATTTTTTTTCTTTCCATTTTTTTCTTCTAGCTTTTAATTGTGCACTAGTAAGCCTTACATTAATTGATCCTTTTTTTGCGTCTATATCTATTACATCTCCATTTTTAAGAAGTGCAATTGGACCACCCATTGCAGCCTCTGGGCCAACGTGACCAACACAGAAACCTCTAGTAGCTCCCGAAAACCTTCCATCAGTTATAAGTGCAACTTTTTCACCTTTGCCTTGTCCATAAATAGCTCCAGTTGTTGAAAGCATTTCCCTCATTCCTGGTCCACCTTTTGGGCCTTCGTATCTGATTATTATTACATCACCGTCCTTATATTTTTTTGTCTGTACTGCTTTCATTGCATCTTCTTCATTATCAAAACATCTAGCTTTACCTGTGAATTGTAATTTTTTTAGTCCTGCAATTTTTACGATCGCTCCGTCTGGAGCTAAATTACCTTTTAATCCAACAACTCCACCATCTGGAGAAAGGGGATTATTATATTCTCTTAAAACTTTTTGGTTAGCATTAAACTTAATATTCGCTAAATTGTCTTTCATGGTTTTACCTGTAACTGTCATACACTCGCCATGAATATATCCGCCGTCATATAAAGTTTTTAATAACATAGGAACGCCGCCAGCTTCCCACATGTCTTTTGCAACGTATTTTCCTCCAGGTTTTAAATCTGCAAGATAAGGGGTTTTTTTAAATATTTTTGCAACGTCCATTAAGTCAAATTTAACTCCTATCTCATTAGCAAGTGCAGGTAAATGAAGGGCTGCATTAGTAGAGCCTCCAGTTGCGGCCACAATTGTTGCTGCATTTTCTAAAGATTTTTTAGTAACTATTTCTCTTGGTTTAATTTTTTTTTCTAATAAATTCATTACTGCTTGACCACTTTCATAAGCATATTTATCTCTTTCCTCATAAGGGGCTGGCGTCCCAGCTGAATAAGGTAAGGCCAATCCTATCGCTTCAGATACACACGCCATTGTGTTAGCTGTAAATTGACCTCCGCAAGCCCCAGCACTTGGACAAGCTACCAATTCTAATTCTCTTAATTCTTCAGAGGACATTTTACCTGAGGAATGTTTGCCTACTGCTTCAAACACATCTACAACTGTAACATCTTTTCCTTTAAATTTTCCTGGCAAAATTGATCCACCATAAATGAACACACTAGGTACATTCAATCTCAACATGGACATCATCAAGCCTGGAAGAGATTTATCACATCCAGCGATACCAACTAATGCATCATAACAATGTCCTCTCACTGTCAGTTCAGCTGAGTCTGCTATGACTTCTCTGGAAATTAAAGATGATTTCATTCCCTCATGACCCATGGCAATACCATCTGTCACGGTTATAGTACAAAACTCTCTTGGCGTTCCACCAGATTGTTTTACTCCTTTTTTTACAGACTGTGCCTGTCGCATTAAAGCTGTATTGCAAGGTGCAGCTTCGTTCCACGTGGATACTACACCTACAAACGGCTTCGCTACATCCTGTTCGGTTTCTCCCATTGCATAGTAAAAAGATCTATGTGGAGCTCTATCTGGGCCTAAAGAAGTATGACGACTTGGTAGTTTTTTTTTATCAATTTTAGACATTTAATTTATACTAGATACAATACTTCTTAATTTTCCATCTTCAATAGTTAATTCCTTAACTAAATTTTTATCATTTTGTACTATTTCTTTAGGTGCATTTGTCACGTAAGCCTTATTTTTAAGCTTATTATTTAAACTAGTGATCTGTTTATTAATTCTCTCAATTTTTTCTAAAATTCTCTCTTTTTGAGATCCCAAGTTTACGTCCTCATTAAAATTTAATGAAAGTTTTTCTTTAAGAACTAAGATATCTATTGAATTTTTATCTCTTATCTTTGTATTAAGGACATTATTTACTCTACCAACCTGTTTTATCAAATTAATATTTTTATTTACCAATTTCTTTAATTTCCCTGATTTATCATCAAAAAATATGTCACAATATAGTTTTGGAGTAATTTTTAACTCTGCTTTAGTAGATCTAATGTTAGAAATTATTTCAATTAAATCATTTATATTGTTTTGATTTTTACTAAATTTATTAATTACCTTAAAATTTGGCCAACTGGAACTAATTAAATAATTTTTGAAAATCTTTTTATAAGCATTTAAAAACCACAATTTCTCAGTAAAAAAAGGGATAAAAGGATGAAGAATTCTAAGAATATTTGCCATCATAAATGATGAGAAAGCTTTAGCTTCTTTAATTTCACTTTTATCTTTTGAATTAAAAATAGGTTTTAAGAACTCTAAATACCAATCGCAATAAGAATGCCAAACAAATTGATATGCATACTTAGCAGCCTCGTCGAACCTGAATATTTCAATATTTTTCGTGATTAAATTTTGTGTTTTTATAAATTCGTTATAAATCCAATGGTTTATTGGAAGTTTAATTGATGTCAAATTTATCTTTTTATCTAATTTACAATTATTAAGTTTTAAAAAATTATTTGCGCTCCAAATTTTTGTAATAAAGTTTCTGTTTCCAGTAACCCTATCTTTTGATAACTTTACATCTCGTCCTGGAGAGGCCATCGAAATTAAAGTAAACCTTAAACTATCTGCTCCATATTGATTTATTAAATCTAATGGATCAATCACATTGCCTTTTGACTTTGACATTTTCTGCCCCTTTTCATCTCTTACCAAAGCATGAACATATACTTTATGAAAAGGCGTATTTTTTCTAAAATAATTTCCCATCATCAACATCCTTGCTACCCAAAAGAAAATTATATCAAAACCAGTAACAAGAACTGAAGTTGGATAAAATTTATTAAGTTCTTCAGTTTTGTTTGGCCATCCAAGAGTCGCAAAAGGCCATAGAGCTGATGAAAACCAAGTATCTAAAACATCTGTTTCCTGTCTCAACGTAAATTGTTTATTTTTATTTTTTTTCTTTGCTAATTTTAATGCATCTTTTTTACTCTCAGCTACAAAAATATTTCCAGTTTCATCATACCAAGCAGGTATTCTATGGCCCCACCAAATCTGCCGAGATATGCACCAAGGCTCAATATCATTCATCCATTGAAAAAATGTTTTTGACCAGTTGCTTGGAAAAAAAGTAGTTTTACCCTCTTTAACTATCTTAATTGGTTTTTTGGATAATTTTTTGGCATCAACAAACCATTGCTCTGTTAAGAGAGGTTCGATTATTGTGTTTGATCTATCTCCATATGGAACTTTATTTTTAATATTTTCAATTTTTACAAGAGAACCATTGTCCTTTAATTTTTTAATTATAAGTTTTCTTGCTTCAAATCTGTCTAAACCATGAAACTCTTTAATTCCATTTTTGTTTATTTTACCATTCTCTTCAAAAATATTTATTATTTCTAATTTATTTCTCTTGCCTACCTCATAGTCATTAAAATCATGTGCTGGTGTAATTTTTACTGCTCCTGAGCCTTGTTCCGGATCAGCATAATTGTCAGAAATAATTTTGACAGTCCTATTAACAATTGGAATAAGAACATTTTTTCCAACTAAATTAACATATCTTTCATCCTTTGGATTTACAGCAACCGCGGTATCTCCCATCATTGTTTCTGGTCTGGTAGTAGCGATAGTGATTTTTTGATCTGAGTTCTCTATCGTATAATCAATATAGTACAATTGAGATTGAACATCTTTTTGGTTTACTTCCAAGTCAGAAATTGCAGTTTGAAGTTTAGTATCCCAATTAACTAATTTTTTATCCTTGTAAATTAGCTTATTTTTATAAAGATCAACAAAAACTTTAATTACAGCTTTAGAAAGATCCTTATCCATAGTGAACCTCGTTCTTGACCAATCACACGAACAACCTAATTTCTTAAGTTGATCTAAAATTATTCCACCAGACTCCTCTTTCCAATCCCATATTTTTTTGGTGAATTTTTCTCTTCCTAAATCATTTTTTTTAATTCCTTCTTTCAAAAGGTTATTTTCAACAACAGCTTGTGTCGCAATTCCAGCATGGTCTGTACCTGGCTGCCACAGAGTTTCGAGGCCTTTCATTCTATTAAATCTAACTAAAACATCTTGTAGACTATTGTTTAGAGCATGTCCCATATGTAATCTGCCCGTTACATTAGGTGGAGGAATTACTATAGAAAATTTTTTATTTGATTTGTTCTTTTTTGGTTTGAATAGGTTTTTTTTAATCCAAAAATCCGAGATTTTTTTTTCTTCTTCACTATGATTGTATTTTTTAAATTCCATTTTTTTGATATCTAGAGATATATATCAGATTTCAATAACTATTAAGTTTAAAATCTAGGTATAAGGCAGCAGTCCAAGAAAAATTTTTAGCACCCATTCCTAAACCCGACTTACAACTGTAATATTCTCGAAATTTTTTTTTTTCGACTAAATTCAAGGTCTTTTTTCTTATTAATTCTGCGAACTTCTTATCTTTATTTTTTAAACCTTGATATATGATCCAATTGCAATTAACCCATACCGGCCCTCTCCAGTAACGTTTTTCTTCGAATGATGTGTGTTTAGAATTTATTGAAGGAAAAAGATATTTATTATTTTTATTATATTTTTTTAAACTTTTTATTAATGATCTATTAATTGAATTGTTATTTAAATCAGCAAATAGCATAAAAAAATTGGTTATTGAAGGTATAGCTACTAAACTATTATTTCTTATATCTTTATTCTTAAATGTCATTTTTTTTGAATTAAATAATTTTGTAAGTTTACTCTCATTTAAAAGAATATATTTTCTTATGGAAGAATTTTTTTTATCTATACATCTAAGTAAAAAATCAATATCTTTTAAAGCTTTAAGAAAAAGTGAATTAAATCCAACATCTACAACATTAAATTTTGATTTGAAGTAAAGTTTTTTTGGATCATAATTCATTTCCTTTAAATGATTTTTAATAGTTACATATCTATCATAATCAATTTTCAAAGGTCTTTGGCTTTGGTCGACAATTTTATTATCCGTTCTCATGTAATTAAGATTTAATTCAGTTTTGATCATGCTCATCGGTTTGTCCCATAAAGGAGAATTATCATAACCACTTTCCCATGGGTGAAGTATAGAAATTAGACCAGTACGTTTTGGATCTCTGTATCTAATAAACCATTCTAAACATTTTTTAATCTTTAAAATTAAAGGCTGATATTTTTTTATTTCTTTTTTTGAAAATTTTTGTCTCTCAATAATTATCCTTAAAATACTTGCCAAGATCGGTGGTTGAGTTATTCCAGATGAGGAAACTTTTTTACCACAATCCCAAGCTTTATAGTTAGGAGTATAATTTAAATCTTTAATATGGAAAAGAATGTGTGGTATCATTCCGTCATCCCATTGTCCTGAAATCAGAGTTTCAAGTTCTTTAAATGAATAATCTAAATTGAAATTAGAATATCCTAATGCAATAAAAGCTGAGTCCCAATTCCATTGGGCTGGATAAAGTTTAGTATTAGTGGGTAAAGTGTAATTTAATCTTCTGTTGTTTATTAAGGTTCTCTTTGCTTCTTTAATTGAGTTATTCATTATCCTTTAACACTTCCAGCTGTTAAGCCGCTTACTAAATATTTTTCAAAATATATGAAAATTAAAAGTATTGGTAAAGTAACTACCACAGATCCAGCCATTAGATATTGCCGTGGTGTTTCGGCATCACCAGTTAAATGATTTATTGCTCTAGATAATGTGAATGTTTTGGGATTATCCAAAAACATAAGAGAAAATAAAAATTCATTCCAAGCTATCATAAATACATATAACGATACTGAAGCGATAGCAGGTAAACTAAGAGGAATTATTATTTTAATAATTATCCCAAACCAATTTTGTCCATCTATGAGTCCCGCCTCTTCAATTTCTTTAGGTATGCTTTTAAAGTATCCCTGAAGCATATAGATGGCTACAGGTAAAGTGGTTGCTGTATAAACTATTAGTAAGCCTTCCACAGAATTCCTCAAACCTAGTTGACTAAAAACAGTGTATAAAGGAATTACTAATACTATTGCTGGAAACATATAAATTATTAATATTGATGTTGAAAGAAAAGTCTTACCAAAGAAATTTAATCTTGCAACAGCGTACGCTGCGGGGATAGCAAATAATAGGGTTATTAAAACAGTTCCAACCGATACATACGAACTTGTAAGAATATATCTTCCAAAATCATATGTTTTGAAAATGACAAAGTAAGATTTGAATATCTCAAAAATATTTTTTGAAAAATCAATACTTAGATCAATCGGGTTAATTAATAAAGCGGTTTGCGTTTTAAAGCTAGTTACAAACATTATGTAAAATGGAAACAATATAACTAATGCAAAAAATACTATTGCAAATAAAGATAAAAACTCGAACACAATTTTTTCAGATATAAAATCCTGATTTAAATATTTTAAATCATATTTTTTCAATTTATTTGTAAAAAATAAAATTAGTAAAAAAATACCTGCTGAAAACCACATAGGGGAGTCTTCATTTAAAAATGTATATAAAATTGTAAATGATAAGGATAATATAAAAATTTTTAAGTTATGATTAAATTTTTTTCCAATAAATACACAAGTTATAACTAATCCGAGTGATAATAATAGATTTAGATTAAAGTTAAGATTTGTAAAACTTAAGCCTTGCAAAGTTGCCAATATTTTCCATATACAAATTATTATTGTAAGAAAAATTGATGATGCAAATAATGTAATTATCAAAGATTTAAATTTCATTTGCCTTTTTTCCAATTAATTTAAAATAAATAATCATAAAAATTATTAATAATAATACAATTACTATTGAAACTGCTGAGCCCATGCCAATATTTGATATTGCAAATCCTTGTTGATACACGCTTATTGGTAACGTTAAAGTACCCGAAGCACCGCCTGTTAATAAAAAAATATCTTCAAACTTATTAAAGTTCCAAATAAATCTGATCATAAATAATATTGATAAAATCGCTGTGATTTGCGGAAGAGTAATATAAAAGAATTTTCTAAACGGCCCAGCGCCATCTACATCCGCTGCCTCATAAAGATCCTTCGGAATGGCTTGTAGTCTAGCTAATATAAATAAAAAGGCTAAAGGGAAATATCGCCAAATCTCAAAAAATATAACCGTAGTTAATGCTAATCTAAGTTTTAGCTCAAATCCTAAAATATTAATAATTAAATACTTTTGTCCAAGTAAATTTATAGGTTTTTCGATTACTCCATAATTTACTAGAAGAGAATTTATTGTACCGCTATTAGGATCTAAGAGTAAAGTCCAAGTATAAGCCAAAGCTACCACAGGACCTACATAAGGAAAAAGCAGTATACTTCGCATAAAAGTTCTTCCATAAAATTTTTGATTTACAAGTTGGGCAGCAAATATGCCAAGTAAAATAGCTCCAAGTGTACCAAAAAAAGTAAAGTAAAAAGTCGTCATTAAAAGCTCAAAAAAATTGTTATTCATGAAAACTTTTTTAAAATTTTTAAGAGTAAAATCTGTAGTCAATAAGATATTATTTGATTTCCCATTTAAATCTGGATTATAAGATTTTATATCATTATTATTGATAGCATTGTTATTTACGTCTTTTACAAAAATTTCAAAATTTTCACGATAACCTGCTTCCCAATTTCCAAAGAAACATTTAATTTTTTGTGACTTAAATTTACATCTTTTATCCAAATTCACTGGTTCAATATTTTTGGGTAATTTATCTGAAAATCTAACTTCTCTAATATCTTGGATTAAAGAACTATTTCTTAATTTATAGATAATTTTTAACTCAAAATTACTATCTTGTATATTTTTTACAATTTTTTTTGCCCTAGGCTCGGGAATTCTTATATCTTTAAGTCCAACTTCTTTAAAACTAATCCATACATTTGCAAAAATTGGAAATAAAATTATCGCAAAAACCAAGAATACAGCAGGTAAAAGAAGTGTATATGCTGTCCTTTTTTCTATTTTAGATAGTGAGGTGCTCATTTAAAAGCGGATAATATCTTATTATCCGCTTTTAAGAAATATATTTGCTAGAATTTTGCTAATTCTGCGTTAATTTTTTTAACTGCTTCATCAACTGATATCTGATCATCAATGTATTCCCTTGTAATTCTATTTAAGAATTGAGCATTAATGATTTTTGATGCTCTAGAAAGTTCACCTTCTTTTACTCCCCATCTGTTTGCAGTGTCTAATCCTGCAACAATGTTATTAATTACATCTGGTGAATAAAGTTCAGTTAACGGTTTTTTTCTATCTACACCAACTGGTAGCTTACTCCAAGCTTTTGTAAATGCAGCAGGATCTGAAGAATTTCCTCTTCTAACAGGGAATTTTCCTTCAGGCGCAATCGCCAAAGTGCTTGTGTATCCTTCATCCATAGAGTACTCAACAAACTTTTTTGCTTCGTCAGTATCTGCATCAGCAGTAATACCAAAATATCTTACGTCTGCCCAAGCAGCACCCTTCTTATTGTTTGGCCCACTAAAATTAGTGATGAACCCTGTTTTGGATGCAAGTTCTGGTGATGTAGGATCACTATTGATTGTTGGAGGAGCTGAGTCTCTTAGTCCAGCTAATTCATCCATAATAAACGGTGACCAAATTATCATTGGAGTTTTTCCTGCGAAATAAAGTTCTCTAGATTGTTTCCAGAATAATTCTCCTGGAGGACTAGCTTTAGCTATAACTTTATAAAATTCCAAAGAGTTTTTTAAAGCTTTACCTTGTTTTTTTGTTCCGCCCTTTTTAACAAAGTTTACTCCATTAGCTAAAAGAACATGCTCAAGAACTTGGCTCATAAAGTTCTCATCAGTTTTGGTTGCAGCTACAAACCCAAACATTTCTCCGCCTGAGAGAGCTTTCACAGCTTTTACAATATTCTCGTAACTTGTTGGTGGTTCAAGACCTGCATTTTTGAATAAGTCTTTCCTATAAACTACCATTTGCGTCCATCCATCAACTGGCACAGCAGCAATTTTTCCACCTTTTTTTGCCATGTTTAATGCACCTGGAGCAAAAGTTTTTTTTCCTAAACTTTTAACTACGTCATTGTTCGCATTTACATCAAGTATCCCTGCTTCGGCCCAAGGTAAAACATATTGAAGAGTGTGATAAATTACGTCAGGTAGATTCCCTGCTGCAGCAGCTGCAGTGGCTCTAGACCCTAAATCTTTTTCCTCAACTGGAATAACTTCAACTTTTATACCAGTTTTGGACTCAAATGACTTTGCCATCTCCATTTGTTTTTCCATTCTTGCTGGCTGAACTTCAGTAGTCCAAAAAGTAATATCCGCAAAACTATTAGACGTTAATAAAGTTAAAGCAAAAATGAATCCTGAAATTTTTCTCATTTTTCCTCCTATTAATTAATTAAATAATGTTTTAAGTTTAACAATAAGGTTAAAAATTCATCTATGATTAAAATGCATATGAGGTTTGAATTAATTAAATTTATTGAAAATGCCTTTTTTAGAATTTGAAAATATAGACAAATCCTTTGGTGAAAACCATGTAATTAGTAAATTTAACCTAGAAGTTGAAAAAGGTAAATTTATTGTTTTGCTAGGACCATCTGGATGCGGAAAATCTACACTACTAAGGATGATAGCTGGATTAGAAAAAATAGATAAAGGGAAAATCTTTTTAGAAAATAATCTTCTTAATGATTTGTTACCTTCTAAAAGGCAAATTGCAATGGTTTTCCAATCATATGCTTTGTATCCGCACATGAATGTTTTTCAAAATATCTCTTTTGGCCTTAAATCTGAAAAAATTTCAAAAAATGAAATTAAAGATAAAGTAATTGAAGCAGCAAAAATTTTAAAAATTGAAGAACTTTTGGATAGAAGACCAAAGGAACTTTCAGGAGGACAGAGGCAGCGAGTTGCTATTGGAAGGGCTATAACTAGAAATCCTAAATTATTTTTATTTGATGAACCTCTTTCTAATTTAGACGCAGCCCTAAGGTCAGAGATGAGAGTTGAAATTTCAAAATTACATAAGAAACTTAAAAGTAATATTGTATACGTAACTCATGATCAAATTGAGGCTATGACTTTAGCTGATAAAATTGTGATAATGAATAAAGGAAAAATTGAACAATTTGGAACTCCCGATGAAATTTATGATAACCCAAACAATATTTTTGTAGCTGAATTTATTGGAAATCCTAAAATGAATATCTTTAAGGTCAAAACTGATGATATTATTAATAAAAATACATTTAAATTATTCAATAAAGAAATTAAATTTGAAAATTCAAAATTTGAAAATGATTTTTATGTAGGTATTAGACCAGAACATATATCTTTAGAAAATATAAGTGAAATTGCAGTTGAAATTAAAATTGATCTTATTGAAAATTTAGGTTCCGAAAAAATTATCTATACGCATATAAATGGTACTGAAATAAGAATAAAAAGTACTAAAAATATTAAAGATAAAAATATTACAATTTACTTACCTAAAAATAAGTTATATTTATTCGATAATAATAAAAATAGATTAAAAATGTGATTCTAATCATGATTAAATCTATAGGGTGGCCACGTGGCGGAATGGTTACGCAGAGGATTGCAAATCCTTTTATCCCAGTTCGATTCTGGGCGTGGCCTCCAAAAAATTTAAGTTGTTTTATTTAGCTAAAAAAAGTATGTTGCGATTTATTCCTCGGTAGCTCAGTTGGTAGAGCAGTTGACTGTTAATCAATTGGTCGCAGGTTCGAGTCCTGCCCGAGGAGCCAATTAGCCAACTTTTTCAAATTTTGAAGAATTATTTAAAATTTGTAAAATTTTCTCTTTTTGTGTTCTTGATAATGATGAAAATGTTCTGCTTAGAAAAGAGTAGTTTAAATCATCGTTAAATTCTTCGCTAGAATTTATATCTTTAAATTCTTTAAAATCTTCAAAAAAATAAATAATCGGTACTTTTAAAAATTGAGATAATTGCATTAATCTGTTTGAGCTTACTCCGTTCGTACCTTTTTCATATTTTTGAATTTGTTGGAAAGTGACATTAATAGCTTGGGCGACTTTTGTTTGGGTTAGACCTAAAGATAATCTTCTCATTCTTAGCTTTTTACCTAAATGAATATTGAAATTTTCTTCCATTAGAACTCCCTATTTTTTAAAATAAAACCTCAAAATGAACATTTTAGCAATACATAAAAAAAAATATTTTAGTTCAAAAAAACCTCTAAAAAGGTAATTTTTTATGTTGACTTTAGCATAAAATTCTAAGCCAAATTTTAAATTAATTTACTTTTTTAATTCGATACTCCCAATAACCCCTTTTATCAAATGCTGCTTTTACCCATAGATATGTATCTTCTTCATACCAAATATCTGTATTCAGTTTCTTATTATCTGGTAGAGTTTCGTCAGAAGATTTAAAATTAAAACGCATGGTATTGTAAATTTTATCTCCAATTTTAATTTCTTCTTTGCCTATAAAAGTTACTTTTTGCTCAATAATCCTTCCTGAAATACCGCTAATTTGTGCTTCTGCCTTAATAATCTCATGGTTCCACCAAGTTCCCACTATGAAATCCTTATTAGCTTTCCCTTTAAAAGAAGATCCATCAATAATAAGATTTTTGCCATCTAGATCTACTTTGATATTAACGTATCTATCTTTTTTGTTTTGTTTTGTTTTGGATGAATAACTCTTAAAAACTCCATTTTCATAATTTTCTTCACTTTTTGCAAAATATTTATACAGATCAACACCTAATTTAGTTATTTTAAAACTCACTTCGCTTGAAATGGATAATTTTTGACCATCTCTATTAAAATCATATTTGTGGTAACCGATAGATGTATTATTTCTAAATAGTTCATACTCTAAATAATTATATTTTTTATAGTGCTCTACATGACTAAATGTACTCATGTTTAATGCAAAAAAAATTGCAATTGAAAGTATAATTTTTTTCATATATTTAATGATATGGAAACAAACACAATCTTAAATCAAATTGGAAATACACCATTAGTAAAGTTAAAACAAGCCTCAGAATTGACAGGTTGCCATATTTACGGAAAAGCTGAATATTTTAATCCTGGTGAATCTGTCAAAGATAGAGCAGCCTTGTTTATAGTTAAAGACGCACTAAGAAAAAAACTTATTTCTAAAGGAGGCACTATAGTTGAGGGTACTGCGGGTAATACTGGAATTGGGCTGGCTATTGTTTGCAAAGAATACGATTTAAAACTTAAAATTGTGATACCTAAAACTCAATCAATCGAAAAAAAAGAAACTTTAAGGCAATTGGGAGCAGAACTTATAGAAGTAGACGCTGTTCCGTATTCTGACCCTAAAAATTATATCAAACAATCAAAAAAAATTGCTGAAGATTTAAATAAAATAGACTCTAATGGTGTTTATTGGGCTAACCAATTTGACAATATCGTTAATACTGAAGCTCATATTCAAACTACGGCTGAAGAAATTTGGAGTCAAACCGCTGGTATGATAGACGGATTTACATGTGCAGTGGGAACTGGAGGAACATTGGCTGGTGTTTCAATTGGATTAAAGGAAAAAAATAAAGCTATTAAAATTGCTTTATCAGACCCGATGGGATCTTCTCTTTACTCCTATTTAAAAAATAATAAATTAGAAAGTTCCGGCAACTCGATTACCGAGGGCATTGGAACTGGTAGGATAACAAAAAACTTTGACAGAGCATTAGTGGATGATGCTTTTCAAACTGATGATACTGAAGCTTTAAATATAGTTTACGATTTAATAGAAAAACAAAAAATAGTTTTAGGTGGATCTTCAGGAATTAATATCGCTGGAGCAATTAAACTTGCAAAAAAAATGGGTCCTGGAAAGACAATTGTTACGATTCTTTGCGATCATGGCAAAAGATATGCAAGTAAAATATTTAATAAAGAATTTTTAAAAAGTAAGAAATTGCCAGTACCGAAATGGCTATAAAATCTGGCTCAAGAAAAGTTTAGTTCTATCCGACTTTGGATTTTCAAAAAATTCTTTAGTCTTAGCACGTTCAACAATTTTTCCCTCATCCATGAAAATCATATAATCCGCAACCTCTTTAGCAAATCCCATTTCATGAGTTACTACTATCATTGTCATTCCGCCTTTAGCTAAATCAACCATTACATCTAAAACTTCTTTAATCATTTCAGGGTCAAGAGCAGATGTTGGTTCATCAAATAACATAATCTTTGGTTCCATGCAGAGCGCTCTTGCTATTGCCGCTCTCTGCTGTTGCCCTCCTGAAAGTTGACCGGGAAATTTTAAAGCTTGGTCATCAATTTGAACTCTCTTTAAGTTATTCATTGCAATTTCTTCAGCTTGTTTTTTAGGAAGTTTTTTTACCCAAATAGGTGCTAATGAACAATTATCTAAAACAGATAAGTGAGGGAATAAGTTAAACTGCTGAAATACCATTCCAACTTCAGCTCTTATTTTTTCAATATTTTTTGTGTTCTCAGAAAGTTCAGTTCCATCTACAACAATATTACCTTCTTGATGTTCCTCAAGTCGATTTATGCAACGTATCAACGTAGATTTGCCTGAGCCTGAAGGTCCGCAAATTACTATTTTTTCCTGAGATGATACATCTAAATCAATGTCTTTTAGAACTTGAAATTTATCAAACCATTTATTTACTTTTTTTAATTCTATAATTTTTGCCATTTTTATCTTTCAGAACTCAATTTTTTTTCTAAGCTTTGGCTGTATTTACTCATAACATAACAGATTAAAAAGAAAATTAAACCTGCAAAAATATATCCTTCCATTGCCAAGCCAAGCCATTTTGGATTAGTTTTTGCTAGATTGGTCATTCCTACTATCTCGAGGAGACCTACTACGAAAATTAAAGGGGTGTCTTTTACTAAAGCTAAAAAAGTATTAGCTATTCCTGGAATTACTATTTTTAATGCTTGAGGTAATATTATTAAATAATTAGATTTCCAATATCCCATCCCTAGAGATCTAGCAGCTTCATACTGCCCTTTTGGCAATGCTTGTAAACCACCTCTTATAACCTCAGCTATATATGCGGCTTCAAATAATGCAATGGCAAATATCGCTCTCACTAAAGTATCAATATAAACTCCAGATGGAAGAAATAGAGGAAATATGACCGCTGACATAAACAAAACAGTGATTAAGGGCACTCCTCTCCAAAATTCTATAAATCCAATAGATACATACCTCACTGCGATAAGCTTAGATCTTCTTCCAAGAGCTAAAAATAGGCCAATGGGAAAACAAAAAATTAACGCAAAAAACGCAACAATAAAAGTGAGCGAGAGTCCGCCCCAAGCATTAGTTTGAACCCATTCCAAATTGAATACACCCCCAGAAACTAGAAAATAAATTATTATAAACGCTAAAATAGGATATACGACAGCATAATATAATATTAAGTATCTTTTTATTTTTTCATTCGAAAACAAACCAAATAAACCAAAAACAATTATCAAGATAAATGAAATATTTATTCTCCATATTTCTGAAGCCGGGTACATTCCATAAATAAATCTCTCAAACCATACTTTTATATAAACCCAACATGCACCTGAACCAGTACAAGCATCCTTATTATCTCCAACAAAATTAGCGTCTATTATAAACCAGCTAAGAAATATAGGCATTATCTTGATGATTGAAAAAGAAATTATTAACGTACAAAGCGCGTTAAAATTATTTAAATTTATTTTTTTGTTAAATATATCCAAATATTTTTTTCCTGAGTATTCTATCCTGATTAGGTAGAAACCAATCATTCCTAGAAGCAAAGGTAGCACCTTATTTACTGGGCCAATTATAAAAAAAGATGGATTTAAATTATAGAATGTATTTAAAAAAATATCTAAAAAACTCAAAAGTATTAAAAAGCTCCCTACTGGTAAACATATATTTAAATTACTAATATTAGGTTTTATAAAAAAAATTTTTCTCATTTTTCTGTGATTTGCTGTTTCTTATTGTACCAATTCATTAAAACTGAAGTAAGAATACTTAATAATAAATAAGTAAACATTACCATTGAGACTATTTCTATCGCTTTACCTGTTTGCATTAAAGCAGTACCAGCAAATACAAGAGCCAAATCTGGATAAGCAATAGCAGAAGCTAAAGATGAATTTTTTGTTAAATTTAAATATTGATTAGTGGTTGGAGGAATAATCACTCTTAAAGCCTGAGGCATAACTATTAATTTTAAAACTAAATTAGGGTTTAAACCCAAAGAAGCTGCGGCTTCTTTCTGACCTTTTCCGATAGCTTCTATACCCGCTCTAACACACTCTGCTATAAACGTAGCTGTGTACAATGACAAAGCAAAAAGCAAGGCTATAAACTCTGGTGGTATTTCTAAGCCACCTTCAAAAGTATAAGTTGTTTCTGATAATTTCAACAGTTCAGGTTTTTCTATTGAGAAACTCGAAAAACCAAAAATTAGAGATAGAGATGGTAAAATTAACAATATTGCAACGGATATTAAAAAAATTGGAAATTGTGTTCCGTCTTTTTCTTGAATTTTTTTAGTATAGAACTTAGTAACAATTATTAAAAAAATTGAAATAATAAATAGCGTTAAAAATACATAAAAATTTTCCCATCTTAACGCTGGTAGATAAAGTGCTTTTATTGTTAAATAACTTGAAAAGAAAAACTCTCCTGCATCCTGGGGTAAAGGCAAGACTCTTAATGCAGCATAATACCAAAAAAATAATTGTAAAAGTAAAGGTAAATTTCTAAAAAACTCTACATATGCTGACGCCAAATTATTAATCAAATAATTTTTTGACAATCTTGCGATACCTACTATCACACCTAATATTGTTGCAAAAATAATTCCAAAAAAAGCTACAAGTATAGTATTTAGCAATCCTACTAAATATGCTCTTAGATATGTCGAGGATCTACTGTATTCAATTAACGTGAATTGAATATCAAAAGATGCTTCTCTGTTTAAAAAACCAAATCCAAATTGCAAACCTCTATTCGACATATTTATTTGAGCGTTGGTAGCAAAAAATATGAACAGCGAAACAATTGATAAAATGAGTGCTGACTGTAAAAGGTATTTTTTATTTTTGTTGTTCATAAACAGTTATAAAAAAAAGGGCTAGATTAATCTAGCCCTTTTAGTTTCAATTATGAATAAATTACCTTAATGGTGGTACATATATAATTCCACCGTTAGTCCAGAGTTCATTTGCTCCTCTGTTACCAGGTAAAATTCCAGAATCTTGAAGATGTTTTTTATAAACTTCACCATAATTTCCAACTTGAGTTATTATTCTATAACCCCAATCGTTATCTAGTCCAAGTTTTATTCCCATGTCATCTTCAACGCCGAGAATTTTTTTATGAGCTGGATTATCTGACGACTTTAATGAATCAGCATTACCAGAGTTAATTCCATATTCTTCAGCTTCTATCATAACATTTAGAGACCATCTTACAATGTCTTCCCAAATCGGGTCACCTTGTCTTACTACAGGGCCTAAAGGTTCTTTAGATATAGTTTCAGGTAACACGATATGTGCATCTGGATTTGGAAGAACTGTTCTTTGTGCAGCAAGACCTGATTTATCAGTCGTGTAAGCATCACATCTTCCAGCTCCATAAGTGTCTCTAGCCTCGTCTGCTTTCTCGAAACCAACAAGTTTATATTCTAAACCTTTTCTTGCCATAAAATCTGCAAGGTTAAGTTCAGTTGTTGTTCCGATATTCGTACACACAGACATTCCAGCTCTAAAATCATCAGTTGATTTCATTCCAGAGGCTTTTGGAACCATGAAGCCTTGACCATCATAAAAATTAACACCTACGAAAGTTAATCCTAATTCTGCATCTCTAGTTAAAGTCCAAGTAGTATTTCTCGCTAATACATCAACTTGTTTTGCCTTTAACGCTTCAAATCTTTCTTTTGCACTAAGTGGAAAGTATTTTACTTTTTCAGCGTCTTCCAGCACGGCAGCTGCGACAGCTCTACATACGTCTACGTCAATACCAGACCAGTTTCCTGATTCATCTGCATTAGAAAAACCGGCTAATCCTTGTGAAACTCCGCATTTCACAAAACCAGCTTTCTTAGTATCGTCTAAAGTTTTAGATTTTTTTGAACCTCCTCCTCCACCTTGGCCGCAAGCGACTAAAAGCAGAGACGCAAATCCAACTAAAATCCAAGTTTTGATTGATTTGATCATATTAATGATATCCTCTTTAGTTATTATTGTTAACAATATTTTTGAAACGAAGTTTCAAAACATGTTTTAGTATGATCTTTTTTAGATTGAAATACAATTGTACAAAATTTGAGGATAAATAAATATAGGGATCAAGATTAACTTTTATCTATATATATAAAAATACAACTACATTCTCTAAGTTTTTTTGGTCAACTCTATTAACCTACTAGTAGTTCTTTTAAAAGTTTGTAAATGTTTTTTAGATGAACCTAAATTATTAAGATCATTTGCTAATGATAAGGATAGTGTTATTTTTTTTTCATAAAGAATGTCTACTAAAGTAATAAATCTTAGTTGTTGATTAGAATTATCATCATTAAAAGTGGGAATTTCTTCAATAAAAATGTGATCACTAATTTTTGAAATATCAATATAATCTTCGGCTCCTAAATTTTTGTCGCATAAATCACTAAATTTTAATCTAAGAATACCATTATAAAAATCATTAATTATAAACTCTCTTCCTTTAGTGGTTATCTTCTTTATTTCCTTTTTTTTATTTTTAGTAAATTCTCGAAAACTCTTATTAATCATGAATAAGGTACTTTCATTTAATGGATAAAATAATCTTTGATCCGTGTTTAAGCCTTTTAGTCTATAATCGTCTTTTAATAATAATTCCTTTTGAATTGAATATTTTTTTATAATTGAAATAAACGGTAAAAATTGTTCTCGCTGCAATCCATCCATATAAAGATCATTTAATTTTGTATTTGTAGTTATTATAATCATAATTTTTTCAGAAAAAATTACTTCAAATAATTTTCCTAAAATCATGGCATCAACAATATTAGTCACTTGAAATTCATCTAAATATATTAGCTTGTAATTTTTTTTGAGGTTTTTAACAAAAGAAATTATTGAATTATCTCCTTCTTTATCATGTCTAAAATCGTGAAAACTAATCATAAATTCATTAAAATGTAATCTAAGTTTTTTCATTTTTAATTGATCATAAACGAAATTAAGTAACATGGTTTTCCCCACACCAATGTTTCCGTGTAAATAAAAACAAAGTTTATTATTTGATTTAAAAAAAAAATTTGAGAAATTTTTTTTAGGATTTAAAAATTCATTAAAAAGTTTAATTATTTCTATTTGTTGTACATTTATTTCAAATTTATTTTTCTTACAGAATTCTTTAAATAAATTTATATATTGATCATTCTGCATTTATTGAAAAGTTTTTTCCCATTTTATGCAGCTTTTAACTATAAAACTTAGTTTATTATACTTAGGTCTCCATTTTATAAATTTTTTAAGTTTTTGCGTGTTAGCAATAATCATTGCCATATCGCCTTTTCTTTTTGACAATTTTTGTATGATTATTTTTTTTCTTATATTTTTTTTAAATTCATTTATTACGTCTTTAACTGATTTTCCTTTTGAGTATCCACAATTAAATATGCCCGATTTATTTAACTTATGTATTTTTGCTAACACCTTTGAGTGAATCTCCGCAATATCACTCACGTGAATATAATCACGGATACAGGTACCATCTAGAGTCTTGTAATTACTCCCATAAATTCTGAACTTTGGTTTTTTTTTGTAAACTTCTACAGATAAGTTTTTAAATAATTGGTCACCCTTGTTAATTTGACCAATTTTACCACTTGAGCTAGCTCCAGCAACGTTAAAAAATCTCAGTATTCCATAATTAATTTTATTTTTTTTACAAAATTTAATTATCAATTTTTCACCCATAAGTTTTGTTTTACCATAAATACTCGTTGGTTTGAGTTTGGATGTTTCGCTAACTCTAGACAAACCATCTTTGTAGACTGCACATGTAGAAGAAAAAATAATATTTTTAATTTTTGATCCTTTAATTGCATTCAATAGTTTTTGGGTTCCTTTAACGTTTATCCTAAAATATTTTTTTGGTTTTTTTTGGCTTTCACCAACCGATAAAGCTGCTGCAAGATGTATTACTGAGTCTATCTTGTTTTCTTTTATAATCTTCTTAATTTTATTTTCGTTAAGAATATCACAATGAAAAAATTTTGATTTTTTATTTATTAGCTTTTTATAACCAGTAGATAAATCGTCTGCTATAAAAACTTGTTTTTTTTGTTTAATTAACAATTCAGAAACATGCGCACCTATATAACCAGCTCCCCCGGTCACGAGAATTTTTTTAATCATTTTTAATTTTAAACAAAATTTAAATTTTATGGCGCGCCCTGAAGGATTCGAACCTACGACCCTCGGTTTAGAAAACCGATGCTCTATCCAGCTGAGCTAAGGGCGCCAAACAATTATTATATTTACTTAAAAACATACTAAGTGGTCAATATAAATCGGTGATTGAATTCCAAATTTTTCGTTCCTCTCATGTTGGTGTATATGATGAGAGTGGACAAATACCGGTAAATGTTCACCTTTATTAGTTTTTAAAGTGTAAACAAAATTTGTACCTCTAAATTTTCTATCTACTACCTCTAATTTTAATTTGCTTTGATCATCATGAATTAAATCTTCAGGTTGTAAAAGTAATTTTACTTTTGATCCTGATGGAAAATTACTTGAAAGTTTACCTCTAATTTCACCTAATTCAGGATGCTCCAGTCTGTGTACAGCGCACTCGCTATCAATAACTTTAACATTTATAAATACTCCCTTGTTTAAAAAATTTGCTACCTCAATAGAATTCGGTTCGTGATGAACATTATAAGGAACATCATATTGTTTTAATTCTTGATCTAAAATGATTCCACACTTATCAGCCATTGAAAATGCTTCGTAAGAATCATGAGTAACTATTATAGTGGTTAGATTAATTCTTTTTAAAAGTTTTTTTACTGAAACCTGAATTTCGTCTTTTAAACTTTGATCAATATTTGAAAAAGGCTCATCTAAAAGAAGCAGATCTGGTTTTGACATTAACGATCTTGCCAGTGAAACTCTTTGAGCTTCACCTGCACTTATTTGGTGAGGAAATTTTTCTAATATTGGCTCTATCCTTAACAATTTTATGATTTCATTAGATTTTAATGATGAGCCGTTACCATTTAACCTCTTTTTTCCGAAATTAATATTGTCTATTACTTTGTAATTTGGGAAAAGAGAATTGTCCTGAAATGATAAAGCTATATTTCTCTCCTCCGGTTCAACATGCACTGAATTAGAAGATAAGGTTTTGCCTTTTAATATTATCTTACCGTTAGTAAGTTTTTGAAGACCGGCGATGGTTCTTAAAATAGTTGTTTTTCCTATTCCAGATGGACCCAAAAGAGAAATGATTTCTCCTTGGTTTTTAATTACAAGATTAACATTATTTACTTTATTTTTTTCACTTGCGGAAAAACTTCCGTTTTGAATTTCTAAAAAATTCTTATCCATTTAAGGATTATATTAGTTTTTTTTTGAAAGTATATATCTAGATGAAATAACTATGAGAATTGTAGACCAAAATATCAGAAAAAGAGATGGCAAAGCTGCTGCCTCCAAGAGGTCTTGGGACGCATAAATATAAGCTTGTGTGGCAAATGTTTCAAAATTAAATGGCCTTAATATTAAAGTTATTGGTAATTCTTTTATTACTTCTAAAGAAATTAAAAGCATAATTAAAATTATATTTGTCCTTAGGTAAGGTATATGAATAGTTAAAAATGTTTTAATTTTTGAATAACCAAGAAGATACGCGCTCTCATCGATAGAATTATTGATTTTTTCATAACTAGATTTAATTCCATTGAATGATAGAGAAAAAAATCTAATAAAATAGGCTAAGATTAATCCTAAAACAGAACCTATAAAAATACTTTTAGTGCTATTTAAGTTTAAATTTTCAGAGAAAAAATCGCTTAAATTTGAAAAAAAAGTTATAAATGCTACTGCTAAAATTACCCCTGGTATCGCATAGCCTGAAACAGAAAAATTTGTAATATAGTTTAAGATTTTACTTTTGGAAATTCTACTACCGTAATTAATAAATAGAGAAATAATAACTATACTTAAGCTAGCTATTAATACTAAAATTAAGGTATTAAGATTTATATTAATTATATCTATATCTTGAAAATATTTAGGAAACTTAATAGTCCAATAAATCATTTGCGAAAGTGGAAATAAAAAACTTAAAAATAGAATTAAAAAGCATACAACAAATGCCAATAAAGCTTTTTTTCCAGAAAGTTTAATTTTTGTTATAGGTTTAAATCCTCTACCTGGCTGGTGATATCTAGCCTCTCTTCTTGAGTAAATTTCTATGGAGAATAAAAAAAGTATAAATAAAAGCAATATGAAAGAGATTTGGTTGGCTGTATTTAGGTCGTCGAAAGATAACCATGAATTATAAATACCTGTGGTTAATGTATTAACGCTAAAAAAAGAAACTGTTCCAAAATCAGATAAACATTCCATAGATACTAAGGCTAATCCAGCAATTATTGCAGGTCTCGCTGATGGTAAAATTATTTTAAAGAATGTTTCTTTCTCTGAAAGACCTAAATTTTTTCCTACCTCGATATAGTTGTTAGATTGATAATGAAAAGAGGCACGTGTCAAAACATACACATAGGGAAAAAGAGAAAAAGATATTGCCAATATTGCACCTACAATTCCATCAATTTTAGGAATGAACGTATTGTAGTTATTTTCTCCAAAAAAATAAGTTAAAATTGAGAAAGCAGTTCCGTAATTTTCAAAAAAAGCAATAATTGAAAAAGCGTATATATAACCTGGTACTGCAAATGCTAAAATTAAAGTCCAGCTAAAAAAATTTGAAAAAGGAAATTCATAAAATGCAACAAAATAAGCTGATAAAACACCTAAAAGGAAAGTAATTAATATTACAAAAACTAATATGAACAGAGAATTAAAAATATAATCAAAAAGAAATGTTTCTTTGAGTACATTGTAATAATTACTAGTTTCATAAAAAAAACTTGAGAATACAGTAATTATCGGCAAAGCAACTATTATTGCAATAAAGAAAGAGCTAAAAAACCAAATATTATATTTTGTCATGATAGCTTAATCTTTTTTAAACATTGAGGATACAATTGTTTTAACTTCCTCAATTTTAATCTCAGAAACTTTTCTATTTGATATCTTTTGCTCCATTTTTTTAGCCTCTGAAATACAAGGCGAACAACCTGATTTTAACTTATTCAAATTAATTTCTTTTTTTATTGTTCGCCTCATATAATTAACAACTACTTCCAACCTGCTGCTGTCATTACTTCTAAAGCATCTGCTTGTCTTTTTCCGTAATTAACAACTTTTGTTTTTAGATCTTGTTTAAAATCTAATCCCATATTTACAACAAGTGGATGTGGAGACACACCTTTTATCATTGGATACTCAAAAGTATTATTTACAATATGATTTTGAGCTTCCTCACTTAATAAGAACTCAACTAATTTTATCGCATTAGCTTTATTCGGTGCTCCTTTTACTAGTCCTGCACCACTAATGTTCATATGAGTTCCTCTTCCATCTTGATTTGGAAAGAATGGTTTTACTTTTTTGGCAGCTGCTTGCTGTTCTGGTCCTTTTTTTCCAGACAACATAAGAGCTAAATAGTAAGTATTTGCTACTGCTATATCAGCTTCTCCAGCAGCTACAGCAAGTATTTGAGCTCTGTCATTCCCCTTAGGAGATCTTGCCATATTTGAAACCATACCTTTTGACCAATCAGCTACTTTTCCTTTTCCATTATTTTTAATTAATGAAGCCACTAGTGATTGATTATAGATATTATTTGAGGCTCTAATTACTAATCTGCCTTTCCATTTTGGATCAGCTAAACTTTCATAAGTTAACCCAGCTAACTCTGAACCACTTACTCTTTCTGGAGCAAAATATACAATCCTAGCTCTCTTAGCTATACCAGTCCATTTTGATGTTCTGAAGTTACTAGGAACGGCAGATTTAATTGCTGCACTTGTAAGTCCACCTTGAAGGTAAGCTTCAAAAGCACCTAGTCTTCCAGCATCTGCTGTGATGTAAAGATCAGCTTGGCTATCAGCTCCCTCTTCTATTATTCTTTTTTCTAATGCACCAGATTTTCCAGATACAACATTTACTTTTATTCCAGTTTTGGCAGTGAATTTTTCATAAAGTTGTACGTCAGAATCATAATGCCTTGCGCTAAATATATTAACTTCATTAGCAAACAAGCTGCCTGCGAATGAGATTAATAATAAATAGCCTATTATTATTGTTTTTTTCATTATTTCCCTCGTTAATTGATAATGATTATCATTTACAATATATTGATAATGATTATCATTTGCAATAATGACGCACCCAATTTTCATCGAGTTATACGTCTACAGGTTGCTTAGTTAAATAAAATAGAGTTAAATTAGTCATGCTTCAAATAAATCCAAAAAAATTTAAGCCAATTAAAAACAAAACTATTCCTAATCCAATGAGGCCAAAATTTAGAAATAAAGCTCAAGCCAACATTTATTTTCTTTCACAAAGAAAATTTAATGGAGAAAAAAAAATTAAATTCATTAGAAATATTAAATTTATTATCTCTCTAACTGCAATTATTATCGGTGGATATTTATTATCTAATTAATCCTAGCTGACACTTTACCAAGCTTATTAATCTTACCTACATATAAACCTTTTCCTAATATTGGTACAACACCAACAGAAGAGCCGGTAAATACGTAAAAATTTTTACTGTGTTTGATTTTATCTTTTTGTAATTTATTTAAAACAAATTTCAAAGAATTAAGTGGGTCTATATAAACTGTATTTGTATTTCCATTAACTGATTGATTTATTTTTTTATTAGAAATATTTGTATATAAATTTTTGACGTTTTGATTTTTATATTTTTGAAGTGGTCCAACAACAAATTTTACATTAGCTCCAAAATCAGAACATAAATCACCTAAGCTTTTTATTCCTTTTTTTCTTTGTCTATATCCAACAACTTCAATACATGGAGCAATATGGGTAATGTATTTTTTTATATTTTTTTTCGAAATTTTTTGCTTTAAATCAAAAAAATTTTTCTTAACAATAAAACAGACTTCTAGTTCGATACCCATTGTGAATTTATTTATTTTTACTGATTTATTATTTTTTAAAACATTATGTTTAAATACTGCAGCGTAAAATGGTTCTTTCTCTTTTAATTTTTTTAAAACAGGAATTCCGGTCCCTGCAGCCTTAAATCCAATTATAGGTTTTTTAATTTTACTTTCACATAATTTTCTAAATTTTTCTGCTTTAGAAAGCTTTTTAGTATATCTTGTTGGCAGTGGTGAAATAATTTTATTTTTAAGAAAAGCCTTTACAAGTTGATTGCTAAGTTTTTCCATCGATTTGCTAATCATTATATTTCATCTCCAATATATATTCCTAAAGATAATGCAGTTTCTACCAAAGAGTCTTTTCTTTCAACATTTTTATACGTTTTTATTCCTTCATCTATTGGTACGTCAATTACCCTTCTATTTTTCCAAGCTACCATACGATCAAATTTCTTTTGGTTTAATAAGTCAACAGCATAAACTCCAAATGCACTTGCCAAAATTCTATCACTAGCAGTTGGAGGTGCGCCTCTTTGAACATGACCTAATGATGTTACTCTGCATTCTACATCTGTTTTTTTCATTAATTCTTGGGCAATATAATCACCTATGCCGCCTAAACGTTGTTCTCCGTCCATATACTTATGTAAAACTCTTGATCCGTCCTCTTTTTTTACTGCTTCAGCTACAATAATTAAAGAATGTTGAATGTCATGTTTTTTCATTGAATTTAATTTTTTTATAATGCCACTAATCGAATATTTTATTTCAGGTATCAAAATTATATCAGCACCTCCAGCGATCCCTGCGTTTAAAGCGATATGGCCAGCATCTCTACCCATTACTTCTAATATCATAGATCTTCTGTGACTTGCTGCAGTTGATTGCAAATTATCTAATGCTTGAGTGGCTACATCTACAGCTGTATGAAATCCAATTGAACTCTCGGTAGCTCCAACATCATTATCTATGGTCTTTGGAATCGCAACGATTCTCATATCTCCATTTTTAGCTAGTTTTCTTAATATTTGCATACTACCGTCACCACCAATTATTATTAAACCATCCAGTTTCATTTCATGATAACCCTCAATAATTTCTTTTGATTTATCAATGTATTTTCCGTTAGATGTGGGTATTTTAAATGGATTTCCTTTGTTGGTGGAACCCAAAAAGGTCCCGCCTTGTCTGAGTAAATAACCCTCAAAAGTTTTATGTGTCAATTGAATCGCCGCAACAGGTCTTTTCATCAAACCTGCAGTTCCATCTTTAATTCCAAATACATCCATATTGTATTTATTTTTTGCCCTGTAAAAAATTGATCTGATTGCTGCGTTTAATCCACCACAATCACCGCCACTTGTTAAGATTCCGATTTTTTTGTTTTTCATTAAATTTACTATTCTTTAATATTTTTTTTTAAGGAAAGTGGTGTTATAACATAAAAATCTCTTAATGGAAAAAAAAGCAAAAATTATAGCTACTTTAGGACCATCTATTTATAGTGAATCTAAGTTAAAAAGCCTTGTTAACCTAGGAGTTGATGCATTTAGGATAAATTTTAGTCATAACACGCAAGGAATAAGCAAAATAATTTCTAAAATTAGAAAAGTGGAAAGAAAAGTAGGTAAAAAAATCTCTCTAATTGCAGATTTGCAAGGTGTTAAGCTAAGAATTGGAATAATTAAAAAAACATATCAAAAAATAAAATTAAATCAGACATTAATTTTTGATCTTAATAAAAAACCAGGAGATCATAAAAGAGTAAACTTTCCTTATCCAAAAATTTTAAAAAAATTAAAAAAAGGAAATAAAATCTTATTAGATGATGGTAAATTTTTGTTCACTGTAATAGGGAAAAAGAAGAGCTCAATTATAACAAAATGTAAAAGTCAGAATTGTGAAATTAAAAGTAATAAGAGTGTTCATATACCTAAAATCGATATAGCGTTTAATAAACTAACATCAAAAGATAAAAAAGATATAAGAACAGCTACTAAATTAGGTTGTAATTGGATTGCTTTGTCGTATTTGCAAAATGAAAAATTAATTACAGAGGCAAGAAAATTAATAAAAAAGGATATGGGTATTATATCAAAGATTGAAAACAAACATGCTCTAAAAAATATAACAAAAATTATTCAAGCAACCGACTCAGTTATGATAGCAAGAGGAGATCTTGCTATAGATATAGGACATAGTGAGGTTCCAAAAGTTCAATTAAGTTTAATTAAAAAGTGCTCTCAATATTCTAAATCTGTTATTGTTGCTACCCAAATGCTTGAGAGTATGATTGAAAATAATACAGCAACTCGTGCTGAAATTAATGATATTGCAACAGCTATATTTCAAGGCGCAGATACTGTTATGCTATCTGCTGAAGCAGCTATTGGAAAATTTCCTACGCAAGCAGTTTCAACAATGTCAAAAACAATACTTTCAACTGAAAAATACAAAAGAGAGCATATAGAAGATTTTAAAAATTCTATAGTAACTAATAAGGACCCTGTGAAATCAATTCTTTTGTCTGTAAAAGATATTGCTTACAATCCTAATGTCAAAGCAATTATAGTTTTTTCAAATTCTGGTAAATCAGCAAAATTAGTTTCCTCAATGCGGCCAGCAGCTAAAATTGTAACTATTTCACCTAATATAAATATATCAAGACAAGTTTCTTTGCTTTGGGGTGTTCAATCTATTAATAGTCGTGATGCTAATGGCTGGAAAGATATGATGTCCATTTCAAAAGAAATTATAAAAAAGTTAAAATTTATTAAAAAGAATGATTTTGTTGTAATTACAGCTGGTTTGCCTTTTGGTAAAGCTGGTATGACTAATATGGTTAGGCTTTATAAAGTGGGTACTTAATGGAAGATAATTATAGTATCGATGAAATTTTATCAGCAGTTAACGATCTTCAAAATATAAGCAAAGACAAAAATAAAAAAATTTCAAAAGAATTATCAAATAAATCTGATACTTCAAATATTCCAAAAAATACACTCAGATTGATTGAAGAAGCTGAGAAATCTAAAAATTAAATTAACCCAGATATCTGAATAGCTGTATCACACATCCTATTAGAAAATCCCCATTCATTATCATACCACGAGAGAACTCTACTAAATTTTCCTTTTATAACTTGAGTTTGTGTTAAATCAAAAATCGAGCTATGGGGGTTATGATTAAAATCTTTTGAAACCAATGGAGCTGAATTAGTTGCTAATATTCCTTTTAAATGTCCATTAGCTGCTTTACTCATAGCATCATTTATACTTTCAGATGTAACTTCTTTATTAGGTACGAATGTAAGATCAATTAAAGAAACATTGGGTGTTGGTACTCTTATAGCAGTGCCATCAAGTTTTCCCTTTAAACTTGGTAATACTAAACTCATAGCTTTGGCTGCTCCAGTAGAAGTTGGTATCATGGCATCCCCGGACGCTCTTGCTCTTCTCAAGTCTTTATGAAGTGTATCTAAAAGTTTTTGATCTCCTGTGTAACTATGAATAGTAGTCATATATCCATATTCAATACCAAAAGTATTTTCTAAAACCATGGCAACTGGTGCTAAGCAGTTTGTAGTGCAAGAGCCATTAGAAATTACATTATGTTCTTTTCTCAAATCTTTGCTGTTTACTCCTTGAACAACAGTAAAATCTACTTCCTTTGCTGGGGCGGAAATTATTACTTTTTTCGCGCCAGCCTCTATGTGTTTGCTAGCTGATTTTTTATCTAAAAAAAAGCCAGTACACTCTAAAACAACATCAGCTCCAATTTTTCCCCAAGGCAATTTAGACGGATCTCTCTCAGCAAAAACTTTAATATTTTGATCTCCTATTTGAAAACCTTCTTTAGTTGTCTTTACATCATGATTTAATGTACCATGTGTACTATCAAATTTGATCAGGTGGGCGTTGGCTTCTATAGAACCAAGATCATTAATACCTACTACTTGAATTTTACTTTTATAGTTTTCTAATAAAGCTCTTAAGATAAGCCGCCCTATCCTACCAAAACCATTAATTCCTACTTTGACCATTTGTTATACGTATTTAAATACAACAATAAAATAAGCAACACAAATAATTGATGCTATCCACAAGAGACTACCAACGAGACCTAACCATGCTAAATGAATAAACGCACTACCCAATAAAGAAACAAATAATCTATCACCTCTAGTTGTATCTAAACCTAAAATACCTTTTCTTGGAGAACCTCCTGGTACTTTCTTTTCCCAAATAAGCATTACCGTTATGCATAAAGCTATAAAAATAAAAAAAGCAGCTGTTTGCCATGTCCAAGCCATCCATGAAAATAAATCAAAATCAAAAAAACCTTTTTCTTTTGCTTTACCAACTTCACCCCATGTGGCTGCATACAATTTCGTAAACATTAAACCCTTCCCATCGCAAATCCTTTAGCAATATAATTTTTAACAAAGTAAATTACAATTGCTCCTGGTATGATTGTTAAAGTTCCTGCTGCAGCTAATAAACCAAGTTCGTATCCCGAGGTACTTGCAGTTCTAGTCATAGTAGCTGCTATTGGTTTTGCAGCAGTGGCTGTTAGTGTTTTCGCTAATAAAAGCTCAACCCAGGAGAACATAAAGCAGAAAAACATAGTAATACCTATACCAGCTGCAATAGTTGGCACAAATATTTTAAAGAAAAATCTACCGAAAGAATACCCATCCACATAAGCTGTTTCGTCTAATTCTTTTGGAACTGCGGACATAAATCCTTCTAAAATCCATACTGCTAAAGGGATATTGAATAAACAATGTGATAAAGCAACAGCAATATGAGTATCAAATAAGTTTACAGATGAGTAAAACTGGAAAAATGGCAAAGCAAAAACTGCTGGTGGAGCCATTCTATTTGTTAATAACCAAAAAAATAAATGCTTATCACCTAAAAATTTATATCTGGAAAACGCGTAAGCTGCAGGTAAAGCAGCTGCTACTGAAATAACAGTATTAAATACTGTGTATGTAATTGAATTTATATAACCCATGTACCAAGTGCTGTCTGTAAATATTTTTACATAATTCTCTGTTGTAAATTTTTGTGGCCATAAAGAGTATGTATTAATAATTTCAGTAGTTGTCTTGAATGACATATTAATTAACCAATAGATCGGTAGCATTAAAAAAATTATATATAATGTAGGTACTAACCATTTATATTTTTTCATGACTGTGCCTCATTTTTCATCATTAAATTGTAAAAAACCCAACAAACTAAAAGTACAATAAAGAAATATATTAACGACATCGCAGCCGCTGGACCTAGATCAAATTGACCCAAAGCCATTTTAACTAAGTCAATGGATAAAAATGCTGTAGTATTACCTGGACCACCTCCTGTTAAAACAAATGGCTCAGTGTAAATCATAAAACTATCCATAAATCTTAATAAAATTGCTAAAGTTAAAACCTTTTTCATTTTTGGTAATTCAATATATCTAAAAGTTGCCCACCTACTAGCGCCATCAATTTCTGCAGCTTGATAGTACGCAGGCTGAATTGAGTTAAGACCTGCGTAAGATAAAAGAACAACTAAAGATGTCCAGTGCCAAACATCCATTAAAATAGTTGTGAACCATGCATCACCAGGTTGTTGGGTAAAGTTATAATCAAAACCCATAGCATTTAATGAATGACCAAGAAAACCAATATCTGGGAGCGCAAAGATATTCCACATAGCGCCAACAACATTCCAAGGAATTAGAAGCGGCATAGACATTAGAATTAAACAAACTGGTACACCCCATCCTTTTTTTGGCATTGTAAGTGCAATAGCAATTCCTAGAGGTATTTGGATTAGAAGTATTATAAAAGTAAAAGCAAATTGTCTTCCTAATGAAGCATGAAATCTTTCAGATAATAGAATTTGTTTAAACCATCTTGTGCCTTCCCAGGCGAATACGTTGTTTCCAAAAGTTTCTTGAAATGAATAATTAACTACTGTCATTAAAGGAATAGCTGCATTAAATGCAACAAGAACAAATACGGGAATTACAAAATACCAAGCTTTTTGATTAATAGTTTTATTCATTATTCAATAATCCAGTTGTCTCCATAAACATAAGTATATTTTTGATTGAAAGTTATATGGGCGCTTTCACTTGGAATTTCAGTAGAAGCGTTAGATAATATTTTGATGTTTCCTCCATTACATTCTGTATCAACAATTTTATGTCTTCCAGTATTACTTACTCTTTTAATTTTAACTGGAATTCCATCTTTTGAAAAATTTATAAATTCAGGTCTTATGCCTATTTGAGTTTTACTAAAATTTGATTTTTTTATAGCTTTATGACTTTGTATTTTTTGACCGCTGAAATTTATTTCACCATTTTTAATTTCACACGGAAGTATATTCATTCCAGGTGAACCAATAAAATGTCCAACAAAAGTATGTTTAGGTTTCTCAAATAATTCAACGGGTGTTCCAGTTTGGACGATTTGACCTTCATGCATGACTACAACTTGATCTGCAAAAGTTAAAGCTTCTGTTTGATCATGTGTCACATAAATCATGGTACGATTTATTTTTTGATGTAGTTCTTTTAATTTAGATCTTAAAATCCATTTTAAATGTGGATCTATAACAGTTAGTGGTTCATCAAACATAATTACATTTACATCTGATCTAACAAGTCCTCTACCTAAGGAAATTTTTTGTTTACCATCAGCTGTTAACCCGGATGCTCTATTGTTTAGTGTAGTTGTTAACTCAAGCATCTCAGCTATTTCTTTAACTTTAGATGCAATTTGTGTATCAGAGAGACCTCTATTTTTTAAAGGGAAAGCTAAATTATCATAAACTGACATGGTGTCATAAATAACTGGAAATTGAAATATTTGAGCAATATCTCTTTCAACAGGATTAAGTGATGTCATATCTTTATCATCAAATAAAACACTACCTTTTGTTGGTTTTAATAAGCCTGAAATAATATTTAATAAAGTTGTTTTTCCACAACCAGATGGTCCTAAAAGAGCATAAGCTCCACCGTCTTTCCAGTCAATATTAACATCTCTTAAAGCCCAGTCAGAATTATTAATCTGTTGTTCTAAATAGCTGTGACTTAAATCTTTTAAAGTTATTTTAGCCATTGTTTACCAATCTGTTATTTTGATCAAAATATAAAAACTCATCCGTGTTCATGTACAGTTTAGTATCTTCTCCAACATTTTTTTGTTGAGTTCCATTAGATAATGAAACCCAGTTTAAACTTCCATTAGTAAAGTGTATTAAGCTTTCTGACCCACTGAGTTCAGAAATTTGAACCTTGCCATTAATTTCAACTGAATTATTTCCCTCTTTATAAGTTGTAATATTATGAGGTCTTATACCTATTTTATAAGTACCATCCTTAATTTTTGCTGATGATTTCCATTGAACATCATTATTAGTAAATTTACAATTATCTCCACTTTTTGTAATTTCAGCTATATTCATCGGTGGATCGCTAAAAACTTTAGCTGAAATTAAATTTTCAGGCCTATTATAAACCTCTAACGTTTTGCCGTATTGAATAACTTTGCCTTCTAATAATGTTGCTGTATTTCCCCCGATCATTAGAGCATCAGATGGCTCTGTTGTGGCATAAACAACTATACAGTCTCTATCTTCAAATAATTTTGGTAATTCCTCTCTCAATTCCTCTCTTAGTTTAAAATCTAGATTTGCTAAAGGTTCATCTAATAAGATTAAATCTGAATCCTTTACTAAAGCTCTTGCTAATGCAGTTCTTTGTTGTTGACCGCCTGATAATTCGTCAGGTTTTTTATTTAACATTGCTGATAATTTTAAAAGTTCAGCCACCTTTCCTACTCTTTGTTTAATCTCATCATTTTTAACTCCCGTTATTGCTAGGGGAGAAGCAATATTTTCATAAACCGTATAATTTGGATAATTAATAAATTGCTGATAAACCATAGAACAATTTCTTTTTTGTACTTTCATGCCTGTAACATTTTTTCCGTCAAACCATATCTCACCTGAGGTTGGTTTATCTAACCCTGCCATTATTTGCATTAATGTTGTTTTGCCAGCTAGTGTGGAACCGAGCAGTACATTTATGGTATTTTTTTCTAATTTAAGACTTGTAGGATGAATATGAGTATCTATTCCAACTTTTTTTTCTACATTTTTTAGTTCTAGACTCATAATTTAAAATTTAGTTTTAAAAAAAGGGGGCAGCTAGTGCCCCCTTTTCAATTTAGATTAACCTCTTACTATTTCCAAGCTTTCGCGTATGGAACAGTTTTTCCTTGAGGTTTCTCATCACGTTTAGCTTTCGGTGAACCTTTCTTATTTAACCAATAAGAAGCTTCTCTTGGTTTGTTAAGTCTTGGTCCACATCCACCGTATGCGTTGCTACCTTTATCAGCAGCTTCCATACGAGACATAACTAAATCCATCTCTTCTGCAAGACGATCCATAGCTTGTTGTGGAGTAAACGCACCTGAGTTTACATCTCCAATTTGTTGCCACCAGATTTGTGCTAGTTTCGGATAATCCGGAACGTTTACACCTGTTGGTGACCAAATATTTCTGTTGTTTGATCTGTAGAACTCAACAAGTCCGCCAAGTGCTGGTGCTCTTTCTGTGAAAGATTTGTGGTCTATCGAACTATCTCTGATGATAGTTAAACCTACGTGACTTTTCTTAAGGTCTACTGTTTTTGATACAACGAATTGAGCGTATAACCATGCAGCTTTTCTATTTTTTACTGGTGTAGACTTAAATAAAGTCCATGATCCAGCATCTTGATATCCAAGCTTCATGCCTTCTTCCCAATAAGGTCCTTTTGGTGATGGACCCATTCTCCATAACGGCATTCCTTTATCATCAACAACTTTGTTGTTAGGATTTTTTCCTACTAAAGAAGCTGTGAACGCTGTGTACCAGAAAATTTGCTGAGCAACGTTTCCAGAAGATAGTGACGGTAGAGACTGATAGAAGTCCATAGCCGCAGCACCTGGAGGAGCGTAATTTCTTAACCACTCATCCCATTTTCTGATTGCGTATACAGCAGCAGGACCGTTAGCAGCTCCACCTCTTGTTACTGAAGCTCCAACAGGGTTACAAGAACCTTTTTCCATTCTTATTCCCCACTCGTCCACTGGTATTCCATTAGGTTTTCCAACATCACCTGCTCCAGCCATTGATAACCACGCGTCAGTCATTCTCCAACCTAAGTCAGGAGCTCTTTTACCGTAGTCCATGTGACCGTAAATTCTAACACCGTCAATATTTTTCACATCTTCTGAGAAATATTTAGCGATGTCTTCATATGCAGACCAATTTAATGGTACACCTAAATCGTATCCGTATTTGGCTTTAAAACCTTTTTTGATTTCAGGTCTGTCAAACCAATCTTTTCTAAACCAGTAAAGGTTAGCGAATTGTTGGTCAGGCATTTGGTATAAGTCGCCATCTGGACCTGTAGTAAACTGTTTACCAATGAAATCATCTAAGTCTAAAGTTGGTAAAGTAACGTCTTTACCCTCTCCAGCCATCCATTTCGTTAAGTTAACAGCTTGTTGCATTCTAGCGTGAGTACCAATCAAATCAGAATCATTGATGTACGCATCATAAATACTAACGTTAGTTTGCATTTGTGTTTGAACAGCCATTACAACATCACCTTCACCGAGTAACTGGTGATTTACTTTAATCCCAGTGATTTCTTCAAAAGCTTTAGTTAAAACTTTTGATTCATACTCGTGCGTTGGAATAGTTTCAGACAATACTTTGATAGACATTCCTTTGAATGGCTTAGCAGCATTGTGGAACCACTCTAGTTCTTTCTCTCTCTCTTTTGCAGATAAAGTTGAAAGACTAAATTCTCCATTAGACCATTTCTTGATTGCAGCCATATGACCGTCTGCAAATGCATTAGAAATAGTTACGATTGAAAATGATACAGCAACAGCTAAGAAAGTTTTTAATGTTTTAAACATTTTGTTATTTCTCCCATTGTTGTTTTTAATGAAATAATATTGAACCAAAATTAACCCAAAGTGTACAGGACTTAATTAAATTAAATTTTCAACTATAGGGTGTGTTATTTACTCAAAGTTTTTTTAATTGCTGCGGACCATCCTTTTAAAAGTTTATTTCTTGATGGATTTTGCATTTTCGGTGAAAATTTTTTATCTAAATGCCAATTTTTAGAAATATCTTTTAAAGATTTATAAACTCCAATTTGTAAACCTGCCATAAATGCAGCGCCTAATGCAGTGGTTTCTTGAACTTTTGGTCTCAAAACTTTCACATTAACTATGTCAGATAAAAATTGTGAAAACCAATTATTCATAACCATTCCACCGTCAACTTTTACAATTTTAGGTCTTAAACCATCGTGTTTCATTGCTTCAAATAAATCATAAGTTTGATAGGCAACAGCTTCTATTGTGGCTCTTACAATTTCCTTTGGACTTGTATCTCTAGTAATTCCGCTTAAAACTCCTCTAGCGTTTGCATCCCAGTAAGGAGCTCCTAGTCCTGTAAAAGCTGGTACTAGATAAATATTATTATTATCTTTTAAAGATTTCACAATTTTTTCTGTCTCTGGGGCTTTCTTAAAAAATTTCATTCTATCTCTGAGCCATTGAACACCTGCACCTGCTATAAAAATTGATCCTTCCATAGCATATGTTGTCTTACCGTTAATTCTATATGCAATTGTTGTTAACAATCTATTTTTTGAATAAATCTTTTTGCTGCCTGTATTAAGTAAAACAAAAGCTCCAGTGCCGTACGTACTTTTTAGAGATCCTGGTTCAAAACAACATTGTCCAATAGTAGCAGATTGCTGATCCCCTACAACGCCGTTTATTGGTATAGACTTACCTGTAATCGATGAATGAGTTTGACCGTAATCATCGGCACAATCTTTTACTTCAGGAAGAATATGTTTTTTGATCTTTAATAAATTTAAAATCGTATCATCCCATTTGTTTGAACTAATATTATAAATCATTGTTCGACTAGCATTTGAAGCATCAGTTGCGTGTATTTTTCCACGGGTTAATCTCCAAATTAAAAAACTATCGATGGTTCCAAACAATAATTGTTTTTTGTTCATTAGTTGTTTTGCTTTAGAAACATTATCTAGTATCCATTTAATTTTTGTTCCTGAAAAGTAAGAGTCAATTAAAAGACCTGTTTTGTTAAAGATCATAGTATCTTTATTCTGTTTTCTTAATTTTTTACAAAACTCTTCTTGTCTACGATCTTGCCAAACTATTGCATTGTAAACTGGCTTCCCTGTTTTTTTGTCCCACAAAACAGTAGTTTCTCTTTGATTGGTTATACCTATACTTAAAATTTCACCTTTTAGTTTTTTTGTTTTTTGAATAACATCTTTTAAAGTTTTTAAAGTTGTTCTCCAAATTTCTTCTGGATTATGTTCAACCCACCCACTTTTCGGAAAATACTGTGTAAATTCTTTTTGTGACGAATAGACTGGCTTTCCTTTCAAATCAAATAGGATTGATCTGTTCGATGTAGTCCCAGCATCAATCGAGATAATAAATTTTTTCACCTAAATGACTCCCAGTCTAATTCTAATTTTTTATCATCAACAATAGCATTGATCATGCCAAGCATTAAAGGTAATTTTTTTTGATCAAAATCTTCGTTTACTTTTTTTGCGATTTCTCTTGCTAGATCTGCTCCCTCAACTGTTACTTTTTCCATCTTTGTTTTTTTGGCTTCTGAAAAAGTTAGCCCTTCCCCAATATAAGATCCCATTTTTGCATTTCTACCACCACCAGAACTTACATAAAGATCTCCTAAACCTGCTAGACCTTTGACAGTTTCTTTTTTACCTTTTAAATGTTCAACAAATATTTCCATTTCATGAATGGATTGTTTGATTAAAGCAGATGCTGTATTCAAATAATTTTTTTCTCTTACTTCATTGGAAATATTTTTACTACATAGGCCTTTTGCCGCTCCAACAGCCATGGAATAAATATTTTTTATTGCAGCTGAAACTTCTACACCATTTAAATCATTTGAGTGTGACGTGTGGTAATAGTTTGTATTAAGCATATCTGCTATTTTTTTGGCAGTTTGAATATCCTTATTTGCAATTACAACACTAGAATGAACTCTGTTAGCCAATCCAGCAGCTAAACAAGGTCCACCAACGGCTGAAATATCTACTTTTTTAATTCCTTTTTCCTCTAATAATCTCTCTAATTTATCTACTAGTAATTCATATTGATTATTGTGAATACTTAAACCTTTTGTGAGCATCAATAATTTTGGAATATTGCCATCTTTATAAAGTCTACTTAATTGATCTGCTACCCACTCAATACCTTTGGAACTTATACCAAGGACAATTAAGTCCACGTTTGTTTTTAATAACTCATCAAATTTTTCAAATTTAAAAATCTTAATTTCTTGAGGAATCTTCGTTTTTAATCCTGGATGTAAATTATTATTTTTTTTAAGCTGATCTATAAATTCATTCTCTAAATGAGTTCCAACAATATTAATATCATGATTATTGTCTAAGCAGGGTAAAGCAAAAGCTGAACCCATAGCACCTGCACCGATTATTACAATTTTTGACATTAATCTTTAAATAAAATTTTTTTGAAAATTAAAAAAATCGATATTAGCTCAATTTTTCCAATTATCATAAATAAAATTAAACTAATTTTTGAAGATGTTAATAGATTTGTAAAATTTAAATTTTGCATATTAAACATTTCAGAATTAACGGTATTCGTTAAAGTTAATATCGATAATTTAAATGATCTCTCAAAACCAATATTATCAACGACTAAAAGACTTGATAGAATAAAAAGACTTAAAAAAAATGAAATAAATATCAAAAAAGATATTTTAACATGTTCATCTGAAATTTTTTTATCAGAATTAAAAATTGTTTTATTTATAATGCTGTTAGGACTTATAAGCTTTATGATCTCTAAAGATGTAATCTTTAATAAAATATAAAGCCTTGTAAGCTTTATTCCTGAAGAGTTTGATACAAGAGAACCACCTATAATTGTGATGAGTAGGAAATATAAACTCAGATTATTGTTTGACTCCATGAGCGTTAGCCCGGAATTGGCTAAACTACTTACTACGCTTATCATCAAATCTAAACCTTGGTAATTATTAAAATATATAAATAAACAAAAAATTATTGATAATATTAACAAATATAAATCCTCTTTATGTTCTTTTATTAAAGTATTTTTATTAAATATATTAAATAGTAAATAGAAATTAAGCATAGATATTATTAATGAAAAAATTAGGACAATCTTTTGAAAATTTGTTGATATAATTTTCTCGATACTTTCAGTTGGTAAAAAACCGCCCCCCGAGACTAATGTCATAGTAATATTTAATGAATTAAACAATCTAACTCCTGTTAAATTTAATAAACTTAGTATTATTATGCTTAAAACTGAATAAATTATAAATATTCTTAACAAATTATCTTTAATATTTTCCTCAGATTTAAAATTGTTATCTCCAGAATAAGATAAATTTGTCATTTTATAATTAAATGATTTATTAGAAAAAATAATAATTAAAAAAAATAGAAAAAATAAACCACCAAACCATTGAGAAGATGATCTCCAAAGAATAAGTGTTGGATCCAAGTATTTGATATCTTTAAATATTGAAAAACCTGTTCCAGTTAATCCTGAAACTGACTCAAAAATTGAATTAATAAATGTAACCTGGTAATTACTTAGATAAAAAGGAATAGCAATTAATAAAGAAGTTAAAAAATACGAAATAATTACTAAAATTAATTGTTCTATAAAATCAATATTTTTTTTTGAATTTTTTCCATAGTAAAAAAATCCAACACTGATAATTAGCGAAATTACTAGCGTTGAAAAATAAGTATCAATACTTAGAAAATAATCAAAATATGAGGCATATAGTATATTAATAAAAGCAAGAATACTTATTGGAAAACAAATTAAACTTAAATAAAAACTTATACCTTTTAAATTCATTAAATCTAGATAGCGCCAACACTAAAAATATTTTCAACTGCCTTTAACTCTTCTCGTTTGGCTAAAAACACAACAGAGTCATTTTTTTCAAAAATAAAATTAGATCTTGGAATTATAACTTTATCTTTTCTTATAATAGCGCCGATCCTTATATCTTCAGGCAAGTTTGAGTCACGTATCTTTTTATTAATTAATTCTGATTTTTCAGATATTTTTGCTTCAATACATTCGTATGCACCATCTAAAAGTGAATAAACATTGCCAATCGTACCTCTATGTACATGTTCCATAATTCTTGAAACCGTGGTCATACGTGGGTCAACCAAATCATCAATGTTAAGTGAATCTTGTAAAAGATTGTAATTAGTTTTATTAACGATTGCAATTGTTCTCTTTTTTAGTCCTGTTTTTTCTGCCAATACGCATGCCATCATATTATTTTCATCATCATTAGTTAAGGCTAAAACTGTTTCCGATCCCTCTAAGTTTGCTTCTTTAAGAATTTCTTCATCTAAAGCATCGCCATTTATTACAATTGAAGAAGAAAGCTCATTAGCAATTTCCTCTGCTCTTTGTTTATTTATTTCAATTATTTTAACTCGCACGTCCTCAAAATTTTCCTCCAACATTTTAGCTAAATGTAAACCAATATTTCCACCTCCTATAATTAATACGTTTTTTGCAATTTTCTCTTCATGGCCAAATGCTTTTAATATTGGATTTAATTGATCACTACTCACTACTACATAAACATTATCATCTTCTAGCATTTGATCATCTTTTTTAAGATAAATAAATTTATTTTTTCTAAGTGCGCCTAATATATTTGCTTTAAAATCTGGAAATTTTTCTGTTAGTTTTTTTAAAGGGATATTCTTAATTGGACAATTTTTTTCGATAGCAATTTCTAGCATCTTAACTTTATTTTTGCCAAATGGAACGTTGTCAAGTGCACCAGGTGCTTCTAATCTTCTATACAATGATTTAGCTACTTCAAGTTCAGGGGATATGATGACATCTATAGGTATGTTAGATTTATTGTATAACTTTCCCCATTTTCCTTCTAAAAAGTCCTTTGTTCTAATCCTGGCAATTTTTTTTGATACATTAAATAAAGAGCTAGCTAATTGACAAACAATCATATTAGTTTCATCGTTTCTAGTTACCGCAATAATCATGTCTGCTTTTTCGGCGCCAGCATTCTCCAATACTGAAGGTAAACTTGCTCTACCAACAACACCTTTCACGTCCTGGGTATCATTTATTTTTTTAATATCATCAGAAGATTGATCGATGACTGTCACTGAGTGACCTTGAGCGGATAATTGTTTACTTATCGAAAAGCCAACCTTACCGGCTCCACATATGATTATATTCATTTTTAATTGAGGCCCTTAATTCCTAAAGATTTTAATTTTCTATGCAGAGCAGATCTCTCCATTCCTATAAAATCTGCAGTTTTAGAAATGTTCCCATGGTGCTTTTTTAACTGTGTGATTAAGTATTCCTTTTCAAAGTTTTCTCTAGCTTCTTTTAGTGGAGATTGAAATGATTGCTCTAAAATATTTTTATTATCCTCTACTTTTGACGATGGATTTAAAACATCATCAATTACTTGATTAATTTTTTGTTTGCTCTCGTTAGATGACAAAATGGTTATTCTCTCCACTAAATTTCTTAATTCTCTTACATTTCCTGGCCAATTGTATGTGTATAAGCTATCGTTTTTGATATCAATATCAGGTTTTTGTACACCGTTAATCTCTGAAAGTTTGGACTTAAAATATTCAATCAATAAAGGTATATCCTCTGTTCTTGATGAGAGAGACGCAAGCTCAACCGGCATTACATTTAAACGGTGATAAAGATCCTCCCTAAATTTACCTTCTTTAACCAAAGTATCCAAATTTTTAGAAGTTGATGAAATTAATCTAATATTTACATTAATATCTTTTGATCCATTTACTCGTTTAAATTTTTGATCTATTAAAACTCTTAGGACATTTGCTTGAGTTTCAAAAGGTATCTCCGATACTTCATCTATTAAGAGTGTTCCTCGATTAGCCCGCTCTAATGATCCAAAAGATATATTACCGTCTTCAAACTCTTCTCCAAATAATTCTTTTTCATAAGTTTTTTCTTTCAATAATGCAGCATTTATTATTACAAACGGTTCTTTAGTTCTCGAAGAATTTTTATGGATTTTTCTAGCTACTAATTCTTTTCCAGAGCCTGTAGGTCCAGAAATTAAAACTCTACTTTCAGAAGTTGACAGTTTATCAATAATTTTCTTAACTTTAAGGATGGCTGGACTCTTTCCAATAAGTTCGAATGAATGAAACAATTTATTTTCAATAATATCTTTTTCCTTCTTGAGAGCAGCAGACTCCAGTCCTCTATTTACATAATTTATTATTTTTTCTTTTGAAAATGGCTTTTCAATAAATTCATAAGCTCCTAGCCTAATTGCCTCTACTGCTATTGCAACTGTTGCATGCCCAGAAATCATTATAACCGGTATAAGTCTATTTTTTTGGTTTACTAATTTTAATAAATCAATTCCATCTCTATCTGGTTTATCCAATTTAATATCTATAATTGCTAAATCAGGTAATCGCTTATTTATTTCTAGAACAGCCTGATCATAATTAGCTGCAGAGCGCACTTTAAAGTTTTGCTCTTCTAAGATACTACAAATCAGAAATCTTATATCTGGATTATCGTCAATAACTAAAACTTCTTTATACATATTTAGGTAATGATATTGTAACTATTGTACCACTTTTATTACTTTTATTTTTTATTGAAAACTTACCAGAATGTTCATTAATAATTTTTGTAACTATTGGCAGTCCTAAACCTGTTCCAGTTTTTTTTGTGGTAAAGTAAGGCGTCATTGCTTTTTTAGAGTCTGAAATACCTGTGCCATTATCTTTTATTCTAATGGATATATAGTCATTATTATCATCTATTTCTATGTCAATATTTCCTTTAAAATTGGGCTCTTTTTGCATTCTATCTAGAAAAGCCTCTTCTGAATTTTTAATTAAATTGATAAAAACTCTATTAAGTTGATCTTCATCTCCAGAAATAAATTTTTTCTTAGATTTATTTATTAAATTTATTGAATTTTTAGATGTTAGATTTATGAAATCTAAAGATTTATTGATTAATTTTTCAATATCTACCTTTTTTAAAATAGGTCTCGGCATCCTAGCAAAGTTTGAAAACTCATTAACTAATTTTTCAATATCTTTAATCTGTCTATTAATAGTCTCTAAATATTTTTCAAAGTCTTTTCCTTCACGTGTAAGCTTATCTTTGTATTTTTCTCTAAGACTATCAATTGATAACTGAATTGGTGTCAAAGGATTTTTTATTTCATGCGCTAACTTTCTTGCAACACTTTCCCAAGCCTCATATCTTTCTGTGATAAGTAGTTTATCTTGTTGCTCTTTTAATCTTTCTATCATTTGATTAAAATTATGATTTAATTGTTTAAATTCTTCATCAGTTTCTAACTCAGGAACTTTTACATCCAGAGCTCCTTTGCTTATTGAGTCTGATGCCCCAATTAAATTAATTATCGGTTTTGTTAGTCGTGAAGCAAAAGTGATAGCTATAGATGTTGATAAGAATAATAGCAAAGTAACAACAATTATATAAATAATTGCAAAAGTAACTTTTATACCTGTTTGGCTATTTTCTACCGAGTAATAAAAACTAACAGCTTGTTCGGTTTCATTTAAGTATCTTAAAATTTCAGGATCAATATTCCTTGAAATATATAAGTATGTATCAACCAAAGATGTAAGTTTAGTCATAACCGTAGTTTTATTTTCTAAATTATCAGTAATAAATACAGGTTTACCTTCTAAGGCTTGATTATAATCCTCGTCAGCAGGTATCACTAATTCCTCTGTAATATCCCTTACGTCAGAAAGTAAAATATTACCAAGACTATCAATTAAATAAACATCGTCGACTCTTCTTAAAATTTTTTCTGATTTTACAATTTGTTTAAATCTATTAGGATTTGAATAATAAAAACTTGAAGCTCGATTTAAACCAACACTCATTAAAATTACATCGGATAAAACATTTTCTTTACTCTCTTCTAAATAATTTTTTGCTACATCAAACGAGTTATTTACTGCTTTAGTAATTTGTTTATCAAAGTAATTTTGAATTCCAAAATTAAAGATAAAAAGAGAAAAAATTGCAACAATTAGAGAAGGTATAACGGTAAATAAAGAAAAAATAGAAATATATTTTAGATTAGTTTGAGATCCTTTTTTATTTTTTTTTCCAGTGTAGTAAAATCTATAAAAATTTCTAAAAATTAAAGTAAAAAAAATTAATAATAGAAAAATATCAATTATTAATAGTGTTTGTAAATTTTGGTCAGTTAAGGCAACAAATCCTTCGTTTATAAAGGTTAAAAATGTTACGATCCCCATAAAAATACATAAAAATGAGGATAAAATAATCCAGTTGAAATTTTTTATAATCTTAAACATCTAAATAAGCATTAAATATCTATATAAATATAATATAAGTTTATACCATGAGTTTTAGTTTAATTATTCTTGCAGGAGGTAATAGCCATAGATTTAGGTCTAATATTGGCAAACCTTATCAAAAAATAGCAGGCAAATCATTAACTGAAATCAACATAAATAAAGCACGTAAATTTAAACAAATTAAAAAGATTGTTCTAGTTTACAATAAAAAAGACTCAAAACGAGTCAAATCACTTAATCTTAAAGATGTAAAATTAGTTCTTGGAGGAAAAAGTAGACAACAATCTACTTTCAACGCGTTAAAATATTTAGTTAATCAAAAAAAAATATCTAAAGTTTTAATACACGATGTTGCAAGACCTAATTTTTCGAAAAAACTATTAAGCTCAATTTTAAAAAATATGAACAAAGCTAGAGCTGTGGTCCCGATAATAAAAGTCGAAGATGCAATTAAACAAATAATAGACTCAAGCAAAGAGGAATATATAGTTGGGAAGAAAAGAGACAGTTTATTTTTAACTCAAACGCCCCAAGCCTTCAATTTAAAAGAAATATATCATTTGCATAAAACTAACTTTGAAAAATATAAAGATGACGATATTTCTTTATATATGAATCTTAACAAAGTTAAGTTTATTGAGGGTGAAAAAAATAATTTTAAAATTACAGAAAAGTCTGATTTTGAAAATTTAAAAAATATTTTTAAATCTAAACAAACTGTCGGGATTGGATTTGATGTTCATAGACTAGTTCCTAATAGAAAACTTTTTTTAGCAGGTTTAAAAATAAAATCTAAGTTAGGAACATTAGGGCATTCAGATGGTGATCCAGTTCTTCATTCAATTACTGATGCAATTTTAGGTGCATGTATGATGGGTGATATTGGTCGAATGTTTTCAGACAAAAGTAAAAGATTTAAGAATGTAAGATCCACTATTTTACTTAAGGAAGTAATAAAACAAATCAATTCTAAAGGATATTTTATAAATAATATTGATATAAATATTATTGCTCAAACACCTAAAATCAAAAATTTAAAAAGAATAATGATAGATAACATTGCTCAACTTTGTGAAATTTCTAAAGATCAAATAAATATAAAGGGGAAAACAACTGAAAAATTAGGTGTTATAGGAAAAGAAAAAGCAATAGCGTGTGAAGTTATATGCTCAGTAATTAAATATGATTAAAACTATAAATTATTTATTTGTCACATGTTTAGGCCTAGGGTCTTTTAGATTTGCCCCAGGCACTATAACTTCTTTAATTACAACTATTTTTTTATACAGCTTATTTCATATAATTAATCTATCTAACACTATTATATTATTAATTTTATTTTTAGTTTTTATATATTCATTTTATGCAGTATCTGAATATATAAAACATAATAAAGACAAGGATCCTAAAGAAATTGTTGTAGATGAGTTTATTGGACAATCTATTCCAATTTATCTTTATGAAGTTGCACACGGAACTTCAAAAGGCCCACAAGAGTCAATGTTATTTTATCTATATATTTTTATTTTATTTAGATATTTTGATATTAAAAAACCTTTTCCAGTCAGTTTTTTTGATAAAAAATTTAAAAATAGTTTTGGAGTAATAATAGACGATGTAGTTGCAGGTCTATATGTTGTCCTTACATTGATAATCTTTATGGTAATTAAATCAAAGTTTTTCTAATGAGTTTAAATAAAAAGTTAATTTTACTAATTAAAAGAAAAAAGATGAAACTTGCAATTGCGGAGTCATGTACCGGAGGGATGCTGTCCAGCGCTATTACCTCTGTAAACGGGTCATCTAAAGTATTTAATATGGGATTAATCACTTACTCAAATCTGGCCAAAATAAATATATTAAAAGTTCCTGAAAGAATAATAAAAAAATATGGAGCTGTTAGTGTTCAATGTTGTTTGGCTATGGTTAATAACCTAAGAAAAATTAGTAAATCAAAAGTCTGTATTTCAATAACGGGAATTGCTGGTCCTAAAGGAGGATCTAAACAAAAACCAGTAGGTTTGGTTTATATTGGAATTAGGATTGGAAAAAAGGTTGTTATTAACAAATGTAATTTTAAGAATAAAGGAAGAATTTTTATTCAAAAACAAACTGTAAAAAAGTCTTTAAATTTATTAACACGACTGATTAAACAGGATAGCTAAACTCAGGGTTAACGATTACATCTAAAAGATGGGCAGTAAAACTGTTAAGTAGTAAGAAAATACTGAAAGCTATAATATAAAGTAAAAAAACTAAAAAATTCCTGGCTCTTTTCCTCTTTAATAATTTTTTATCTTCAGGCACCCACTCTTTATTTTGAGATTTAAAGTCATACGAAAACATCCAATAAGTTAAGTTAGTTTCATTTGGATCACCTGTTCTGATTGTTTTGATGTATGAAGATAAGAATTTAAAAGTTAAAATAAATAAAATTAATAATGATGATATTGTAAACATTATTTATACAATTTAATTGCTCTCTCTTCAAAAGCTTTGGCAATTTTATTTAGACCAAGCTCAAAAGATTTTTTCATTATTCCATTCAAAATTGGATTTTTCAATTCAAAATCAATAAAAAATTCCAACTGTGTCGAATTGTTTACTTCTTTAAATTTCCACTCATTTTTAAGATGTTTTAATGGTCCATCAAGATTAGTTACTATAATGGTATCTTTTTCCTTATAATAAGATACGTGACTTGAGAAAGTTTCGTTTAAAATACTTTTACCAACTTTTAAATCACCGTTAAAAGTAATTAAATCTACACTTTCGTTTTTATCAAAGATTTTACCTTCAATACACCAAGGAACAAATTCTGGATATTTTTCTATATCTAGAACCATTTCGACAAGTTGTTCTTTTTTACAAGGTATTATCTTTTTTATTGATGCGGACGACATTCAAGCTGTTTATTTCTTGCATCCTGTAATTTTCTAAAATCTTCATCAGCATGGTAAGAAGATCTTGTTAAAGGTGATGAAGATACTAGTAAAAACCCTTTTGTCTTTGCAATATGCTCGAACTCTTTAAATTCCTCTGGATGATAGTAACGATGTAAAGGATGATGTTTGGGAGAGGGTTGTAAATATTGCCCAATAGTAATGAAATCAACTTCAGCTGATCTAAGATCATCCATAACTTGAATGACTTCCTCTTTTTTTTCACCTAAACCAACCATTATTCCAGATTTAGTAAAAACTTTTTTATTAAATTTTTTTGAATTCTTCAAAAGTTCTAATGAAGCGAAATAACGAGCTCCGGGTCTTACGGTTGTGTAAAGTCTTGGAACTGTTTCTATGTTATGATTAAAAACATCTAGGTCAGCTTCTAATATTTTTTTATAGGCGTCTCCTTTTCTTAAAAAATCTGGTGTCAAAACTTCAATAGACGTTTCAGGATTTTTATCTCTAGTAGCTTTTACAACTTTGTAAAAATGATCTGAACCACCGTCATGCAAATCATCTCTATCTACAGATGTAATTACAACATGTTTTAAATTTAAACTTTGAACAGCTTTAGCAATTTTTGCTGGTTCAAAAATATCTAGCTCTGTTGGTTTGCCAGTTTTTACGTCACAAAATGCACACGCTCTAGTGCAAGTGTCACCCATAATCATAAACGTTGCATGTTTTTTGCTCCAACACTCAGTGATATTTGGACAATTAGCTTCCTGACAAACAGTCACAAGGTTATTTTGATTTACAACTTGTTTAGTCTGAAAAAAAACTTTTGAGTCTATTATTTTAGACCTAATCCACTCTGGTTTTTTTTTGATTGGATTATTTGGTTTATTTACTTTTTCTGGATGTCGTGGTTTTTCATTCATTTTAATTTGATGATTATTTCATCTTCAATTACAAAATTAAATTTTTGCCTATAAAGCAAATCTAAATAATCTGGATCATTTTTATTTATTAAAAAAATTTTTTTATCTAACTTTTTTAATTCTGTTGTCAATTTATTATCCTTCTCTTTAAGTAGTTCATAGGTACTTTTCTTATCTAGGAATGAAATTAATCCTCGTTCACCTCCAATAAAATTTATACCGATGTATAAAGTAAAAAAAATATTAAATAAAAGAAATTTTTTTCTTTTTAAACTCTCAATTAAATTCATGATTAGATTCTAGCCATTTTAGCTTGGTTGCCAAGCTCTTCTTCGACGCGCAATAATCTATTGTATTTGGCTACTCTTTCAGAGCGAGCAAGAGACCCGGTTTTTATTTGGGAAGACATTGTAGCTACGGCCAAATCAGCTATAAATGTATCTTCCGTGTCACCTGATCGGTGTGAAATAATCGTATTGAAATTTGCTTTTTTTGCCATTTCAATTACCTCTAGTGTCTCCGTTAAAGTTCCTATTTGATTAGGCTTTACAAGAATACTATTTGCTGATTTTTCTAAAATTCCTTTTTTTAATCTTTTAGTATTAGTTACAAATAAATCGTCTCCAACTATTTGAATTTTTTTACCTAAGATATTAGTCATTTTCTTCCAAGACTCCCAGTCATCTTCTGCAAAAGGGTCTTCAATAGATTTAATTGGATATTTAGATGTTAATTTCTGGTAGTAATTTAATACGTCGACTACTGAGGTAAAAGTTTTCGATTGTATCGAATATTCCCCTTTATCATTTATGAGCTCGTTTGCAGCAACATCCAAACAAATTACAATATCGTTTCCTGGTTTTAAATCTGATTTTTCGATTGCTTGAACTATTAGTTCTAGAGCCTCTTCATTGGTATTAATAGATGGTGCAAAACCACCTTCGTCACCCACATTTGTTAGCATTTTTTTTGATTTTAATAATTTTTTAAGATTTTGGATCACAAGAAAACACTTTTCTATAGCATCCATAAAGTTTTTTGCAGAGTCAGGCCTAATCATAAATTCCTGAATATTTAAATCATTATCTGCATGTACTCCACCATTAATAATATTCATCAAAGGAATAGGAAGAGAGTAAGATTTACCTAAATTTTTGAAAAGAGAGATTTGATTTTCAATAGCCGAACATTTAGCATAGGCTAAAGAAACTGCTAAAGTAGCGTTAGCACCTAGATTAGTTTTGTTTTCGCTGCCATCTAGTTCTAATAAAACTTTATCAATTTGTTCTTGATTGTTCGCTAATAAGTTTTTTAATTGAGTACATATTTTTTTATTAATATTTTCTACAGCTTTATTTACACTTTTTCCTAAAAATTTTTTCAAATCTTTGTCTCTCAATTCATGCGCTTCAAATGCACCTGTTGAAGCGCCTGATGGAGATATTGATGATGCAGAAATACCATTTTCTAAAAAAAACTTCTGCCTCTACTGTAGGATTACCTCTACTATCAAAAATTTGTCGACCTTTAACATTTGTAATTTTTGCCATTCCTTTTATTTAATTAATTTATCAATTTCAGTTAATTTTTTTAACAATGGTTTTACCTCATTTAATGGAACCATATTTGGACCGTCTGAGGGTGCATTATCTGGATCTTCGTGCGTTTCCATAAAAATTGCACTGACACCAACAGCAATTGCTGCACGAGCAAGATAAGGAACGAACTCTCTTTGCCCACCACTTTTTTCACCCATTCCTCCAGGTTGTTGCACAGAATGAGTGGCATCAAAAACAATTGGAAATCCAAACCTAGACATAATCGGTAAAGATCTCATATCTGTTACAAGAGTATTATATCCAAAACTAGCTCCTCTTTCGGTAATCAAAATATTCTTATTACCCGAGTCCTCAATTTTTTTTATTACATTAGCCATGTCCCATGGTGCTAAAAATTGACCTTTTTTTACATTAATTATTTTACCTGTTTTAGCCGCTGCGATTAGTAAATCTGTTTGACGACATAAAAATGCTGGAATTTGTAAAACGTCGACATGTTTTGAAACTATAGCACATTGCTCAGCTGTATGAACATCAGTCAAAACAGGCACTCCAACCTCTTTTCTTATTTTATCAAAAATAGGAAGTGATTTTTCAAGGCCGATACCTCTTTTACCTTTAAGACTAGTTCTATTTGCCTTATCAAAAGAAGTTTTATAAATTAGGTTTATTCCAAGATCACTTGTCATCTTTTTAAGCTCGGAAGAAATCTTCATTGCATGTTTCTCATTCTCTAACTGACATGGCCCGGCAATTAAAGTAAATGGTTTATCATTAGCAATCTCAAAATTAGAGCATTTTACTTTATGATTGTTCATTTTTTCGAGTTGATTTTTGCGGCCTTTATAAATGATGAGAATAAAGGATGTGGCAATAAAGGTCTAGATTTAAATTCAGGATGAAACTGAACTCCAATAAACCATGGGTGGTCTTTTAATTCTATAATTTCAGGTAATTTATTATCTGGAGACAAACCGGAGAAAATCATTCCTTTATTTTCAAAATCTTTCATATAGTTAATATTAACTTCATATCTATGACGATGTCTTTCTTGTATTTTCAATGAATTATAAATTTTGCTTATTTTTGTGTCTTTTTTAAGTCTTGCATCGTAACTTCCTAAGCGCATTGTTCCGCCTA